>DRKU01000183.1 GCA_011051615.1 Gammaproteobacteria bacterium
ACGCCCACGTCCTGTTTCCCCTCGCCGACCTGGCCGCCGATCTCGTCCACCCCGTGACGGGGAAGTCCCTCGCGCAGATGCGCGATGAACTGGAGACGGGCGATCAGGACCTGTGGGTCATCGACTTCGACTGGACCGACGACGACTACGCCTCCGACTCGGCGGGATGTTGACAGGAAAGTAGCGAGTAGCGAGGCGCAGAGCTTCAAACCTCAAATCTGTTTCAGCACCGTGGTCCACCCTTCCGGGCTCCGGCCGGGAATTGCTCCTGCATACCCGGTATTTCCGCCATCCATGGCGGTCGCCCTGCGTGAGTCGCGCTTCAGGGCGGACACACGGTGCCGACCGCCACACGGAACGGGGCAATATTCCACCGGGATTGCGGTTTGCATCGGGGTGGCGATCTCCGGGTCCGTCACGGTTGATCGTTTCCGT
Source organism: Gammaproteobacteria bacterium (assembly GCA_011051615.1). GTDB lineage: Bacteria > Pseudomonadota > Gammaproteobacteria > CAMYNG01 > CAMYNG01 > HyVt-448. The sequence goes on from DRKU01000183.1 coordinate 436, forward strand.
CATTCCGGGCGACGCGCAGCGGCGGCCCGGAATCCAGGGAAATGACCCGCGGGGTTTGGGGCCATGCCAGGGCATTGAAGGGCACAGGCCAACGGAACCGATCCTCGCTACTCGTCCCTCGCTACTGTGCTTAATTCCCCAGCGTCCGCCCGCCATCGACGGTGAGCACCTGGCCACTCATGTAGTCGGCCTTGTCGATGAGGTAGAGGGCGGCGTCGGCGATGTCCTGCGGGTGGCCGGTGCGCTTGAGCGCGGTGCGCTCGACGATCTGTGCCTGCGTGTCCGCGTCCATGTTCTCGGGCCACAGGATGGCGCCGGGGGCGATGGCGTTGACGCGCACCGCCGGGCCCAGCTCGCGCGCCAGCGAGCGGGTGAGCATCACCAGCCCGGCCTTGGCCATGCTGTAGACCGGATGATCCTTCAGTGGCCGATCGGCATGGATATCGACGATGTTGACGATGCAACCCTCGCGGCGCGTGAGTTCTGCCGCCGCCGCCTGGGCGAGAAAGAAGGGCGCACGCAGGTTGGTGCCCATGAGATCGTCCCACTGATCCAGTGTCACCGAGCCGAGCGGCGTGGGGTAGAAGGTGGACGCATTGTTGATGAGCACGTCCAGCTGTCCCCAGGCCGCGATGCTCTCGGCGATGATGTCCTCGAGGCGGTTCACGTCGAGCAGATCACCCGCCACCAGCGCCACGCTGTCGGGGCGCGTCGCTTCCAGTTCGTCCTTCAGCGACTGCGCGGCCTCGACCGAATGGCGGTAGTGGAGCACGATGCGCATGCCGGCCTCATGCAGGTGGCGCGCCATGGCCGCGCCCAGTCGATGGGCGGCGCCGGTGATGAGTACGACCTTGTCCGTCGGCATGTGTGGTATCCTCGCCCGCGTAAACCGTTTCGCGCACTGTACCGTAAATGCGCGTTCCATGGCCAACGGGTACCCAGCGACACGCTTCCCATGTCTCCCATTCCCACGCGACAGACCCTGCCCGAACCCGATGCCGATGCGCGCGCCCTGTCGGCGGAACTTGTGACGCATATCCGCGCAGCCATCGACGCCACAGGCGGCGTCATTCCCTTCAGCCGTTACATGGAACTGGCCCTCTACGCACCGGGGCTGGGTTATTACAGCGCCGGCAGTCACAAGATCGGCGAAGCGGGCGATTTCATCACCGCGCCGGAGATCTCGTCGTTGTTCTCCCGTTGCGTGGCACGTGCGCTGGCGCCGGCGCTGACGGAACTGGGTGACGAGGCGGCGGTGCTGGAGGTGGGTGCGGGCAGTGGCGCCATGGCGGCGGACATGCTGCGCGAGTGGCAGGCCGGCGACTGCCTGCCGCGACACTATTATATTCTGGAGCGCAGCGCCGAGCTGCGTGCACGCCAGGCTGCATGTCTGGAGGCGCTGGATGCCGATCTGCGGGCGCGCGTCATCTGGCTCGATACGCTGCCCGACAGCTTCACCGGTGTGGTGGTGGCCAATGAACTGCTCGATGCCCTGCCGGTGGAGCGCTTCGTGGTGCGCGAGGGCGCTCTGCGGCGGCTGGGCGTGGGCGTGGCGGATGAGCGGTTCACCTGGCTGGAATCGCCGCTCGATGACGAGGCCCTGACGGGGCGTCTCGAACGGCTGTGGCGTGAGCACGGTAGCGAGCTGGCTGAGGGCTATGTTTCCGAACTGGGACTGGCCGCCGAGCAGTGGACCGCGAGCATGGCTGCGATCATCGAACGTGGCCTGTTACTGCTAATTGACTATGGTTTTCCCGCACGCGAGTTCTATCATGCGCAGAGATCGCAGGGCACCCTGATGTGTCACTATCGCCACCACGCCCACGATGATCCCTTCGCCTTCATCGGCCTGCAGGACATCACCGCCCATGTGGATTTTTCCGCCGTGGCGCAGGCGGCCACGGAAGGGGGCATGAAGCTGGCGGGTTTCACCAACCAGGCCAATTTCCTGCTCGGCAGCGGCATCACCGAACTGGCCAGCGAGGTCAACCCGGTGGATACACGCGCACAACTGGAAGTGGCCGCGCAACTGAAGAAACTGACCCTGCCCCACGAGATGGGCGAGTTGTTCAAGGTCATCGCTTTTGCGCGCGACTGTGAATGTGATATTCCCGGTTTCCAGATCCGGGATTTCAGCGCGGCGTTGTAACGCCCACCGGCCGACAGGAAACCGTTATGGGACTTTTGCAAGTCATTGTGCTCGCCCTGGTACAGGGGCTGACTGAATTCCTGCCCATCTCCAGCTCCGCCCACCTGATCCTGGTGCCGGTACTCACCGGCTGGCCGGAACAGGGCCTGGCCTTCGACGTGGCCGTGCATCTTGGTACGCTGGCGGCGGTGGTGGTGTACTTTCGCCGCGAACTCAACCAGATGGCGGTCAACTGGGTGCTGAGTTTCAGCCGCCTGGAACTGGCCGCCGAGGGCAAGCTGGCCTGGGCGGTGATCTTCGCCACCATTCCCGCCGGACTGGCCGGCCTGTTTCTCGACGACATCGTCGAACTCTACCTGCGCTCGCCGCTGGTCATCGCCTGGGCCACCATCGGTTTTGGGCTGCTGTTGTGGTTTGCCGATCGGCGTCGTGACAACACGCGCACGGAAGCCGAACTCACCTGGCGTGACGTGGTGCTGGTCGGTTTTGCCCAGGCGCTGGCGCTGATCCCCGGCACTTCGCGCTCGGGCATCACCATCACCGCCGGTCTCATGGCCGGCCTGTCACGCCAGGCAGCTGCACGCTTTTCCTTCCTGTTGTCGATCCCCATCATTCTCGCGGCCGGCGGTTACGAGTCGGCCAAGCTGGCGCAGTCGGCCGAGCGCGTCGACTGGCGCGCCTTCGGCATCGGCACGCTGCTCTCGGCGCTGTTCGCCTATGTCTGCATTCATTACTTCCTGCGCCTGGTGGAACGCGTTGGCATGTTTCCCTTCGTCATCTACCGCCTGGTGCTGGGCGCGGGCCTGCTGTTCTATTTCGGCTATTATCTGAACTAGGTTTCACCAGGTAACGACCGTATTACTCATTGACGACGCCATGACGGACTCCGGAAAACGTGACACCCTGTTCGAGCTGCCGCGCGAGGACCTGGTGGACTTCGCCTTCGACGAACGTGTGGCGGATGTGTTTCCCGACATGGTGCGCCGCTCGGTACCGGGCTATGAGCAGATCGTCACCCTGAGCGGCCTGCTGGCCGCGCAATATGCCACGCCGGACTCCCGGCTCTACGATCTCGGTTGCTCACTGGGTGCTGTGACCCTGTCCATGCTGCGCCGCACGCCCGCCTCGGTGTGCATCACCGCGGTGGATAACTCCGCGGCCATGGTGGCGCGCTGCCGGGCGATCATGGATCGTGAGGCCGATGGCCAGCGCGTTACCGTCACCTGTGCCGATATTGCCGATACACCGGTGGACGATGCAGCCTTCATCGCCATGAACCTCACCCTGCAGTTCATTGCCCCCGAGAAACGCGAGGCCCTGTTGCGGCGTCTGCACCAGGGCCTGCGCGATGACGGCGCGTTGCTCATCGCCGAGAAGATCCGTTTCGAGGATCCCGCCGAGCAGGCCTTCAACGAGGAGCTGCACGCTGCCTTCAAGGCCGCCAACGGCTACAGCGAGCTGGAGATCGCGCAAAAGCGCAATGCCCTGGAACGGGTGCTGATCCCCAACACCCTCGATGAACATATCACCCGCCTGCACGCCGCCGGGTTTTCCTCGGTGCTGCCCTGGTTCCGCTGTTTCAATTTCGTCGCCCTGCTGGCGCGTCCCTGAGAGGTGTCATGTCCGGGTCGCGTCGTACCGCCGCGCTTGCCGATCTGCTTGAACTGGGACAGTCGCGTCTCGATGCGGCGACGCATGGTGATCTGCCGCGCTGGCAGGCCGCCCTGCGTACCCTGCCGGATATCGTCCCCACGTCGCTGGATCTGAATACCGATACGCTGTGCGTCGGTCGGCCCGAGGACGTGGATGCCACACAGGCGGGCGTTATCGAAGCCGCGTTGCGCGAACTGCATCCCTGGCGCAAGGGACCCTTTGACCTGTTCGGGATCCACATCGACACCGAGTGGCGCTCGGACTGGAAGTGGAACCGCCTGCGTGGCCACATCGCACCCCTCGATGGGCGCCGGGTGCTGGACGTGGGTTGTGGTAGCGGTTACCACTGCTGGCGCATGGCAGGGGCGGGTGCGGCGCAGGTTATCGGTATCGATCCCACCCTGCTGTACGTCATGCAGTACCAGGCGGTGCAGCATTTCGTGCAGGATACGCGTGTCCACGTCCTGCCCCTGTCCAGTGACGACCTGCCGCCGAAGCTCGCCGCCTTCGATACGGTGTTCTCCATGGGCGTGCTCTATCACCGCCGCGCGCCACTGGATCACCTGTTCGAGCTGCGCGAGTGCCTCGTGCCGGGCGGTGAACTGGTGCTGGAGACCCTCGTCATCGAAGGCGGGCCGGGCGAGGTGCTGGTGCCGGACGATCGCTATGCCGCCATGCGCAACGTGTGGTTCATTCCCTCGGTGGCGGAGCTGGTACGCTGGATGCAACGTTGTGGGTATGAAAATGTACGCGCGGTGGACGTGAGCGTCACCACCGTGAACGAGCAACGCACGACGGACTGGATGCGCTTCAATTCCCTCGCCGATTTTCTCGATGCCGACGACGCCACCCGCACCATCGAAGGCCATCCCGCGCCGCGGCGGGCCATCGTGCTGGGCAACAAATCGGCCTAACCGCCCAGGCGACGGTTTCGCCCCAACGCCCCGCTACCTCCGGGAGAGAGGTTTTATCCCTGACCGTGATCAGTCCTTCCGGCTACGACACGGCGCGGATCGTGATACGCGGCATGGGTACCGTGGGCGCCACGCCCGCAGGGTGAAGATGGAGCGGGTCATCGCGCCGTGGGCGGCACCCCAACAAGATTGGTTCGAACGCAGTGCCTGTAGGAGCCGCGCCCCCGCGGCGATAGCAGCCGCATTCATCGCGCCGTGGGCGGCGCTCCTACAAGATTGATTTGAACGCAGTGCCTGTAGGAGCCGCGCCCCCGCGGCGATAGCGGCCGCATTCATCGCGCCGTGGGCGGCGCTCCTACAAGATTGGTTCGAACGCAGTGCCTGCAGGAGCCGCGCCCCCGCGGCGATAGCGGCCGCATTCATCGTGCCGTGGGCGGCGCCCCAACAAGATTGGTTCGAACGCAGTGCCTGCAGGAGCCGCGCCCCGCGGCGATAGCGGCCGCATTCATCGCGCCGTGGGCGGCGCCCCAACAAGATTGGTTCGAACGCAGTGCCTGTAGGAGCCGCGCCCCCGCGGCGATAGCAGCCGCATTCATCGCGCCGTGGGCGGCGCCCCAACAAGATTGGTTCGAACGCAGTGCCTGCAGGAGCCGTGCCCCGCGGCGATAGCGGCCGCATTCATCGCGCCGTGGGCGGCGCCCCAACAAGATTGGTTCGAACGCAGTGCCTGCAGGAGCCGCGCCCCCGCGGCGATAGCAGCCGCATTCATCGTGCCGTGGGTGGCGCTCCTACAAACGGTCTTTGACGACGTCTTTTATGGCAGTGATCCGCCGCCGCCGCAGTGCTTCGCCAATGGCCCGGCCTTCCAGTCCCTGTTCGACGAGTGCCGCGGTATCGATGGCTGCGGCCGCCGCGAAGGCACGTTGCCACAGGCCGGTTTGCGGGGTGTCGCGATCCTCGTAGCCGGTGCGTCCGCGTGAGTCGGCCTCGCAGGCCAGCAGCCACTGGGTAAAACGCTCCGGGCGGCGGAAGGCATCCAGGGCATTGAGGGTTCGGAGCAGGGTGTCCGGTCGCAACTCGGCCGCGCGATGGTAGTGCAGGTGATAGCGCGCCACCAGTACGGCGAGATCACGGTACTCACGCGGCGTGCGCAGGCGCTGGCACAACGCCTTCACCAGCGGCACGCCGCGCTCTTCGTGCTCGTAGTGCTTCGGCCATTCCTCCGGCGGCGTGGTGCCCTTGCCGAGATCGTGCACCAGCGCGGCAAAACGCACGCGCGTGTCAGGTGACAGGCGAACCGCCTGTGTGAGCACCATCAGGGTGTGCACACCGGTGTCGATTTCGGGGTGGTGTTCCGCCGGTTGTGGTACGCCGAAGAGGCGGTCGATCTCTGGGAAGATACGCGCCAGTGCACCGCATTCGCGCAGCACTTCGAAGAACACCGCCGCACGATCTTCGGCGAGGGCGCGCTCCGTCTCGGCCCACACGCGCTCGGGTACCAGCGCATCCACTTCACCATTGCCGACCATCTCGCGCATCAGCGTCAGGGTTTCGGGCGCAATGGTAAAGCCCAGCGGTGCAAAGCGTGCGGCGAAGCGCGCCACGCGCAGCACGCGCACGGGATCCTCCACGAAGGCGGGCGAGACGTGGCGCAGGAGGCGCGCATCCAGATCCTCCTTGCCGTGCCACGGATCGATCAGGTTTCCCGCCTCGTCCAGTGCCATGGCATTGATGGTCAGATCACGGCGGCGCAGATCCTCTTCCAGTGTTACCTCCGGGCTGGCATGAAACACAAAGCCGGTATACCCCGGTGCGGTCTTGCGCTCGGTGCGCGCCAGGGCGTATTCCTCGTGGGTCTCGGGATGCAGGAACACCGGGAAGTCGGCGCCCACCGGTTTGTAGCCGGCCGCGCGCATTTCCTCCGGCGTGGCGCCCACCACCACCCAGTCGTGATCCTTCACCGGCAGGCCAAGAAGCCTGTCGCGCACGCTGCCACCAACCTGATAGACCTTCATCGCGCTATCTTACCCACTGCGCGCACCGGGTGCACGAAACTGGTAGACCCTGGCAGGCGTGGTGGCAAACGAGGTGGAACCACTTTCGCCGCCGAGCGTCTATACTGTATGGCACAAGCCCACTGACGGGCACTGGAAAAAGGAATCTGCATGAGCTTTGTCGTCGTTAATCCCGCCAGTGGCGAAACCGTCGGCGAATTCGCCGACTGGGATGATCAAACCCTGGATACCGCACTGGCCGAAGTGGCTGCCGCCACGCCGGGGTGGGCCGCTACCCCCATCGAAGAGCGCTGTGATCTCATGCATCGCGCCGCGCAGGTCCTGCGCGAGCGGACGGAACACTATGCCGGGCTCATTACCCGCGAAATGGGCAAGCTTACGCGCGAGGCCATCGCCGAGGTAGAGAAATGCGCCACGGTATGTGACTACTACGCCGACAACGGACCGACCTTTCTTGCCGACGAGATTATCAGTTCCGATGCCAGCCGCAGCCTGGTGGCCTACCAGCCGCTGGGTACGGTGCTGGCGGTGATGCCCTGGAACTTCCCCTTCTGGCAGGTCTTCCGCTTCGCCGCCCCCGGCCTGGTGGCGGGTAACACCGGCGTGCTCAAGCATGCCTCCAACGTGCCCGAGTGCGCGCTGGCCATCGAAGAAGTCTTTCACGAGGCGGGCTTTCCCCAGGGCGTATTTCGTACCCTGATGATCCGCGCCGGCAAGGTCAAGGCGGTTATCGAAGACCCGCGTATTCATGCCGTGACGCTCACCGGCAGTGAACCGGCCGGCCGCCAGGTGGCCGCAACCGCCGGCGCCAGTGTCAAGAAGTCGGTATTGGAACTGGGTGGTTCCGATGCCTTCGTGGTGCTCGAAGACGCCGATCTGGATCTGGCGGTCAACAATGCCGTCGCCTCGCGTTTTCTCAACTGTGGGCAGAGCTGTATTGCCGCCAAGCGCTTTATCGTCGTCGATGCCATTGCCGAGGACTTCGTCGCGCGCTTCAAGGCCGGTGTCGAGGCCCTGAAGATGGGCGATCCCACCGATCCCGATACCACCCTCGCACCCATGGCGCGCACCGATCTGCGTGACGAACTGCACCAGCAGGTGAGCGACTCCATCTCCGCCGGCGCCGTGGCGGTGACCGGTTGTGCGCCCGGCGATGGTGACGGTGCCTTCTACCAGCCCTCGATCCTCGATCGTGTGAGTCCCGGCATGCGTGCCTACAGCGAGGAGTTCTTTGGTCCCGTGGCCATCGTCATCCGTGCGCGCGACGAGGCCGACGCCCTGCGCATCGCCAACGACTCGCCGTTTGGACTGGGTGGCAGCGTCTGGACCGCCGATGACAAGCGCGGCGAGGCCTTTGCACGCAAGCTGGTGTCCGGTGCCTGTTTCGTCAATGGCATGGTCAAGAGTGATCCACGTCTCCCCTTCGGCGGCACGAAGAACTCCGGCTACGGGCGCGAGCTCTGCCATCACGGCATCCACGAGTTCGTCAACATCAAGACGATCTGGATCAAGTAAGCCCCGCGACGGCCGTCGTAGACTGTCGTCGTGGCCAGGCCGACTCCCCCTCTATCCTCACCAACCCTGCGGCGTAGCCTGTCACTGGGCATGACGGTCTTCTATGGCCTCGGCACCATCCTCGGTGCCGGGATCTATTCACTCATCGGCGAAGTGGCAGGCAGCGCTGGCCTGTTTGCGCCGCTGGCCTTTGTTATCGCCGCGCTCATCGCCGCCGTCACCGGTCTGAGCTATGCTGAGTTGTCCTCGCGCTACCCGAAGAGCGCGGGCGAGGCGGTCTATGTACAACAGGGCATGGGCTGGCCACCCCTGTCCACCGCCGTGGGCCTGTTGATCGCCTTTGCCGGCATCGTCTCCGCCGCCACACTGGCCAACGGTTTCGTCGGTTACCTGCAGCAGGTCATGGCCCTGTTGATCTCTCCCCGCTTTGTCGACGAGGCATGGTACCTGGATCGCCTGTTTATCATCACGGTGGTGATCCTGTTGCTCGGTACACTGGCCATGTGGGGGATCCGTGAGTCGGTGATGGCAGCCAGCCTCATGACGCTCGTCGAGATCGGTGGTCTGCTGCTCATCATCGGTGTCAACGGTGAGGCCCTGGCCAGCCTCGAGGTGCGCTGGCGTGAATTTATCCCGCCTCCCGAACTGGCGGCGTGGCACGGTATCATGGTGGCGGCCTTCGTGGCCTTCTTTGCCTTCATCGGTTTCGAGGACATGGTCAATATCGCCGAGGAAGTGAGGCGGCCGCGCCGTAACCTGCCGCTGGCGATCATTCTCGCCGTGGTGATCTCCACCGTGCTGTATTTTCTGGTGGCACTCACCGCCGTCCTTGCCCATCCGCCCGAGGAGCTGGGCACGAGTCCGGCACCCATGGCGGTGCTCTACGCACAGGCCACCGGTCGCGCGCCATGGCTCATTTCGTTCATCAGCCTGTTCGCGGTGATCAACGGCGCGCTCATCCAGATGATCATGTCGGCACGTGTGCTCTATGGCGTGAGCCGCCAGGGCTGGTTACCGGCTGTCCTCTCACAGGTGCATCCCGTGCGCCGCACGCCGGTGGTGGCCACCGCCTTGGTGATCCTGCTGGTGCTGGCCTTTGCCCTGCCGCTTGGTCTGCGCACGCTGGCTGACACCACCAGTTTCAGCATTCTGATCGTGTACATCTTCATCAACCTGTCGCTGATCCGGATCAAGCGCCGCGAGCCCGAAGCCGGAGAGGCACGCGTGTTCCCCCTGTGGGTGCCGGTGCTGGGGCTGCTGAGCAGTGCCATTTTCGTGGTCGTCAAACTGCTCACGCTGCTTACCGCCTGAGCCGACTGGCAGAGCCCGGGAGTTGCCACCGGCGGCGGCGGCCTTCTACACTGCCGACATGGATCTGCTCGCCTACCTCATCACCGGCGCCTTTGCCGGCCTCATTGCCGGGCTGCTCGGTGTCGGGGGTGGGCTGGTGATCGTGCCGGTGCTGGCCTTCCTGTTCGTGCGTGCCGGTTTCGAGCCAGGCGTCGTCATGCACCTGGCGGTGGGCACGTCACTCGCGACCATCGTCTTTACCTCGATTTCCTCAGTGCGTGCCCACCACCGCCACGGCGCCGTGCGCTGGCCGGTGTTCTGGCAACTGACGCCGGGGATCATCGTCGGCGCCCTGCTGGGGGCCTGGCTGGCGGGCTTCTTCGCCACCGACGGCCTGCGCCTGTTCTTCGCCCTGTTCGAGATCGGCGTGGCCCTGCAACTGGCCTTCGGCATGAAGCCGCGCGCCCACGCCTCCCCGGGAGCTGCGGCCGGGTCGGCCTGGGAGCACGGCCTTGCCGGCACGGTCATCGGCGCCGTCTCGGCGCTGGTGGGGATCGGCGGAGGCACGCTGACCGTGCCGTGGCTGGTGTGGCGGGGTACGCCCATGCGCAATGCCGTCGCCATCTCCAGTGCCTGCGGCCTGCCCATCGCCACCGCCGGCGCAGTGGGGTTCATTCTCACGGGCTGGCAGGTCGATACCTTGCCAGCGCAGAGCCTGGGCTACATCTATCTGCCCGCCTTCGTCGGCATCGTCGTCACCAGCGTGCTGTTTGCCCCCCTTGGTGCACGCCTCGCCCATCGCCTTCCGGTTGTGGTGTTGAAACGCTTCTTCGCCGGGTTCCTGATGATCCTTGGCATTCGCATGTTGTATGGGCTATAGGTTCCGGGAGGGGGATAAACAGACTGGCAAGTGAAGGGGGAGTCACGATGGATGAAAACGATGCACACAATTTTGCCAAAGGCATGGCGGGGCATGGCGGCGACGATTTCTGGAGTAACTACGGTCGCGAGGAAGCCGAGCGGCGCCGTGCGGAGGAAGCGGCCATTCAACGGAGCGAGGACGAGAACCGCCGCAGGAGGAATGGCATTCGCACTTCTTCCTCGTCGGGAGGCGCGCGACACACGCCGGGCGCCTTCGACGAATGGCTCGATGCCATGTCGGAACAAGTGGATGCGCTGTTTGCGCGCCTCCCGCGGCGAAGCAAAGTCATTCTCGCTATCATCGGTGCGGTCGTGGGCCTGACAGTCGCGGGGGTCAAAGGGGCGCAAGGCGGGCTCCTGCTCATGGGCGCCATGGGGGGCGCGGCCGCCGGCGCCGTTTTCATCGACCTTCTGGCCCTGGCGATCAAGATCATTCTGGCCTGGGCCATGATACTGGGCTTCATGGCGGCCATCTTTGGCCTGCTGTACCTGTTTCTATAAGGAGGCAGAACGCGTTTTTCCGGTGAAGAATTCCAGATGACTTGATCGCTTTTCGTTCGGATGGCGAAGCCCATGGAGGAACGAAATGCGCCGATGGCCCCCTGGGAGAAAAACTCAACCGTGTACGGTTCAGGAAGTAATAAGCAGGAAGTAATAAGAGTAATAAGAGAGAGTAATAAGGGACAGACCACATTTTCTGACCCAAAATTCTTTGCAAATTGATTACCTTCTCGAAAAACGTGGTCTGTCCCTGACCTATCGTATTATTTTCGGGCCCTTGGCCAAACTTAAGAAGTTTTCTAAAGTATTTGGAGTAAAGTCGGGGAAAAGTGGCAAAAGTGTTAGTCCGCGGGTAGAAAATGGAGCGAATCATGTTTTGGCCCCAAGTCGCTTGATAGGCATAATCTTAGAGGACTACTTGAGCGGTTTTCTGGCGATAGAATAAAGGCCTTCCAGTCTCTTGAACGAGCTGCTCAGGATCTCACAGATGCGGGAAAAATTTCAGGAATATTTGAGACTACCGTAAGGATTAAGCGAACGAAAGTTACCGTTCGTGGGAAAGTGATTGAATGAACCGAAAAGGTTTCGACAGCATTTATTCCGAAAAAGTGAGTTTATTTGCGATGCATTTTTTACTGTAATTAGTTTGGCAAATTTCGGTGGTATAAATGCAGCTATGCGAGATCGAATGCGCTGTAATAAAAGAATATTGTTCTTCTCAAGGACTAGTTCTTGAGAATGAAGAAATGTTTTGCTCTCGGTTTAGTGTAGTAAGTAGAGAATTTACTGGTGTGGGTTTTATAACGGAATTAATACCCAGCAAATGTCCCGGCTCCTATCATGCAAATGAACAGGAAGTTTGGGGCAAGCTTGGAGCGATACTAAACTCGTCTGTAGATACGGGTTATTTAGTGTATATAGAGGATGGTAAAATTTGCGCGATCGAGGGATTTACCTACGGAGGAGAAAATTGGCCAGACGAAATAACCAAAATCCAGCTCTATTGGTTAGAGAAACAATCGGAAAGACGATAGTAAGTAATAAATAATAGAGTGTGTAATGATCGCAGGGGGATCGGTCAGGGACAGACCACGTTTTCTGGCCCGTATTCCTCTTGAAGGAAATCCAACATTCAAATGAATTTGAACCTAATAGAGGAAATTTTAAAAACATTGCTTTGGGCGTGCATTGAGGATTACGCCGGTCTTTGGGAGTTGCTTTGGGAAGTTAATAGTAAGGTTCCAGGGATGTCTGAGTTTGAGCGAAAACGTTTGGCATTGCAGGCGACACAGTTTTTGTTAGAAAAGGGCTTTATTCGGCTGTTTCGTTGTAATGAACCGTATGGAGATCTATCAGAACTCGAAATGTATGTCGCGCGTGGCGCTTTGCATGAAGAGAGAAATTGGGATGCGCCGGAAGTAGATGGTATTTCCATAAGAGTAGGGGCAACAGAAGAAGGAGAAGAATTATATATGTCTGGTGGTTCTATTTTAGGACAGTAGCAGAATAATAGGGGACGGAATTATTGAGTAATAGGGAAATAATAGGAAATAATAGGGGACAGACCCTGACCGATCCCCGGCCCTGACCGATCCCCACAAAATCAGACATAGCTACAGGCCGTATTGTGCTGAAGCTGAAGCTGCCTGATGGCTTCCGCCGAAAAACGTGGTCTGTCCCGGTTATTTGAAAAGTTGTACAGTTAAACCACTTTATCAATCTTATTCCAGAGGATCTTCCTCCTGATAAAATAATAGATCACCCTAAGATGAATATGGTTAGAACTTTGTCTCGTGAATTGCTAGATTTATTTGACAGAGAAGCAAAGAACGAACAGTGACAATGGGAGGCTAGGAGGCTAGGGGACACGGAGGCTAGCGCGGAGGCTAGGGGACAGACCACGTTTTCTGGTGCGGCAATAGGGACAATAGCGGCAATTAAACGGAAAAACGTGGTCTGTCCCCTAGTGTTAAGGACAGTTGCCTGCTGGCCGGGGTCGATTCGGGGATGGTGTGATTGGAGTGCAGGCCCTTGAAAACGATATACCTCTTATTACTAATGACAATGCACTTAGTGGAGTTATCCAGTCCATGGGAGGTGCTGTTAGATGATCGTGGAACTTATATAAAGTTATATTCAGATGCCGTTATTATCGAATTTCTTTGAATCCTTAATGGGTCGCGAGGCAGTCAGGTGAGATAAGCGTATGTCAATGTTTGATTGGTATAGCCCAGAAGGCACTTATAACTGTCCTGAATGTGGTGCAGAACTTAGGGAATGGCAGGGTAAAGATGGGCCGTGCGCTCTATTCGTATGGGCACAAGGAAGTCGTAATCCGGTTGACCAGAAAATAGAAGATGAGGAACTTCGTTGGTCTAATGAGGAGAAACGGCGATTTGTTCTTCCTGATTGTTTCGTTATCTATTCTTACGATTGTCCCAATCATCAGCCTGTAGAGGCAGAATGCACCTGTGTGGACGGTGTTTGGTCAAGCACTGAAATTATAGAATAATGCGAATAATAGGGGACGAATACTAGGGGATAGACCACGTTTTCTGGACTAGAATCCTTTGCAATTAGATTGCCTTCCCCACGGATGGGGAGCCAACGGAAGGACAAGGAGGTCCATCATGCCACGACGCGCACGTCTCGCGGTCGCCGGGATACCCTGGCACATCGTTCAACGCGGTAACAATCGCAGCGCCTGTTTCTACGCCGAGCAGGATTACCACTACTATCTGGACACGCTCGCCAAACAGGCGGAGAAGTGGGAATGCCAGGTCCACGCCTATGTGTTGATGACCAACCACGTACACCTGCTGCTCACGCCGACCCACAGGGAAGGTCCATCGCTGCTGATGAAGCATCTGGTAGGAGGCTAGGGGACAGACCACGTTTTTTGGTGCGGCAATATGGACAATAGCGGCAATTAAACAGAAAAACGTGGTCTGTCCCCTATTATGTTGTCCCCTATTATGTTGTCCCCTATTATGCCGGTGCTTGTATTGGGAATGCATGCCGGGGGCTTCCAGATGGAGCGAAAGTACGAATTAAGGTTGTGGACTAATGTCTAACGTTGTTTTCCAGCTCTATCTGTCCTATGCACAATTGTGCGTATTTTCGAGTACGCTTTCTAAGCCTTTTAATGATTGGAGCGATAGAAACTTTTCACAAGGGTTTTCTTGGCGTCCTGGTAGCGCTTGTTTTAGGTCGCTGGATGACGAGGGTTACCATTGTATTAATGTTTTCGTAAACGAGGCAGTATCCCCATTGAGTGAAAGGTGTATACGTGCTTTTCAGGTGCCATTTGAAACTATGGATGGAAAAATCGAAATTGCGAGCATTTCAGATTCAACGCCTATCGAAATACTCCCTGGAAAATATATCCTGCAAGTTGAGTTCCAAGATGTTTTGAACGAAGAAATACCTGTGATTAATGTGAGGCTTAATCAAGGTGAAGCCGAGTTTACAATACTAAGGGCGGATCATGAAATTGATGCGAATAGCGAACTAGATTTGGAGGCAAAGCCGGCAGAGTAGGAAGATAATTGGAGGCTAAATAAGAGTTCCGAATACCAGATCAGTTAGGGAACTTCGACCCCAATTCCTGATCAGTTTTTGTTGAACGGAGCAGGCTAGGGAGCAGG
>DRKU01000184.1 GCA_011051615.1 Gammaproteobacteria bacterium
GGGAAGGACTGGAAGCGCTGCTGGTGGTCGCTGCGCTGGCGGCTTTCCTGGTCAAGACCGAGCACCGCAATAGCATGCGCTATTTGCACTATGGCTGGGTCGGCGCACTGGCACTGGGGTTCCTGACCTGGCTGGCCTCGGTATCGCTGATCGAAATCAGTGGCGCCAGTCGCGAGATTACCGAGGGCGTGGCGGCCTTGCTGGCCACCGCAGTGCTGTTCTATGTCGGTTTCTGGCTGCACGACAAAACCAATGCCGTGCAGTGGAAGCGCTTCATCGAAGAGAACGTGCGCAAGGCACTGAGTACCGGCACCCTGTGGGGGCTGGCTGGACTTTCGTTCATTGCGGTATACCGCGAAGTGTTTGAGACCATCCTGTTCTACCAGGCGCTGTGGGTGCAGACCGATGCAGCCGGCAAGAGCATGGCGCTGGGCGGGTTCGGCACCGGTATCGGCGTATTGGTAGTGCTGGCCTGGGTGATTATGCGCTACAGCGCGCGCCTGCCGTTGCGGCAGTTCTTCAGTATCACCGGCATCCTGATGTTCGTGCTGGCGCTGATTTTCGCCGGCAAGGGCGTGGCGGCGCTGCAGGAAGCCGGTTATATCCCGGTCAGCCCGGTGAACTTCCCGCGTATCGATCTGCTGGGTGTCTACCCCAACCTGCAAGGGTTACTGTTGCAGCTGGGCCTGTTTTTGCTGGCCCTGTTCCTCTGGTACGGCCTGCCGGGCAAGCGTCGCACCGCCGCATCCTGACAGTGTGCGGCGCACCGGTGGCTGTACCGGTTTCTACCTACCCCGGTTTCCCATAGAATAGCATCCACTCGCTGCAGGCGCCCTCAATCTGGTGCCACGCTGATATTACCTGAACAAGAGGGAGCACCGCCATGATCCGGTCGTTGTTATTGAGCCTGCTGTTGGTCACTCTGGCGGTGGGTTGCAGCAAAGAGCCGGAGCAGAAGGAAATCATCCGCCCCGTACTCGCCGCCCAGGTAAGTACCGATGCGAACCGGGTCGGGCGCAGTTTCCCGGGGCGTGCCGAGGCCAACCAGGAAGTCGACCTGTCGTTCCGCGTTAGCGGCCCGCTGGTCGAACTGCCCAACGATATCGTCGGTCGTGCTTTCAAAAAAGGCGAGGTGATCGCACGTATCGATCCGCGTGACTACGAGGTCAAGGTGCAGGACGCGGAAGGCAAGCTGGAACGTGCCCGCTCGGCACTGAAACGCGCCCGGGGTGAATACCGGCGTGAGATGAACATCTATAAAGAAGACCCCGGCGCCACCAGCAAGACCCTGGTGGATCGTAAACGTGACCTGCGTGACTCGGCTGCCGGTGATGTCAAATCGCTGGAAGCCACCTTGCAGGCGGCCAAAGACAATCTCGATTACACCTATCTCAAGGCGCCGTTCGATGGCGTGGTCACCGCACGCTACGTGGATAATTTCCAGGATGTGAAGGCCAAACAGCCGGTGGTGCGCCTGCTGGACAGATCGCGCATCCAGATGGTGGTGGATGTTCCGGAAACTCTGATTTCACGCCTGCCCGAGGTGGAGAAAATCTGGGTTGTTTTTGACGCATACCCTGAGCATAAAATACCCGCCGAGCTGTTCGAGGTCGGTACCGAAGCTTCGCTGACCACGCGCACCTACCCGGTCACCCTGATTATGGATCCCCCGGCGGATATCGAGATTCTTGCCGGTATGGCAGGGCGCGCCTACGGCGAAGCCAGGGATGAGGAGGCCGGCCGCGGCAAGGTGGTGGTGCCGGCCGCGGCCGTATTCACCCCCGATACTGAAAAACAGAGTTACGTGTGGGCCATCGACAGGGACAGCGGCATGGTGTCGCGGCGCAAGGTTACACTGGGCGAGCTGGCCAACAACGGTATCGTCATCGAGGAAGGGCTCAGGGCCGGTGAGTGGATTGCTGTCGCGGGTGTTCATTCACTCAAGGAAGGGCAGAAGGTCCGCATTGTCGAGAAAGGCAAGGAGTAAGGCGCCATGAGTGTTGCCGCTTTTGCCATCGAAAACCGGGCCATCACCCTCTTTGCCGCCCTGATCCTGGTGGTCGGCGGGTTTTTCAGCTACTTCGAACTGGGCCAGCTCGAAGACCCCGAGTTTACCATCAAGACCGCGGCGATCATTACCAGCTACCCCGGCGCCTCGGCCGAGCAGGTCGAGCTGGAAGTCACCGACCGTATTGAAACCAAGCTGCAGGAAATGTCGGAACTGAAGCGGGTCTATTCCAGCTCGCGCGCCGGCCTGTCCATTATCAAGGTCGACATCAAGAACGAATACTGGGCCGACCGCCTGCCGCAGGTGTGGGATGTGCTGCGCAAGAAGGTCCGCGACATCGAGCCGACCTTTCCGCCCGGTGTCGGCAAGCCGCAGGTCAACGATGATTTCGGTTACGTATTCGGTTTCATGATGGCGGTGACCGGTGACGGTTTCAGCTACGCCGAGCTGGAAGCGCACGTCAAGGACATCCGCAAGGAACTGATCATCGTGCCGGGCGTGGCGCGCATCGACTTCTGGGGCGTGCAGGACAAGCGCGTGTACATTAACATCGCCGAGACCCAGGCCTCACAGCTGGGTATCACCCTGGCCGACATGCAGAGCACCCTGAGCAACCAGAACAAGGTGGTGGATGCCGGCAGCGTCGATTTCCAGGAGCTGCGCTACCGTGTGTCGCCGACCGGCGAATTCACCTCGCCGGAGGAAATTGCCGACCTGGCCATCAGCAGTTCCCGGCTGGACGCGCTGCGCAGCGCCGCCGATGAAGGGCGGCGCCCGCAAGACGCAGACAAGATCGTGCGCATCCGGGACTTCGCCACTGTTACCGAGGGCTACATCGATCCGCCCGTCAATCTGATGCGCTACAACGGCAAGCCGGCGATCGTGCTGGCCATGGCGCCGTTGCCAGGCGTCAATGCCGTGGAAATGGGCATGGCGGTAGACCGGCGTATCGACGAGCTGCTGGAGACGTTGCCGGTGGGCATCGAGATCAACCACATCGCCTGGCAGTCGCAGCTGGTCGAGGAATCGATCAACGCCTTCATGATCAATCTGGCCGAGGCCGTGGCCATCGTGCTGGTGGTGCTGGCGGCGACCATGGGCCTGCGCGTCGGTGTGCTGATCGGTGTGGTCGGCCTGGTGTTCCCCATCCTCGCCACCTTCCTGGCCATGGCCATGACCGATGTCGACCTGCACC
>DRKU01000185.1 GCA_011051615.1 Gammaproteobacteria bacterium
GCCGCCGAACTTCATGCGTGTGATAAGACGATCCAGTGGCCAGTGGTAGGGAAACAGGGCATGGGCCCTGTCATAGCGGGGTGGCCGGGACTGGCACTGGCCGCAAAGGGGCGAATCGGAAGAGGGCCGGGTGCGGGAGTGGCCCCCGGGTGCGATCCGGGTGCCTATCAGGGGCAGGGCGCAGCAGGGACAGCTCGCGCCGTGATGCCGAAGCCCCTCATCGCAGGCACGGCAGAACGGACCGGCCTCGTGGGTGTCCGCCCCTGCCACGGCAACCCCGCACAGGACACAATCTGTCGCCGATAGTACGAATTTTAACCACTTGTTCACAACCAAAATCCCTTTCGGTTGACAGGCGGCTGCAGCCGCCTATTATTCCGGGTCTTCCGGCGCTGGATCCGGACGGGAGCCGATCCCGTAGCTCCGGATGCAGCACTGTTTTATCCCATTGTAATCCCGGAACCGGGCGTCGGCACCCGCGACGTACCGGCTCCCACAGCCCGAGGAACCCTCATGAGCCCATCAGGCGAGCAGCCCGCCCACGACGAGCCGTCCACCGACGCGGCGGGCTCGACGCCCATCCCGGCGGCCAGCGCGCGACGCAGTGCCATGCTGTTTCCCATCGGCAATATCATCGCCATGCTGATACCGGTACCGCTGGGGATATTCTGGCTCGGTGCCTCCATGGCGGTCTATACCCTGAACCGCCACCACCCCAATCCGCTGGTGGGGGAATTTACCCAGCGTTCGGCCTATCGCCTCTATGGCGTGGCCGGTTTCGTGGTGGTGGTCGCTACCTTCTTCGGTACCCAGCTCTACCTGTGGCTCATTACCTGGGCGCTTAGCGCGCTGATCATCATTCCGTTGTCCATACGCGACCTGCTGCGCATCCGTCGCATGACGTGGATGGATACCCACGGCGAGGAGACCGCCCGATGAATGCACGCGTCGAAAGCACCGTCACTGATCTGCGTCACGACTGGCAGCGCGGGGAGATCCTGGCGCTGTTCCACCAGCCCTTCATGGACCTCATGTACCGTGCGCAGCAGGTACATCGGCATTACCATGATGCCAACGCAGTACAGGTCAGTTCCCTGCTCAGTATCAAGACCGGACGTTGTTCCGAGGATTGCGCCTACTGCCCACAAAGCGTGCGTCACCGCGATGCCGACGTGGAAGAACACGATCTCATGCCGCTGGACGAGGTGGTGGCGGCAGCGAAGCAGGCGCGCGCCAGTGGCGCCACGCGTTTCTGCATGGGCGCGGCATGGCGGCGGCCCAAACAGCGTGACCTGGAACCGGTACTGGACATGATCCGCGCGGTACGTGAACTGGGCATGGAGACCTGCGTAACCCTGGGCATGCTGGAAGCCGACCAGGTGGCGCAGCTGCGCGAGGCGGGACTGGACTACTACAACCACAATCTCGATACCTCGCCGGAGTTCTACGGCGAGATCATCACCACGCGGACCTACCAGGATCGGCTCGATACCCTGCAACATGTGCGCGAGGCAGGCATCAATGTCTGTTGTGGCGGGATCCTCGGCATGGGGGAGGACGAAGACGACCGCGCCGGGCTGTTACAGAGTCTCGCCAACCAGCCGGAGCACCCCGAGAGCGTGCCCATCAACATGCTGGTGCGGGTGGAAGGCACACCGCTGGCCGCGGCCGAGGAACTGGACCCGTTCGAGTTCGTGCGCACCATCGCCGTGGCGCGCATCCTCATGCCACGCTCACAGGTGCGCCTGTCGGCGGGACGCGAGCACATGAGCGATGAACTCCAGGCCCTGTGTTTTCTCGCCGGCGCCAACTCCATTTTCTATGGAGAGAAGTTGCTCACCACGCCGAACCCCGCCGCGGATGCCGATCGACAGTTGTTCGCACGACTCGGCATTCATCCTGCCTGAGGCGGTCGTCCCCCCTGCAATGAGTTATTCATCGCTGCCTGATCACTTTGCCGCCCGGCTGGAGGCACTGCAGGCGCAGGATCTCTATCGTCGCCGCCGCGTGGTGGAGGCCGTGGCCGGTACGCGCGTGCATATGGACGGCCGCGAGCTGATCAACTTCAGCAGTAACGACTATCTTGGGCTTGCCGATCATCCGCGCGTGGTAGAGGCCTTTCGGCGCGCGGCCGGTGAATACGGTGTCGGCAGCGGTGCGGCACACCTGATCAGTGGTCACACGCGTGAGCATCACCGTTTCGAGGAAGAGCTGGCCGATTTCACCGGCCGTGAGCGCGCGCTGCTGTTCTCCACCGGCTACATGGCCAACGCGGGTGTGATCGCCGCACTCACCGATCGCCATGATGCGATCTATGAGGATCGGCTCAACCACGCCTCGCTCATCGATGCCGCGCAACTCTCGCGCGCGAAAATGAAACGCTATGCTCATGTGGATACCACCGCCCTGGCGGCGTTGCTGGGTAACGATGGATCACGCTGGCGCCTGATCGTCAGTGATGGCGTCTTCAGCATGGACGGTGATGTGGCACCAGTGGCCGAACTGGCGCAGCTGGCCACCGACCACGCGGCGGGCCTGCTCATCGATGACGCCCACGGCTTTGGTGTCCTCGGTGCCCGTGGTGGCGGTTCGCTCGAAGCGGCGGGACTGGATCCTGCAGAGGTGCCCATTCTCATGTGCACGCTGGGCAAGGCGCTGGGCGTATTCGGTGCCTTCGTCGCGGGTGACGCCGCCCTCATCGAGACCCTGATCCAGTCGGCGCGCAGCTATATCTATACAACCGCGCTGCCGCCGGCGGTGGCGGCAGCAGGCCGCGCCGCACTGTCCCTGTTACGGGAGGAGTCGTGGCGGCGGGATCATGTGCTGGCCCTGGCGCAACATTTTCGCGCCGGTGTCATGCAACTGGGCCTGCAATCGCCGCCCTCACCAACGCCCATCCAGCCCCTGATCCTGGGTGAGGCGGCCACGGCGCTGGCCTGGAGTGCGGCCCTGGCGCGTACCGGGTTCCTGGTGCAGGCGATCCGGCCGCCGACGGTGCCGGCCGGCAGCGCGCGCCTGCGCGTTACCTTCTCGGCAGGGCACACGCAGGCGGATGTGGATGCCCTGCTGGCGCAACTGGAAACCCTGGCGCGTGGCGCCGGTGGTGTCACCTGATGTCCGGCCAGCCATTGTATATAGAGTGTCACGGCACGGGCCCTGACCTGTGCCTGTTGCATGGCTGGGGCACACACGGCGGGATCTGGGCACCGTGGGTGGAAGCACTCACCGCTACGCATCGTTTGCACGTGATCGATCTGCCGGGCCACGGTGACAGTGACCCTGCGGAGGGCTTTTCACTCGCAGCGGCCGTATCACGTGTGCGGACGACGTTGCGCGAGAACGGTGTAACGCGGCTGGATATCTGTGGCTGGTCACTGGGCGGGCTGGTGGGCCTGCAACTGGCGTTGAGCCACCCGGAACTGGTGCACCGCCTGGTGCTCATCGGCAGTACACCGCGTTTCGTCACTGCACCGGACTGGGACTGGGGCGTGGCGACGGATGTACTGGCCGGCTTCGCCGCACAACTGGAAGCAGATGCCACGATGACGGTACAGCGTTTCCTGGCCCTGCAGGCGCAGGGTGATGACCGCGCACGCGATACCGTGCGCAGCCTGCGCGATGCACTGGGCAGCCGCGGGCGGACGCACCCGGCATCCCTGCGCGGGGCGCTGACGGTATTGCATGACACCGATCTGCGCGCCGGTCTGGCGCGACTGACGACCCCCGTGCTGTGGATCGGTGGTCAACGCGATGTACTGGTGCATCCCGCGGCCATCGAATGGGCCGCGGCGCAGTGTCCGCACGGGCAGGCGGCAATCATTCCGGGCGCCGGCCATGCCCCCTTCGTGTCCCATTCCGAGCAGGTGCTGTCACGGCTCGAGGAGTTCTGTGGCCATGGATGAGATCGCCGCCATCGACAAGGCTGCCCTGCGTCGCGCCTTCAATCGCGCCGCCGGCAGTTATGATGCCGCCGCACAGCTCCAGCGCGAAGTCGCCGATCGCATGCTCGAGCGGCTGGACTATGTTCGCCTGCAACCGGCAACGGTGCTCGACGTGGGGGCGGGCACCGGTTACTGCATGCGCCACCTGCGTACACGCTATCCCGCGGCGCGGATATACGCTCTGGACATCGCCGAACGCATGCTACGGCAGGCGCGTGCCGGACTGTCGTGGTGGCAGCGCTGGCGGCGGTGTTCCGCCTTCATGGTCGGCGATGCCGAGGCACTGCCCTTGCGCGAAGCCAGTGTCGATCTCATCGTCTCCAACCTGACCGTGCAGTGGTGTCCCTCACTGGCGCAGACCTTCGCCGAGTTTCGCCGTGTCCTGCGGCCCGATGGCCTGCTGATGTTCACCACCTTCGGTCCCGATACGCTGCAGGAGTTGCGTGCCGCCTGGGCGCAGGTGGATACGCATGTGCACGTCAACAGCTTTCTGGACATGCATGACGTGGGTGATGCACTGATGCAGGCGGGGTTTGCCGACCCGGTCATGGATGTGGAACATTTCAACGTGACCTATGCGGACGTGAAATCACTGATGCATGATCTCAAGGCGATTGGCGCACACAATGTCAACCATGCACGCCACCACGGTATTACCGGCAAGCGGCGCCTGGCGGCAATGATCGATGCTTACGAAATGTTTCGCCATGAAGGCCGTATTCCCGCTACCCACGAAGTGGTCTATGGACATGCCTGGGCGGGCAGCGCGGCGGCCGCCACGCCCGGCAGCATCAGCATCGCGCTGGACGATGTGGGGAACATCAGCCGCCAGCGGAAGGGGTGAGTAGTCGTGCAATACAACTACTTCATTACCGGTACCGACACGGAAGTGGGCAAGACTTATGTCACGTGCCTGTTGCTGAAAAAATTCAGCCAGAGCGGACTGCGTTGCGCGGCACTCAAACCGGTGGCCAGCGGCGCACTACTGCACGATGGCCAGTTGCGCAACGATGATGCCCTGCAGTTGCAGGCGATGAGTAACGTGACATTACCATATGAGGATATCAACCCCTACTGTTTCGCCCCGGCCATCGCGCCCCATCTCGCCGCGGCACAGGCAGGTGTGAGCATCGATATGGATCACATCACCCACATCGCTGCGCGGGCGGGCACACAGGTGGACGTACTGCTGGTGGAAGGTGTGGGCGGCTGGCAGGTACCGCTGGGTGAGGGTTTCAACGTGTCGGATCTGGCGCGTGCGCTGGGCTATCCCGTGATCCTCGTGGTCGGTATGCGACTGGGTTGTATCAATCATGCCCTGTTGAGTGCAGAGGCCATTTGCGCAGGTGGCCTTGAGCTGGCCGGCTGGGTGGCCAATCCCATGTCGGAAGGGATGACCGCTTTCGATGACAACATCGTGACATTGCAATCCCGCCTCGCCGCACCCTGTCTGGGGGTCCTGCAACGTATCGATGGCGCTGCGCGCGAGGCAAATGTGACAAAACTCACCCTTCCGTGAGGCCCGTCTGTTCAATCCGTTCGGATTTTTTTCAGAAAGTCATTAAATTTTTTGTGGAACAGGCCTTCACATGATCACGTATCTTTTGTATGTTTTTACCCACGCGCAATTTGACGCCACATTCTGCTGAGTGTGGCAAAAATTATAAGAAGAAAATAACAATATAATAAATATCTTATATATATAGAACTTTATGTACCCATTTCCATATTTTGTTGCGGTGCCGCATGGCTTGATTTAGCATCCCCATGCGTTAAACGAGGCGTATAGCCGGAGTTGTCGTCGTGGTTACAAACTGCACGGACGTTACAACGAATCACCACCGGTTTTTGATCCGGCCAAATTGTTCCATGGACTGGAAAACCACGGTAAGGATCTATCTGTTGATACTGGTGGTCTCGCTCAGTATCGCAATGGGCTTTGCCCTTATGGGATTGTGGATGATCATCCCGTTTACCGGCCTCGAGATGCTGGTGCTTGCAGCGGTGCTTTACCTCTGCGCACTCCGTGGTCGGGACTACGAGCTGATAGCCGTAGATGAAAACTACATAAATATCGAAAAAGAATACCGTGCGTCTGGGGGGAATGTTCAGTTCCAGCGCCACTGGGCCCGAGTGGTACTCGAGAAGCCCGTATACAGAAACCAGTCCTGCCGCCTGATCGTCTGCTCACACGGACGCCGAGAAGAGATCGGACGCTGGCTGAACGAGGAGGAGAAAAAACACCTGGCGCGGGAGCTACGACGCGCGGTCTCCTTTTCCTCATACTGACGAAATAAGTACAACACTGAAATCAATAAATAAAACATCCTAAAGTCGAGAGGAAATGGTATGTCTGTGAGTAAGACGATTCGAGGCCTGGGCGGGCTGTTGTCCGCCGCACTGCTGCTTGGGCCCGGCAGTGCATTTGCAGGTTATGACGCGCTCAACATGGCTGAAAGCGTGACCGAAGTGGGCAAGGAGATGTACGACCTCCATATGCTCATTTTCTGGATCTGCACCGTTGTCGGCATTGGAGTATTCGGCATCATCATCTACTCCATTCTCAACCACCGTAAGTCCAAGGGTGCAACGCCGGCCAGCTTCCACGAGTCCACCACCGTGGAAGTCATCTGGACCATTATTCCTTTTGCCATCCTGGTGGCTATTGCGATCCCCGCTACAAAGACACTGTTGGCCATCGAAGACAATACCAACCCGGAACTGACCATCCAGGCGACCGGGCACCAGTGGTATTGGGAATACAGCTACATCGATGACACGGTAGCCGGTGGTACGGGTATCCAGTTCCTCAGTAACCTCGCCAAACCCAGCAAGGATGCCAGTGAACTGGGTTCGGGCGCCGATCCTCGCGAGGTGGAAAACTACCTGCTCGAAGTGGATAACGAAGTCGTCGTGCCGGTGGGCCGCAAGGTGCGCCTGCTGACCACCGCCGAGAACGTCATTCACTCCTGGTGGGTGCGTGACCTGGCCGTCAAGCGCGACGCCATCCCCGGTTTCATCAACGAGAGTCATTTCGTTGCAACGCAGGAAGGTGTCTACCGTGGTCAGTGCGCCGAGTTGTGTGGTGCGCGCCATGGTTTCATGCCCATTGTTGTGCGCGTGGTCTCCGAGGCGGCCTATGCGCAATGGGTCAGTGAACGTAAGGCCGGTGCTGCTGCTGCTGCCGCGGCTGCTGAAGCTGCCGCCGCACGTGACTTCACGCTCGATGAGCTGATGGCGAAGGGTAAGGAAGTATACGCCGCCAACTGCAGTTTCTGTCATCAGCCCGACGGTAAGGGCCAGGGACCGTTCCCGGCACTGGCCGGCAGCAAGATTGCCACCGGCGACGTGGCGGCCCACATGGATATCGTGCTCAATGGCAAGCCCAATACCGCCATGTCAGCATTCGCGCGTCTCTCCGACCTGGAGCTGGCTGCGGTCATTACCTATGAGCGTAATGCCTGGGGCAATGACACCGGCGACGTAATTCAACCCAAGCAAATCAAGGCTGCACGCTAAGGCGGCGCGGAGGAATCAAGAAATGAGTGAACACGGACCAGAAAAAGGTATCAAGCGCTGGCTGTTTACCACGAACCACAAAGATATCGGTACGCTGTACCTGTGGTTCTCCTTCATCATGCTGCTGGTTGGCGGTGCCATGGCCATGGTCATCCGCGCCGAGCTGATGTATCCGGGTATGCAGGTAGTCAACCCCAACTTCTTCAACATGATGACTACCCTGCACGGGCTTATCATGGTCTTCGGCGCCATCATGCCGGCAACCGTGGGCCTGGCAAACTGGCTTATCCCCATGATGATCGGTGCGCCTGACATGGCTTTGCCGCGAATGAACAACTGGAGCTTCTGGATCCTGCCCTTCGCGGCCACCATGCTGGTGCTGCCCATGTTCATGGGGGGCAATTTCATGGCTGGTCAGGGCCCGGCATTCGGCTGGACCTTCTATGAACCGCTGTCGGGTCAGTACGACAACCTGGCATTCTTCATCTTTGCGGTACATCTGCTGGGTATCTCCTCGATCATGGGTTCGATCAACATTATCGCCACGATCCTGAACCTGCGCGCACCGGGCATGACGCTGATGAAAATGCCGATGTTCGTATGGACCTGGCTGATCACCGCATTCCTGCTGATTGCCGTCATGCCGGTGCTGGCGGGTGCGGTAACCATGATGCTGACCGACAAGTACTTCGGCACCAGCTTCTTCGATGCCGCCGGTGGCGGTGACCCGGTACTGTTCCAGCACGTATTCTGGTTCTTCGGTCACCCCGAGGTGTACATCATGATCCTGCCGGCCTTCGGTATCGTCTCGCAGATCATTCCTACCTTTGCGCGTAAGAAACTGTTTGGTTACAGCTCCATGGTCTATGCAACGGCAGCGATTGCTTTCCTGTCGTTCATCGTCTGGGCGCATCACATGTACACCGTGGGCATGCCGGTCGCCGGTGAGCTGTACTTCATGTATGCCACCGTCATGATTGCCGTACCGACAGCGGTCAAGGTCTTCAACTGGACGGCGACCATGTGGCGGGGCGCCATGAGCTTCGAGACGCCAATGCTGTGGGCAGTGGCCTTCGTGTTCCTGTTTACCATTGGTGGCTTTACCGGTCTGATGCTGGGTGTTGCTCCGTCCGATTTCCAGTACCACGATACCTATTTCGTAGTGGCACATTTCCACTATGTACTGGTTACCGGTGCGCTATTTGCCATCATTGCAGGGGTCTACTACTGGTTGCCCAAATGGACCGGCAACATGTACGACGAGAAGCTGGGCAAGCTGCACTTCTGGCTGTCGGTGATCTCGGTTAATGTGCTGTTCTTCCCGCAACACTTTGTTGGCCTGGCCGGTATGCCACGACGTATCCCGGACTATGCCGTCCAGTTTGCGGACTGGAACTTCTGGTCGTCCATTGGTGGTTTCGTGTTCGGCGCCTCACAGCTGCTGTTCATGTATATCGTCATCAAGGCCATCAAGGGTGGCGAGAAGGCCAGTGACGCAGTCTGGGACAACCCGGAGGGTCTGGAATGGACGCTGCCTTCACCGGCGCCTTACCACACCTTCGAGACTGCACCGGAAGTGAAATAACGGTTAGCGGGGTCGGTGCCTGGCGCCGGCCCCGCTGTTACTTTCAGGAAACGAGACATGCGTAGCGAAGAGAAAAAGTCTGTCAATCCCTGGCTGGTCGTCGGCCTGTTCGGGATCGCGCTGTTTTTCTTCGTGCTGAGTTTCTTCCTGTTGCCGGGTTAGACGATGAGTAGCGAAAACGGACCAGACAACCGCCGAACCGCAGGCAAGCTGCTGCTGGTCGTGGTGGCCATGTTTGGCTTTGGTTTCCTGCTCGTACCGCTCTACAACGTCATGTGCGATGCGCTGGGCATCAATGGTCGCTTCACCGATATCGAGGCCGGCCAGGTGGATATCAGCGAGCAGGAACGACGCGGTCGCCTGGCCAGTAGCCGGGTAGATGAGAGCCGGGAGATAACGGTCCAGTTTCTGACTGCGTTGAACCAGAATCTCAACTGGGAATTCCGCGCCATGGAGAACGCCGTGACCGTGCATCCAGGCCAGATAATGGAAGTACGCTTCTATGCAAAGAATCTCACCGGCCGTGAAGTGGTTGGCCAGGCCGTACCCAGTATCGTGCCGGGTCGGGCCTTCAAGTACTTCACCAAGATGGAGTGCTTCTGTTTCTCCAAACAGGTGCTAAAACCCGGTGAGGAAGTAGAGATGCCGTTGCGTTTTGTTGTCAACCCGGATCTGCCAAAGGATATCCGGACTATTTCTCTGGCCTATACGTTCTTCGATACGGAGAATCGCAATGGCCGGGTAAGTATCGGTGACGATGCAGGGCTTGCCGTGGCGCAGGTCACGCATCGCTAGCGGGACAGTTTTCAATAATTAGAAAATCAGATACCAAACGAGAGGATTTACCATGACACATGCACAAGGTGGGTATTATCTGCCAAGCCCAAGTCACTGGCCGTTGGTAGGTTCCATTGGCCTCTTTTGCACCATGTTCGGCTTTGCGCTGAGCCCCAATGATCCGACCTTCCTGATGTATATCGGTCTGGCATTGCTGGCTTATATGCTGTTCGGCTGGTTCGGTACGGTCATTCGTGAGAGCGAAGCCGGCATGTATAACGATCAGGTGGATCGTTCTTATCGCTGGGGCATGATGTGGTTCATCTTCTCCGAAGTGATGTTTTTTGCCGCCTTCTTTGGTGCCCTGTTCTATGCACGTCAGTTGTCGGTGCCGTGGTTGGGCGGAGAAGGTAACAATGCCCTGACCAATGAGCTGTTGTACAAGGGTTTCGAGGCAACCTGGCCAACCAATGGCCCGGCCAATGTGGGTGGTGACTTCAAGCTCATGGAGGCCTGGGGCATTCCTGCGTTGAATACCCTCATCCTGCTGTCTTCCGGTGTGACCGTGACCTGGGCTCACTGGGGTCTGAAGAAGGGCAATCGTCAGCAGCTCGTCCTCGGTCTGCTGGCCACCGTGGCGCTGGGCTTTACCTTCGTAGGTTTCCAGGCCTATGAATATATCCATGCCTACACCGAGATGAACCTGAAATTGTCTACAGGTATCTACGGTTCCACCTTCTTCATGTTGACCGGTTTCCACGGTCTGCATGTGACCATCGGTGCCATCATGCTGACGGTCATGCTGTTGCGTTCCATCAAGGGACATTTCACGGCGGATAACCACTTTGCCTTCGAGGCGGCGGCCTGGTACTGGCACTTTGTGGATGTCGTCTGGCTGGGTCTCTTTATTTTCGTATACTGGCTGTAACGAAGTCAGGTGCCAGAGGAAAGGGCGCCGTGGTGACACGGCGCCCTTTTTTATTGCGTCCCGAAAGCGCTTTCGCGATGCGCAGGGAGTCGGATCAGGGCATAATGCCGTGCGGCGTGATCAGGCCAGCGGCATAGGCGGCCATCAGGGCGACGAAGAGGGCCACCGACAGACCGATGCGCACGGTCAACGCCTTGAGTACCCGGTCGGACTTGCCCTTGTCACGCACCAGGGTGAACATGGCGATGCCCAGACTGGCGACAATGGCAAGCAGGGCCACGAGGACGAGCGTTTTGAATAACATGATGTGTCTCCGCGCAGGCTGGATATCCAGTATACCGCAGTCGCCCACGCATACAGAAGGTGGGCAGGCCGATTGCGGGTCGCCCCGAGCGGTCCGCCGGGCGTGAAGATCGGCGATAGAGAGTTCCGGCCGGGCCTGTGGCCGAGCCTGGCGTTTCTGGTCTTGTTGCCGGTATTGCTGCGCCTGGGTTTCTGGCAACTGGATCGTGCGGCGGAGAAGCAGGCCCTGCTTGATGCCCTGGAGGCGGCCAATCGCCGGGCGCCGGTGGCGCTGGAAACCCGGCTGGCCGATGCGGATGCGCTGCGCTATCGCAAGGTGACCATCAGGGGTGAATATCTGGTGGGACGGGAGTTCCTGCTCGATAACCAGGTACACGATGGGCGGGCAGGTTACCACGTGCTCACACCACTTCGCGTAGCGGCCGAGAGCGAGGTCTGTGTGCTCATCGACCGAGGCTGGATCCCGCTGGGCCGGGACCGTCACAATCTGCCACCGGTAAGCACGCCCGAGGGACCTCGCTCCGTCCAGGGCACGGTGTGGCTTTCCTGGCGCGAGGCCTTTCACCTCGGGGACCAGGCCAGAAGCGGCCGGGGCTGGCCGGCAGTGGTGCAGTGGGTCGACCTCGGTGCCATGTCCGCGGAACTGCCCTGTCGCCTGGCACCCCTGGTGGTGCGCCTGGCACGACCTGCAGCGGACGGTTTCGTGCTGGACTGGCCGCTGCCGAGCATCCAGCCGGAGAAAAGCACCAGCTACGCCATACAGTGGTTTGCCCTGGCAGCAGCCCTGGCACTTATATATATATTCGTTAACCTGAAGAAGATCGCAGCGCCATCGCAGGATGGCAAACAGGAACAGCATGACTAACAAGGCAACCAATCGTTTTACCCTGGTACTGCTGGCACTGGCATTTCTGGCGCCGGCCGGCGTTTCCTACATCGCCTACCTGAACATGGACGTGACAGGCAGGACCAAGAATCGCGGTGAACTGGTGCGTCCCGCGCGACCGCTGGTGGAGTTTTCCCTCCCACGGCGCGACGGTACCACCTATACGCGAGCCCAGATGACCGGCAAGTGGACGCTGGTCTACATAGCGGGGCGTGAATGCGATGAACCCTGTGCCAGTGCGCTCTACAAGATCCGTCAGAGCCGCATGGCCCAGAACGAGAATGTCCGTCGCGTACAGCGCCTGTTGATCATCGCCAGCGATGACCCGGGCCCCTCGTACGAAAAAGTTCTCGCGGCTCACAGCGGCATGGTGGTGGTCAACGGCAGCAGCGCACAGCTCGAGCCGCTGCTGGTGCAGTTCCGGCTCGCGCCGAAAGAGGACGTGGTGGCGGCCGGGCGCGTGTATATTGTCGATCCGCTTGGCAACCTGATGATGAGTTACGTACCGGGTTTCGACCCGCGTGATCTGGTCAAGGATCTTCAGCATCTGTTGAAAGTATCGCAGGTGGGGTAGGGGCATGAGCAGCAGGAACATTTTCATTCGTCTGGTGCAGTTGGCAGCGGTACTGGCCCTGCTGGTGGTGATGCTGGGTGCCTATACGCGCCTGTCCGATGCCGGTCTGGGTTGTCCCGACTGGCCGGGTTGTTACGGGCATCTTGGCGTGCCGGAGAGTCACGAGGAGGTGGCGCGCGCCAACGAGGCCTTTCCGCAGCGTCAGGTGGAAGCGCACAAGGCGTGGAAGGAAATGATCCACCGTTATTTCGCCGGCACCCTCGGGCTGCTGATTCTCACCATTACGATCCTGGCCTGGCGTCGGCGACACACGGCACCGGTCGGACTGGGCCTGCCGATGGCGTTGCTGGCTATTGTCGTGTTCCAGGCCCTGCTGGGCATGTGGACCGTGACCCTGCTGGTCAAGCCACTGGTGGTGACCTCCCATCTCATTGGTGGTTTTACCGTCTTTGTTCTGCTGTGGTTGTTGCTGTTGCGTGCAGGTGTCATTGAAACCGGCAGCGGTGTGCAACGTACGGGCCTGAAACCCCTTGCCACCCTGGCGCTGGGGATACTGGTGGTGCAGATCCTGCTCGGTGGCTGGACCAGCACCAACTATGCCGCGGTGGCCTGCACCGGGTTTCCCACCTGCAACGGTGAATGGTGGCCACAGATGGATTTCTCTGAGGGCTTTGTCCTGTGGCGGGGGCTGGGGATCAACTATGAGTTCGGTGTACTGGACTCCGCGGCACGCAAGGCGGTACACATGACTCACCGCATCGGTGCACTGGTGACCTTCGTTATGCTGCTGGTGCTGGCCCTGCGTGGTCTGCGCCTGCGTGCCGATACCGTGCTGCGGCGCTGGTCCATGGCATTGCTGGCCATGCTGGTAGTGCAGGTGGCGCTGGGGATCGCCAATGTCACCCTCGGCCTGCCGCTCGGTGTGGCCGTAGCCCACAACGGTGTTGGTGCGCTGCTACTGGCGGTAGTGGTTACGTTCAACTATCTCGTCAGAGTAAGATCGGAGAACTGAGTATGGAGGCCACCCACAAGGGGCGTTTGCGCATGAACTTCATGGGGATCTGTCATGAGTACTATGAGCTGTGCAAGCCGCGCGTGGTCATGCTCATCGTCTTCACCGCCGTCGTTGGCATGTTTCTCGCCACACCGGGCATGGTGCCGTGGGACGTGCTGCTGTTCGGCACCCTGGGGATCGGCCTGGCCTCGTCTTCGGCGGCGGCCATCAATCAGCTGGTGGAGCAACAGATCGACTCCCTCATGGGGCGCACGAAGAACCGCCCCCTGCCACAGGGCACGGTAAGTACCCGCCAGGCGGTGATCTTCGCGCTCATCCTGGGGGTGATCGCCATGACCATCCTGGTGGTATTCATCAACGTGCTCACCGCCGTGCTGACCTTTGTTTCCCTGATTGGCTACGCGGTTATCTATACGCTGTTTCTCAAGCGTGCCACGCCACAGAACATCGTCATCGGCGGCGCCGCAGGTGCTGCACCACCGGTACTGGGCTGGACAGCAGTAACCGGCAGCCTCGATCCCAACAGCCTGCTGCTGTTTCTGATCATCTTCGTGTGGACGCCGCCACATTTCTGGGCGCTGGCCATCGCACGCTGCGACGAGTATGCCAGGGCCGACATGCCCATGTTGCCGGTGACCCACGGCGTGGCGTTCACGCGCCTGCACGTGCTGCTCTATACCATTATATTGTTTGCCGTGACGCTGTTGCCGTTCGCTACGCGCATGAGTGGCTGGATCTACTTCATCAGCGTCCTGATCCTCAACAGCATTTTTCTCTACTACGCCATTCGCCTGCAGTCGCCGCACAACACGAAAATGCCCATGAAGACTTTCGGGTATTCCATCATCTACCTGATGCTGCTGTTCGCCGCGCTGCTGGTGGATCACTACTTCCCGCTCTGACACGCACCTCTAAACTAAATGGCGTGCCGACCGATAAGCAGGGGACGGCAAATGCCGAACACCGGGTATGTCCGCCCGTACCGCGGGCACGCTTATTTTCCCAGCAAAACAGTGGGTTACCGGGTTGTCTATACTTAGGGCGCGCGCCTTTTACTTGCGGGCCGCATACATATTAATTAAAATATTAGGATATTGTGAATTACCAAGTATTGAGCCCGGTTTCCCGGGCTCTTTCATTATCCGAAGAAATTAATAAAGAGAGGCTCATCCATGGCTGCTGCATCTGCTTCTGCCGGTGAACAGTACAACTACGCGATTGTGCGCAAGTTCACCGTTATGGCCCTGGTCTGGGGTGTCCTCGGCATGCTGGCCGGGGTGTATATCGCCTCGGAACTGGCCTGGCCGTTTCTCAACCTGGACACCGCGGCACTGACCTTCGGTCGCCTGCGGCCGGTACATACCACGCTGGTAATTTTTGGCTTCGGCGGTAGCGCCCTGTTTGCCACCTCGTACTACGTCGTGCAGCGTACCTGTCAGACACGCCTGTTCTCCGATGGCCTGGCCAACTTCACCTTCTGGGGCTGGCAGGCCTCTGTCGCGCTGGCGGCGATTTCCTACATGGCCGGCTACACCCAGGCACGTGAGTATGCCGAGATGGTCTGGCCTATCGATCTGCTGATCGCCGTGACCTGGGTCGCCTACTTGCTGATCTACGTCGTTACGCTGACGCGTCGCAGCCAGCCGCACATCTACGTGGCCAACTGGTTCTTCATCGCCTTTATTCTTGCCACTGCCATCCTGCATATCTTCAACAACATGGCGGTGCCGGTGAGCTTCTTCTCGCTGGAATCCTATTCCCTGCACGCCGGCGTACAGGATGCCATGACGCAGTGGTGGTATGGGCATAACGCGGTGGGCTTCTTCCTGACCGCCGCCTTCCTCGGCATGATGTATTACTTCGTGCCCAAGCAGGCCGGCCGCCCGGTATATTCCTACCGCCTGTCCATCATTCATTTCTGGGCGCTGATCTTCCTCTACATGTGGGTTGGCGGTCATCACCTGCACTGGACGGCGCTGCCGGACTGGACCTCGACCCTGGCAGCAACGTTCTCCATCCTGCTGCTGCTGCCATCCTGGGGCGGCATGATCAACGGCATCATGACCCTGTCCGGGGCGTGGGACAAACTGCGCACCGATCCGGTGATTCGTTTCATGGTGGTGTCGCTGTCGTTCTACGGTATGTCCACCTTCGAAGGACCGTTGATGTCGCTGAAAAGCGTCAATGCACTCTCGCACTATACGGACTGGACCATTGGTCACGTGCATTCGGGCGCACTGGGCTGGGTCGCCATGGTGTCCTTCGGTTCCATCTATCACCTCGTGCCGCGCCTGTGGGAGACGTCGATGTACAGCCTGCGTGCCATCTACCTGCACTTCTGGCTGGCGACCATCGGTATCGTGCTCTACATCAGCGCCATGTGGGTCTCCGGTATCGGTCAGGGTCTGATGCTGCGTGCCTTCGACGAATACGGTAACCTGGCTTACAAGTTCCTCGAAACCGTATCCTTCCTGCACAAACCCTATGTGATCCGTGCCTTCGGTGGTGCCCTGTTCGTGACCGGCATCATTATCATGGCCTGGAACGTGTTCATGACTATCCGTAAAGGCAAGATCGAGGCGGCCGAAATTCAGGCGAAGATTGCCGCCAAGATGGCCACGGCATCCTGAGACAAGGTGATATACGATGAAACATGAAAGTATTGAAACAAACTCCGGGTTGCTGATTATCCTGACGCTGATCGTGATCAGCATCGGTGGCCTGGTGGAGATCGTCCCGCTGTACTTCATCGATGAAACCGTCGAGACGGTCAAGGTCGATGGTGTCGACACTATCCGCCCCTATACGCCGCTGGAATTGCGCGGACGTGACATCTACCAGCGCGAAGGTTGTTATACATGCCACTCGCAGATGATTCGCCCGTTCCGTGACGAGGCCCTGCGTTATGGCCACTACTCACTGGCGGCCGAGTCGCAGTTCGATCACCCCTTCCAGTGGGGTTCCAAGCGCACCGGGCCGGACCTGGCGCGCGTGGGTGGCAAGTATTCCAACGCCTGGCACGTACAGCACCTGATTGCACCGCGTAGTGCGGTGGCAGAGTCCATCATGCCCAACTACCCGTGGTTGCTGGAAAACCCGTTGCACTACAAGGACATCGAGAACCGCATGCGTGCCCTGAAGATGGTCGGTGTGCCGTATTCGGAGACCGAGGACGAATACAACGCCAACGTGGAGCGGTTCGGTCAGGAGGTCGCTGACATGCTGGATATCAACTATGCCACGCGCAACCTGTTGAAGCAGGCGCAGACGGGCAACTACGATGGTGACAATTCCGACGTCACCGAAATGGATGCCCTGGTGGCCTATCTTCAGGTACTGGGCACGATGGTCGATTTCAAGCGTTTCGACGACGGGCACTTTGCCACCTTCCGGTAGGCATGCAACCCGTACGCTAGCGGAGGCCGGCAAATGGAAGAATTTTTCTCGTGGTTTACGCGTATGGAGAACACCAAGCCCTTCGTGCTGGTGCTGTTCTTCGTAACCTTCGTGGGGATCATTCTTTACGTTTATGGCGGCACCAGGCGCAAGCAGCGACTTGAGTCGTACAAGAACATACCGTTACAAGACGACGCAGATGATGCGAATCCTAAAGGAACCGAGCAATGAGTGAAGAAACGCAAAAACAGGCGGTGCAAACAACCGGTCATGCCTGGGACGGCGACCTGCAGGAGTTCAACAATCCACTCCCGCGCTGGTGGCTGTGGGGTTTCTACGCCACCGTGGTGTTTGCCCTGATCTACTGGGTGCTGTACCCGGCCTGGCCCGTGGGCAAGGGTTACACCACCGGTATTCTCAATGACATCACCTATACCACCGCCGACGGCCAGGAGGTGGTCAGTCACTGGAACACCCGTGCCCTGTTCATGAAAGAAATGCAGGAGGCACGCGCCGCCCAGCAGGCCTACCTCGATGAACTCAAGGCGGCCAGCTATCGTGAGATCGCCGTGGATCGTGACAAGAGTGCGTTTGCCTATTCCATGGCCAAGGTGCTGTTTGCCGACAACTGCGCGGCATGTCACCAGGCGGGTGGTGCGGGAATTATCGGGCGCTATCCCAACCTGGCCGATGACAGCTGGCTGTGGGGTGGCAGTTTTGCCCAGATTGAGCAGACCATCCGCAAGGGTCGCCATGGCTTCATGCCCGATTTTCGTGATGCACTGAACGAGCAGCAGATCGACGATGTCGCCAGTTACGTGCTGAGCCTCTCCGGTATCGAGGTGGATGCCGAGCAGGCCGCGCGTGGCAAGGAAATTTTCAGCGGTCCCGTGGGTGGGTGCTTTGCCTGTCACACGCAGGCGGGTACCGGTATGGTGGCGCTGGGTTCGGCGAACCTCACCGACAGCATCTGGACCATTGCCGATATTAATGGTGCCGAGGATCTCGCGGCGAAGAAGGCCGCCGTGCGTGCCGTCATTACCCACGGTGTCAAGCGTGAAATGCCGGCCTGGGAGAACCGGCTCGATGATATGGAAATCCGCATCCTGACTTTCTATGTGCATCAGCTGGGTGGTGGTAAGTAATCGCACTGCTACATCCTTGCACTTCCCCGGCCAGGGTCCTGTCGTCAGCGGCAGGACCCTGTGCCGTTCATAGCCAGCGGACACCATGAGTAAAGCTCAGCAGCAGGAACGTATCCGAATCTACCCGCGCTCGGTGCACGGCAGGTTCCGCATGCTCAAATACGCCATCCTGGTCCTGGCTTATGGCGTTTACTTCCTGCTCCCCTGGCTGCCGTGGGAGCGGACTGACAGTCCCCCGCAGGCGGTCCTCTTCGACCTTGTCGGTCGTCACTTCTACATCTTCGATCTGGTCGTCTACGCCCAGGATATCTTCTGGCTCGCGGGGGTGCTGGTGATCGCCGCACTGCTGCTGTTCTTCGTCACCGGTATCGCGGGTCGCGTGTTCTGCGGCTACTTCTGTTTCCAGACCCTGTGGACCGACGTCTTCATGTTCATCGAGAGGCGGGTACAGGGTGATCGTAATGCACGGATCAAGCTGGCCGCGGCGCCGTGGACGGCCAACAAGATCCTGCGCATGGGGCTCACCCATCTGCTGTGGTTGCTAGTGGCCTTTCTTACCGGCCTGACGTTTACCCTCTACTGGGGTTATGCCCCGGAGCTGCTCGCGGACATGTTCCGTGGTGCGGCGCCATTTCCGGCCTACGCCACCACGTTGTTCCTGACCCTGACGACCTATGTCATGGCGGGGCTAGCGCGTGAGCAGGTGTGCACCTACATGTGTCCCTATGCACGCTTCCAGGGTGTGATGTTCGATGAGGACACGCTGGTGGTGGCCTATGACAGGGAGCGTGGCGAAGGTCCCGCCGGGCGCCATAAGCCGGCGAAGGGCCTGATGACGCAGGACGAACGTCATGCCGCAGGCCACGGCGACTGTATCGACTGTGGTTTCTGTGTGCAGGTCTGTCCCATGGGCATCGATATCCGCAACGGTCTGCAATACCAGTGTATCTCCTGCGCCCTGTGTATCGATGCCTGCGACACGGTCATGGATGCCATCAAGTATCCACGCGGCCTGGTACGTTACAGCTCCGAGCGCGGCATGGAGGGGAAAAAGACACGTTACTTCAAGCCCAGAAATATCGGTTACGGGCTGGTACTGATCCTGAGCATTACCGGCCTGGTGTGGAGTGTGGCCACGCGCGCTACCGTGGAACTGACCGTGCGCCAGATCCGCCAGCCGATCTCGGTGACCCTGTCCGATGGCAGTGAACAGAACCGTTACGAGATAAAGATCAGTAACAAGACCGAGGAGCTGGTGGAATACCGCTTGCTGGTGGAAGGCCTGCCCGGTGCGCAGCTTGACGTGGGCGGTGAGAACCGCTTCCAGATGCGCCCAGAGAGTCATATTCAGTTCATCGCGCGCGTGCGTCTGCCGCCTGAACAATTACGTGCCGAGCGCCTGCCGTTCAAGTTCGTACTCGTGCCTTTCGACGAAGAGTCCGTGCATGCAGTAGAATGGGAAGCCTTCTTCTTCGTGTCACGACAACGGGTGAAACAGGGATCATGAGCAGTCATATCGCATTGACCCTCGCCGGTGGCGTGCTTGCCTCGGTGCTGTTTTTCGTGCTGAGCATGCGCTTCACGCCACTGGGACCACGCGTTACGGCGCTGCTGACGCTGCTTCTCTCCGAGCTGATCTACCTGTCGCTGGCCATGTGGTCATGGCCGGGGGCCGATGTCGTTGCGATCCACGTGGCGGTGTTCGCCATGAGCGCCTATATCCTGGGCATCATCGCCAGCCAGTACCACGCCCGCCAGGCGGGTGAGCAGCAACGCTGGTTCCACTGGGCGCCGGCCTCGCTGGTGATCTTCTTTGCCGTGGTGCTGATCTCCGACGCGGCCTTCATCGTCATGGCCCAGAGTGGTATCGGCCACCAGCTGACCGGCTGGATGTTCCCACCACCACGTTCGGGTGGCGAGGTCAGTTCGTTCTTTCCGGGTACCGTGGCACACGACTACCAGGAGCGCGAAGCGGAATACAATGCCTATGTCCAGCGCATGCAACGCCAGCAACATCTTGGCTGGCAGGTTCGCAAGGGCTGGCTGGCTGAACCGGTGGTGGGCCAGCCAGCGCGTTTCCAGGTGCAGATCCTCGATCGCGATGCCAGGCCAATCCACGGCGCGACGGTGAGCGGGGTCTTCATGCGTCCCTCCAACAGTCACCTCGACAATCCCTTCACCATGCGGGAGACCGCGGCGGGCATCTACCAGGTGGAGGTGACGCTGGGTGAACCGGGCCGCTGGGATCTGAAACTGGATATTGAAAGCGGCGAAGACATCTACCAGCTCAAGGGCTTCACCACGGTGAACCCCGCCCACTGATGGCCGCGCAGGGCAAAACCTGTTTTCATTGCGGCCTGCCCTGTCCCGAGGGCAGTGATTACAGTGTCGAGATCGAGCAGGTGGTACGCCCCATGTGCTGTCCCGGCTGCCAGGCCGTGGCACAGGCCATCGTCGATAACGATCTCACCAGTTTCTATCACCTGCGAGACGAGACCTCGCGCAACGCCGAGGAACTAGTCCCCGCGGCACTGCGCGAAGCGGAGATCTTCGATCGCGAAGCCGTGCAGGCCAGCTTCGTGCGCGCGGAAGAAGGGGAGATACGCGAGGCCTCGTTGATCATGGAAGGCATCGTCTGTGCCGCCTGTGTGTGGTTGAGTGAACGCCACGTCACCGCTCTGCCGGGAGTACTCTCCTTTCGCGTCAACTACGCCACCCACCGCGCGCAGGTGCGCTGGGACAACAGCCGCATCAGCCTCAGCGAGATCCTGCGCGCCATTGCGGCCATCGGCTATCTCGCCCATCCGTTCGATCCCGGCCGCCAGGAGGCCCTGCAGAAGAAGGAAAAACGCCAGGCCCTGTGGCGCATCGCCATCGCCGGGTTCGGCGCCATGCAGGTGATGATGCTGGCGGTGGCCATGTATGCCGGCGACTACGGTGGCATGGATGCCGACCTGCGCCTGTTCATGCGCTGGGTCAGCCTGTTGCTGGCCACGCCGGTGGTACTGTATTCGGCACGGCCCTTTTTTATCGCCGCCTGGCGTGACCTGCGCCAACGACAGCTGGGCATGGATGTGCCCGTGGCGCTGGCCATCGGTGCGGCCTATGGCGCGAGCCTGGTGGCGACGGTGCTCAATCGTGGCCATGTGTATTTCGATTCGGTCACCATGTTTACCTTCTTTCTGCTCACCGGGCGCTACCTGGAAATGGCCGCCCGTCACCGTGCCGGGCAGGTGGCCGAAGAACTGGTACGCTTGCGGCCAGCGGTGGCCACGCGTGTGGGTGCCGATGGTCGCCGCGAGAGCGTGCCGGTATCGGAGCTCGCCGTCGGCGATCTCATTCGCATGCGACCCGGTGATACCATCGCCACCGACGGCTGTATCGTCGAGGGGCATACCGAGGTGGACGAGTCCCTGCTCACCGGCGAGAGCCTGCCGCTGGGACGCGGTCCCGGTGATGCCGTCATCGGTGGGACCCTCAATATCACCAGCCCCATCACGGTGGCGGTGGAACACGTGGGCGAGGATACCGTGCTGGCCGCCATCACGCGCCTGCTGGATCGCGCACAGGGCGAAAAGCCCCGTATCGCGCGCCTGGCGGATCGCATCGCCGGCTGGTTCGTCGCCGCCATCCTGGTGCTCGGCGTGGCCGTGGGGCTGGCCTGGTGGGGTGCGGGGCCGGAGCGGGCATTCACTATCGTGCTCTCGGTGCTGGTCGTGACCTGCCCCTGCGCCCTGTCACTGGCGACGCCGGCGGCGGTGACCACCGCCACGGGTGCGCTGACCCGGCGCGGGCTGCTGGTGACCCGTGGCCATGCCCTGGAAACCCTGGCACGCACCACCCACATGGTGTTCGACAAGACCGGCACTCTCACCGAAGGTCGGTTGGTGCTGGAGGCGGTACACGTGTTGCGCGAGGGCCTCGCGACCGAGCGGGTGCAGGCGCTGGCAGCGAGCCTCGAGCGGGATTCGGAACATCCCCTGGCACGGGCCCTGAGCGAGGCCTGTGCAGGGTCGCTGGTGGCGGTGGCGGCACCGCGGAGCGTGCCCGGGCAGGGTGTGGAGGGTATTATCGATGGGCGGCGCTACCGCCTGGGCAGCGACCGTTTCGTTGCCGAGTGGGGCACTGCACCGCCCGAGCCCGACGACACCGCCAGCTGGGTATGGCTGGCCGACGAGGCCGGTGTGCTGGCCGGTTTCGCCATCGGCGATCGCCCGCGTGCCGAGGCCGCCGCCGCCATGCAGGCGCTGCGTGAGATGGGTCTGCAACTGGTCATGTTGAGTGGCGACCGCGAAGCGGTGGCGGCGGCGGTGGCCAGCGAACTGGGTATCGACGAGGTTCATGGCCGCCTCAGTCCCGATGCCAAGC
>DRKU01000186.1 GCA_011051615.1 Gammaproteobacteria bacterium
GGGAAGGACTGGAAGCGCTGCTGGTGGTCGCTGCGCTGGCGGCTTTCCTGGTCAAGACCGAGCACCGCAATAGCATGCGCTATTTGCACTATGGCTGGGTCGGCGCACTGGCACTGGGGTTCCTGACCTGGCTGGCCTCGGTATCACTGATCCAGATCAGCGGCGCCAGTCGCGAGATCACCGAGGGGGTGGCGGCGTTGCTGGCCACCGCGGTGCTGTTCTACGTCGGCTTCTGGCTGCACGACAAGACCAATGCCGTGCAATGGAAGCGCTTCATTGAAGAGAACGTGCGCAAGGCCCTGAGCACCGGCACCCTGTGGGGACTGGCTGGACTTTCGTTCATTGCGGTATACCGTGAAGTGTTCGAGACCATCCTGTTCTACCAGGCGCTGTGGGTGCAGACCGATGCCGCCGGCAAGAGCATGGCACTGGGCGGTTTCGGTACCGGTATCGGCGTACTGGTGGTGCTGGCCTGGGTGATCATGCGCTACAGCGCGCGCCTGCCGCTGCGCCAGTTCTTCAGTATCACCGGTATCCTGATGTTCGTGCTGGCGCTGATCTTTGCCGGCAAGGGCGTGGCGGCGCTGCAGGAAGCCGGCTACATCCCGGTCAGCCCGGTGAACTTCCCGCGCATCGACCTGCTGGGTATCTACCCCAACCTGCAAGGGTTGTTGCTGCAGCTGGGCCTGTTGCTGCTGGCCCTGTTCCTCTGGTACGGCCTGCCGGGCAAGCGCCGCGCAGCGGCTTCCTGACCCCCGTCATTGCGAGCGCAGCGCGGCAATCTCTTTCAGACTGGAGCCAGGCACAAAGAGATTGCCGCGCTGCGCTCGCAATGACGGGGGGATAACCGTCTGTACCGGTTCCTACCTACTCCCGATTCCCTTAGAATAGCGCCCATTCGATGCAGACACAGGGCAACCTGCTGCCCTGCAGAATCACCAGAACAAACAGGGAGCACTGCCATGATCCGGTCGTTGTTAATGAGTCTGCTGCTGGTCACCTTGACGGTCGGCTGCAGCAAAGAGCCGGAGAAAAAGGAAATCATCCGCCCGCTACTGGCCGTCCAGGTCAGCAATGATGCGAACCGGGTCGGGCGCAGTTTCCCGGGGCGAGCCGAGGCCAACCAGGAGGTCGACCTGTCATTCCGCGTCAGCGGCCCGCTGATCGAACTGCCCAACGATATCGTTGGTCGCGCCTTCAAAAAAGGCGAGGTGATTGCGCGTATCGACCCGCGCGACTACGAGGTCAAGGTGCAGGACGCACAGGGCAAGCTGGAACGCGCCCGCTCGACACTGAAACGCGCCGAGGGCGAATACCGGCGTGAGCTGAATATCTATAAGGAAGATCCCGGTGCCACCAGCAAGACCCTGGTGGACCGCAAACGTGACCAGCGTGACTCGGCTGCCGGTAATGTCAAATCACTGGAAGCGGTATTGCAGGGCGCCAAAGACAATCTCGATTACACCTACCTCAGGGCGCCGTTCGACGGTGTGGTCACCGCCCGCTACGTGGATAATTTCCAGGACGTGCAGTCCAAACAGCCGGTGCTGCGCCTGCTGGACAACTCGCGCATCCAGATGGTGGTAGATGTCCCGGAAACCCTGATTTCGCGCCTGTCCGAGGTGGATAAAATCTGGGTCGTGTTCGACGCGTACCCGGAGCATAAAATACCCGCAGAGGTGTTCGAGGTCGGTACCGAAGCCTCGTTGACCACCCGCACCTACCCGGTCACCCTGATTATGGACCCCCCCGCCGATATCAAGATTCTTGCCGGCATGGCAGGGCGCGCCTACGGCGAGGTCAGGCAGGACGAGGGCGGCGACGGCAAGGTGACGGTGCCGGCGGCGGCCGTGTTCACGCCGGCCACTGAAAAGCAGAGCTACGTGTGGGTCATCGACAGGGACAGCGGCGTGGTATCGCGGCGCAAGGTCACACTGGGCGAGCTGGCCAACAACGGTATCGTCGTCAAGGAAGGGCTCAGGGCCGGTGAGTGGGTTGCCGTGGCCGGCGTGCATTCCCTCAAGGAAGGGCAGAAGGTCCGCATTGTCGAAAAAGGCAAGGAGTAAGGCGCCATGAGTGTTGCCGCTTTCGCCGTTGAAAACCGGGCCATCACCCTGTTCGCCGCCCTGATCCTGGTGGTGGGCGGGTTCTTGAGTTACTTCCAGCTGGGCCAGCTCGAAGACCCCGAGTTCACTATCAAGACCGCGGCGATAATAACCAGCTACCCCGGGGCTTCGGCCGAGCAGGTCGAGCTGGAAGTTACCGACCGTATCGAAACCAAACTGCAGGAAATGACCGAGCTGAAACAGGTCTATTCCAGTTCGCGCGCCGGTCTGTCCATTATCAAGGTCGATATCAAGAACGAAT
Organism: Gammaproteobacteria bacterium; assembly: GCA_011051615.1. Classification (GTDB taxonomy): domain Bacteria; phylum Pseudomonadota; class Gammaproteobacteria; order CAMYNG01; family CAMYNG01; genus HyVt-448. The sequence goes on from DRKU01000186.1 coordinate 2,368, forward strand.
ACTGGGCCGACCGTCTGCCGCAGGTGTGGGACGTGCTGCGCAAGAAGCTGCGCGACATCGAGCCGACTTTCCCGCCCGGCGTCGGCAAGCCCCAGGTCAACGACGATTTCGGCTACGTGTTCGGTTTTATGATGGCGGTGACCGGCGACGGTTTCAGCTACGCCGAGCTGGAAACGTACGTCAAGGATATCCGCAAGGACCTGATCATCGTGCCGGGCGTGGCGCGCATCGATTTCTGGGGCGTGCAGGACAAGCGCGTATACATCAACATCGCCGAGACTCAGGCCTCGCAGCTGGGTATCACGCTGGCTGACATGCAGCGCACCCTGAGCAACCAGAACAAGGTGGTGGATGCCGGCAGCGTCGATTTCCAGGAGCTGCGCTACCGTGTGTCGCCGACCGGCGAATTCACCTCGCCGGAGGAAATCGCCGATCTGGCCATCAGCAGTTCCCGGCTGGACGCGCTGCGCAGCGCTTCCGATGAAGGGCGGCGCGAGCAGGGCGCCGACAAGATCGTGCGCATCCGGGACTTCGCCACTGTTACCGAGGGCTACATCGATCCGCCCGACAATCTGATGCGCTACAACGGCAAGCCGGCCATCGTGCTGGCCATGGCGCCGTTGCCAGGCGTCAATGCCGTGGAAATGGGCAAGGCGGTCGAACGTCGCATCGACGAGCTGCTGGAGACGTTGCCGGTGGGCATCGAGATCAACCACATCGCCTGGCAGTCGCAGCTGGTTGAGGAATCGATCAACGCCTTCATGATCAACCTGGCCGAGGCCGTGGCCATCGTGCTGGTGGTGCTGGCGGCGACCATGGGCCTGCGCGTCGGTGTGCTGATCGGTGTGGTCGGCCTGGTGTTCCCCATCCTCGCCACCTTCCTGGCCATGGCCATGACCGATGTCGACCTGCACC
>DRKU01000187.1 GCA_011051615.1 Gammaproteobacteria bacterium
ATGGCATGGAGGTGCGTCTGTTCGAAGAAGCCGACAGCCTGTTGAGCGCACTGGGTAACGCACGTCCCGATGTGGTGATTTCGGATATTCGCATGCCGGGCATGGATGGCCTGGAACTGCTGGAGCGCATTCACCAGCGTTTTCCTGATCTGCCCGTGATCATCATCACCGCCCATTCGGATCTGGACAGCGCCGTATCGGCGTATGAGGGTGGTGCCTTCGAATACCTGCCCAAGCCCTTCGATGTGGACGAGGCCGTGGAACTGGCGCGCCGCGCCGTGGCCCATCACCGCAAGGTGGTGGCGCCGGCGGAAAGTCCAACCGACAAGGGCACCGAGATCATCGGCGAGGCGGCCTCCATGCAGGAGGTGTTTCGTGCCATCGGTCGCCTGTCACGTTCCAATATCACGGTCCTGATCAACGGCGAGTCAGGCACCGGCAAGGAACTGGTGGCGCAGGCACTGCATCGCCACAGCCCGCGTGCCGACAAACCCTTCATCGCCCTCAACATGGCGGCCATACCCCATGACCTGCTGGAATCGGAACTGTTCGGTCACGAGCGCGGCGCCTTTACCGGCGCACAGAACGCGCGCAAGGGGCGTTTCGAGCAGGCCGATGGTGGCACACTGTTCCTCGATGAGATCGGTGACATGCCGGCGGAGCTGCAAACGCGCCTGTTACGCGTGCTGGCCGACGGGGAGTTTTACCGCGTCGGTGGACATGACCCGGTCAAGGTGGATGTGCGCATCATTGCCGCCACCCACCAGCACCTGGAAGATCGGGTGGAAGAGGGCCTGTTCCGCGAGGATCTGTTTCATCGCCTCAACGTCATTCGCATCCACGTACCCGCGTTGCGCGAACGCCGTGAGGATATCGCCCTGCTGGCGCGCCACTTTCTCAATGTTGCCGCCGAGGAACTCAATGTGGAGACCAAGACCCTCGACAAGGAGGCCGAGGCCTACCTCGGCAAGCTGGACTGGCCGGGCAACGTGCGCCAGCTGGAAAACACCTGTCGCTGGTTGACGGTCATGTCCCCCAGCCAGGTGATCCACCTGGACGACCTGCCACCGGAGTTGCTGCAGGAGGCGCGCAGCAACGGCGCGGGTGAGGACTGGGTGGACGTGCTACGCCACTGGGCGGATCGCCAGTTGACGCGGGGCACCGTGGGCCTGCTGGACTCGGCCACGCCCCAGTTCGAGCGCACCATGATCGAGACCGCTCTGCGCCATTCCGGGGGTCGACGCCAGGATGCCGCGCGCCTGCTCGGCTGGGGGCGAAACACCCTCACGCGCAAGATCAAGGAGCTGGGCATGGAAGAACTTGTTTAGGATTTGCGGGATTTTCGCTCAAATTACGCCATTTTCGTTTATTTTTAGCATTTTTCGCGTTTTTTTATCCCCCGGGCCGAATTAACCCAAATCGGCCATACCCCATAGTGTGAACTGTGCACTATAATGCGCCCACCAGTACCCAATGCGGTGGCAAGAAAGCGCCTCGCCCTCTCAAGCCAGGAATGGGTCCGGCCGATAACAGAAATAACCGTCGGGCTATTCCTTATAGATATGTCGTTACATACGACTACGAGGGTGTGGGCGTTGCGACGCCCGAAAACAGGCTGACTTCCGTTTAATTCGTCCTCAGGGAGCCGAGGCGCTGCTGTCAAAGAGGTACCTGGTATGACATGCCACCACGCGAGCAACTGCCCGCTCTACGTCCAGTTTGCGGCCGAGCCGGCCCTCAAGGCCTGGCGCCAGCATTACTGTGAAAATCAGTACACCACCTGCGCCCGTTACCAGATGTCGGAAACGGGCAAGCCCGTTCCCCTTACCCTGTTACCCAACGGACAGACCCTCAACCGTGTACGCGGTACTGACGAGATCACGGTGACCGCCATCTGCAACGCCATTACCAAGGGACGGGTGAAAATGGTCAAGTCCATCCTCGCCGGCAAACCGGAGTGTCTCAATGCGCGCGGTCCCAACGGCGTCACGCCGTTGATTTTTGCCGCCTCGGAAGGCCACCTGGACATTGTCGAGGCCCTGCTGGAGCGCGGCGCCGATCCCCACGCGAAGAACGATGCCGGGCACAGCGCCGCTGACGTCGCGACCCAGAAAGGACATCACGAGTGCGCCACCCTGCTGCGTAACGAAATGGCACAGGCGGCGCCCATGCACACGCCGCAGGCATCGCCTGCATCCACGGGCGTCGGTGATGAGCAGGAGCTGCGCAGCGGCCTGCTGGCCATGTTGTCGCGGCTCAATCCGTTTCGCAAGAGCGCCTGAGGGGTAAGCGGTAATGCAGTACTGGCCATGGTGGATTGGAGCCATCGCCCTCGCGGGCCTGGGCATCGTGTTTCGTGTTCTCGTTGGACGCATGATTGGCGTTTCCGGTAGCTGGCAGCGCATTGCGCGCTGGCGTGTCTTCAACCAGATGGAAAAGGAAGAGGCGCAATTCCGGGCGGCTGCCGGGACCATGGAGAGCGGTGAAGGGGATTCCCTGAGCGATGCCTTTCGGGCCGCGACCCTGGAACAGTTCGGTGATGCCCTGTCCGAAGACGGCGAAGACGTTGCCTCGGCCGTGCCACCACCACCCGCGCCTTCAGTGCCAACCGCTGCGCTTGAGACTGCCACCGTACCCGGAGGAGCGCACGTGGCGTTCCTGTTGTCGATGGTGGTGGGCGCATTCCTCACCGCGCTCTACTACGGCGAATTCAACGTCCAGTATTATCTCAGCGAGCTGCACGTGAAACTCAGTGGGGGCCTGCCGCAGAGCTGGTTCCTGTTGTTGTTCGGCGGCATGATGGTGGGCTTTGGTACGCAGATGGGCGGCGGATGTACCTCGGGCCATGCGCTCAGTGGCTGTGCACAAATGTCGCCGGCGAGCCTGGTGGCGACCGCGTTCTTTTTCGGTGCGGGGATCGTTTTTACCCTGGTAGTAGCCTTCCTGGCGGGAGTGTAGACAATGAAAGCAAGACTTTATCTGGGTTATATCCTGTCCGGTCTGGGCATGGGCTACATCCTTACCATGATGGGCTTCGCCGACTACGACGAAGTCTTCAACATGTTCGCCTTCAGGGATTTTCGCCTTACGTTCTCGTTTCTTGGCTCGGTAGCCATTCTCGCCCTGTTCAGCTTTGCCATGATCAAGGTCTATCCCCTGCAGAAGAAGATCTTCCACCCCGGCCTGGTCACCGGCAGTATCGTGTTTGGTACCGGTTGGGCGATGACCGGCGCCTGCCCCAGCATCGTGCTGGTGCAACTCGGTCAGGGCAAGGTGGCGGCACTATTCACCATCATCGGCATCATCCTCGGCGTCAAGCTCTACTGGTGGCTGCACGCGCGCTACTTCCGCTGGAGTACCGGTAGTTGCGGCATCTAAATCCGTGTTCGAAATCCCCGATCACATGAAACAACGGATTACATCAGTTGCCTGTCTCTCACCGGGGCGGCGTTTACGGACACGCGGTAAATACATCCCTGTACGCTCGACAGCCGCATCCCTGCGGCTGACGGTCCGTAAACGCCGCCCCGGTGAGAGCCTGATGCCTGTAAACCGTAGTGGAATTTGGAACACGTATTTAGGTCAGTGGCGAGAGGCGAGTAACGAGTAACGA
>DRKU01000188.1 GCA_011051615.1 Gammaproteobacteria bacterium
GGCTCATCGCCGATATCCTGCTGCCGCACGTGGACATGATCAGTGCCTCGCGCCTGGTGCTGGGCAAACACTGGCGCGGTGCCACGCGGGCACAGAAGAAACAGTTCATCCTCGAATTCCGCACCCTGCTGGTTCGTTTCTACTCCGCAGCGCTGACCGACTATCTCCTCGATCACGAGATCAAACGCGACATGATCCACTTCCAGCCACTGCGTGCCGAGCCCGACGCCACCAGTGTCATCGTACGCTCCGAGGTTATCCCGCCCAGCGGTCAGGCGGTACCGGTGCACTACCACATGCACCTGCGGCGTGGCCGCTGGCAGGTCTATGATGTGTCGGTGGAAGGCATCAGCCTCATCACCACTTACCGCTCCAGCTTCGCCAGCGAGATCCGCCAGCACGGTATCGAGGGCCTGATCGCCTCGCTGGCCAAACGCAACCGCGACCTGCTGGAATCGGCGCGCCCGGTCAGTACCGCCGCCCAGTAAATTCCCTCCGGCGACACCGCGCCGGCCCGTGGCACGGCGCGGTGTACTTCCTTAGAATACCGCCATGGCAGTCTTTCGCATGTTTGCCGGGGGTCTCGCGCCGCTTACCCTGCTCGGTACCCTGCTGGCCTTCTTCTTTCCCCCGCTGTTTCTGTGGCTGAAACTGCCCGCCGCCCTGCCTGAGGCCCTCGGCGGGCTGAGCCTGTATGGCTCCCTGTTCCAGCTCATGTTCGCCCTGACCATGTTCGCCCTCGGCCTGGTACTGGAATACGACGATCTCGGCGACACTCTGCGGCGTCCGCGGCGCATTTTCCAGGGCGTGGCGACTCAGTACCTGCTCATGCCTCTGCTGGCCTTTGCCCTCATCAGCCTCACCGACCTGCCGCCGGCGGTGGCGCTGGGCTTTCTCATCGTCGGCAGTGCGCCGGGTGCCATGGCCAGCAATGTCATCGTCTACCTGGCTGGCGGCGCACTGGCCTTCTCCATCGCCATGACCACCGTGGCCACCTTCCTCTCGCCCCTGTTCACACCCGTGCTGGTGCGCTGGCTGGGCGGCGGGCTGCTCGAGATCGATACCACGGTGATGATGGTCAATATCCTCAAAATGGTGGTCGCCCCGCTGGCACTGGGCATGCTCCTGCAACCCCGGCTGGGCCGCTGGCGCGAGCACGTGCGCGAGCTGGCCCCGGGGGTGGCCGCACTCGCCATAATCCTCATCTGCAGTTACGCGGTGGCCGCCAACCAGACGCGAATCACCAATATGGGTGCCACGCTCGTAGTACTGGTGGTGCTGCTGAATCTGCTCGGGTACCTGATGGGCTATGGTGCCGCATGGCTGTATCGCTTCGACCTGCGCCACCGCATCACGCTGGCCATCGAGATCGGCATGCAGAACGCCGGCATGGGCGTGGCCCTGGCGCTGGCCCAGTTCCAGGACACTCCCGAAGCGGCCCTGCCGGGTGCGCTGTTCGCGGTGTGGTGCATCCTCACCGCGGCCGGGGCGGCCAGCTGGCTACGGCGCCGCGAACGGCTTGTCGCTACTGCTAATCCCTGATTTTTACAGGGGTTTTACCGCACCGATGACGCGGAAAGTGCTCATATTTTTCTCTCTGTGTCCGCTATTACGGGTATCTGTCAGTCACCGCCCCTCTCGCGTACAGCTTCCGCGGAAAATTTCAGCGGTGTAGACTGTGACTCGTATTACACAGGACAGACTCAGGTGACGCATCACGTGGATGAAGGCGTCGCATTGGTTTGAAATTTGTCACAGTCCCGACTACCAGGGAAGCGGTCCGCAGGCCAGACTGTGAAGAAGGCATCAACGATGCAGCGAATACTGGTAGTCGAACCCTCCGCCACCCTGCGCCATGTGCTGGATCGCCGGCTCCTGTCCAGCAACTACAGCCTCGACACGGAATCCGACTACGCCACCGCGCGCGCGCGCCTGGAAAAAGATGCCCATACCTGGTCGGCGGTAGTCATTGGCTGGCCCAGCCAGACCGATGCCGCCAGTGACGAGCTGCTTGCCCTGCTCGGCGAAGCCGCCTACCGCGACGTCGCCGTCATTGCACTGGCTCAGCAGACGGCGCCGGCCATTCTCAACTGGGTCAGTGCCCGCGAACGCACCGCCTTCCTGCTGTGGGACAGCCACGATGAAGTGCGTGCCACGCTCGACAAGCTGCTCAGCCACGACGCCCTGCCGGACCTGGATCACCTGCCGCCACCGGCGACCCGTGTGCTGCTGGTGGATGACTCACCCACGGCACGGGTCAAATTCCGTCGCCTGCTGGAGAGCGATCACTACCAGACCACCACCGCTGCCGATCCCCAGGAAGCGCTGAAACTGGCCGCCGAGGGGGTGTTTGATATTGCCATCATCGATTACTTCATGCCGGAGATGACCGGTGATCAACTGTGTCGCGAACTCAAGTCCAATCCGGCGACTCGACACATCCATTCCGCCATCCTCACCAGCACTTACCTGGACAAGGTGATCTCCGACAGTCTCTCCGCCGGCGCCGTGGAATGCATGTTCAAGAACGAGTCGGACGAACTGTTTCTCACCCGCGTCGCCGCCATGCGCCGCGCAGTACATGACACGCGGCGTATCGAGCACGAACGGCGACGCCTTGCCGGCATCCTGTCCTCGGTGGGCGATGGTGTCTACGGCATCGACGACGAAACTCGTATCAATTTCATCAACCCCGCTGCCTTGCGTATCCTCGGCCTGGAACAACCTGGCGAGATCCTCGGCAAGCGACCGGTAGATGTCTTTCACCAGAGTTTCTCCGAACACGGTGGTGAACAGCAGGAGGCGGAAGACCTCTACGCGCGTATTCGTAATGGTGATGCAGTACACAATATCGAGTCCACCTTCCTGCGCCCCGACGGCAGCCTGGTACAGACCGAGCTGACCGTCTATCCGCTGCGCATCGGCGGTGAAAAAGATGGCGCGGTGGTCGCCTTCCGCGATATCACCGAGCGCAAGCTGCTGGAGAAGGAGCTGCGCTGGCAGGTCAACCATGACAGTCTCACCAAGCTGCTCAATCGCCGCTTTTTCGAAGATGCGCTGGAACAGGAGGTGCGCCGCCTCAAGCGCAGCGACGAGAAAGGGGCACTGGTGTACGTGGATCTGGATCGCTTCAAATATCTCAACGATACCGCCGGTCACATTGCCGGCGATCAACTGCTCATCGAGGTCGGTCACCAGCTGAGCAAGTGCCTGCGCGAAACCGACCTGCTGGCGCGCATCGGTGGTGACGAGTTTGCCATCATCCTGCGCAATATCGGCGGCGACGAGCTGCATGCCTGTGCCGATCGTTTCCGCAAACAGCTGGTAGATTCCCCCTTCGTCTACAACGGCCGCCGCTACGATGTGCAGGCCTCCGTCGGTGCGGTGGCGCTGGACAGCAACACCGTCTCCACCGGTGAGGCGCTGGCCAATGCCGATATCGCCTGCCACAACGCCAAGAAGGCCGGCCGTAACCAGACGCTGGTATTCGACAGTATGGGAGAAGACCGCAATACCATGGACATGGAGCTGGGCTGGTCGGCGCGGTTGCGCAAGGCCATCGACGAGGACCGCTTCAAGCTGCAATACCAGCCCATCCTGTTGCTGGACCACGTGGACGAGGAGTCGCTGGCACGCGAAGACGGGCGCCTGTGGGCAGACCTCACCGATGTGAAGATCCCCGATGACACCCTCTACGAAGTACTGCTGCGCCTGCCCGATGCCAGCGACCGACTGATCCCGCCGGGCGCCTTCCTGCCCACCGCCGAGCGCTTCAACATGATGCCGGAAGTGGATTACTGGGTGGTGGACACGGCGCTGCGCTACCAGCACCAGTTGCACAAGGCCGGTATTCATGCCGGGCTGACCGTGAATCTCTCGGGGCAAAGCCTCGACAGCGACGAGATCATCACGCTGGTACGCCGCCGCCTCGAACAATGGCAACTGGAACCCTCGACGCTGGTGTTCGAGATCACCGAGACCTGCGCCATCTACAATATCGATTCCGCTCAGCGCCTCATCGGCGAACTCAGTGCGCTGGGCTGCCGTTTCGCGCTGGACGATTTTGGCAGCGGCTACTGTTCATTCTCGCACCTCAAGCACCTGCCGGTGGAGCTCATCAAGATCGACGGCATGTTCATCGCCAATCTCATGCACGATCCCATGGATCTCGCCATCATCCGCTCCATCAACGATATCGCGCACTCACTTGGCAAACGCACCGTGGCCGAGTGCGTGGAGAACCTCCAGACCCTGTGCACCCTCAAGGCCTGCGGCGTAGACTACGTACAGGGCAATTTCATCTCCCGCCCGCTGGACCTGGTACCCGAGAGCGATGCCCAGATCGCCGCGGACCCCTTCGCCAGCGGCCTCATGTCGGTGGACTCCGACTTCTTCAAGCACCTGGAAAATTCCGACTAAACTCCCGGTTTTTCCCCGCCCGATGGCCCGCCCCGTTTTCGGCATCGGCCCCCACGTGGTGTACAATGCCTGTCCTTTTTCCGTGGAGGACAGCTCTTGGAACAGTACCGTGGCACAACCATCGTCTCGGTTCGCCGCAACGGCCGTGTGGTTATTGGCGGTGACGGGCAGGTAACCCTGGGCGATACCATCATGAAGGGCAATGCCCGCAAGGTGCGCCGACTCTACAATGATCGGGTCATCGCCGGTTTCGCCGGCGGCACCGCCGACGCCTTTACACTCTTCGAGCGTTTCGAGGGCCAGCTGGAGAAACACTCCGGCAACCTGGTGCGGGCCGCCGTGGAGCTTGCCAAGGACTGGCGCACGGATCGCATGTTGCGCCGCCTCGAAGCCCTGCTGGCGGTAGCCGACAGCCAGGACTCCCTGCTCATCTCCGGTAACGGTGACGTCATCGAGCCCGAGGAAGGGCTCATCGCCATGGGCTCCGGCGGGCCCTACGCCCAGGCCGCGGCGCGTGCGCTGCTGGAAAATACCGACCTCGATGCGCGTAGCATTGCCGAGATCGCCTTGAAACAGGCCGGCGACATCTGCATATACACTAATCACAACACCATCTTCGAAGAACTCTGAGTTTCCCAGGGCCACCCATGTCACAAATGACTCCCCGTGAAATCGTCCAGGAACTGGACAAACATATCATCGGCCAGGATGCCGCCAAGCGCGCCGTCGCCATTGCGCTGCGCAACCGCTGGCGCCGCTCCTGTGTGGACGAAGCGTTACGCAACGAGATCACGCCCAAGAACATCCTCATGATTGGCCCCACCGGTGTCGGCAAGACCGAGATCGCCCGTCGGCTGGCGCGGCTGGCCAATGCGCCCTTCATCAAGGTGGAGGCGACCAAGTTCACCGAGGTGGGCTACGTGGGGCGCGACGTGGAATCCATCATCCGTGACCTGGTGGACGTGGCGGTGAAAATGACGCGCGAGAAAGCGGTCAACAAGGTGCGCCGTCGTGCCGAAGACGCCGCCGAGGAACGTATACTCGACATCCTGCTGCCGCCGCCACGCGGTATCGGCCTCGTCGGTGAAGACACCCCACAGCGCGATGACAGTGAGACGCGGCAGAAATTCCGCAAGAAACTGCGCGAGGGCGAGCTCGACGATCGTGAAATCGAGATCGAAGTCTCCGCGCCCAGTGTCGGCGTGGAGATCATGGCACCACCGGGCATGGAGGACATGACCAGCCAGTTGCAGAACATGTTCCAGAACATCGGTGGTGGCCGCAAGCAGTCGCGCAAACTGCCCATCCGCGAGGCCATGAAAGTGCTCACCGATGAAGAGGCGGCGCGCCTCATCAACGAGGACGAGATCAAGATGCGCGCCATCGAGGAGACCGAGCAGAACGGCATCGTCTTCCTCGACGAGATGGACAAGATCACCAAGCGCTCGGAGAGCAGCGGTCCCGACGTCTCCCGCGAGGGCGTGCAGCGCGACCTGCTGCCGCTGGTGGAAGGCTCCACGGTGACCACCAAGTACGGCATGGTGAAGACCGATCACATCCTCTTCATCGCCTCGGGCGCCTTTCACCTGGCCAAACCGTCGGACCTGATCCCGGAACTGCAGGGCCGTTTCCCCATTCGTGTGGAACTCGACCCCCTCAGCGCCGAGGACTTCGTGCGTATCCTCACCGAACCCGATGCCTCGCTCACCGAGCAGTACAGCGCCCTGCTGGAGACCGAGAATGTCATACTCGACTTCAGCAAGGACGGCATCGCACGTATCGCCGGGGTGGCCTGGCAGGTCAACGAGCAGACCGAAAATATCGGCGCGCGCCGCCTGCACACGGTGATGGAGCGCCTGCTGGAGGAGGTGTCCTTCAGCGCCGCTGATCGCGACGGCGAAACCATTCATATCGATGCCGCCTACGTCGATAGCCAGCTGGCCAATCTGGTTCAGGACGAAGACCTGAGCCGCTACATCCTGTAGCCATATCCTTTCCCGCCGCCGGCCACCCTGTGCCGGCGGCCAACCCGTACAAAGAGGCACGAACATGACAGACGCACCCAGACCCACCGAGATCAACTATCACCAGCAGTCACGCGTGCTGGAGATCCGCTTCGAGGACGGCGCCCACTACAACTACACCGCCGAGTTCCTGCGCGTCTATTCGCCGTCGGCGGAAGTCCAGGGCCACGGTCCCGGCCAGGAAACCCTGCAACTGGGCAAGGAAGACATCAAGATCGAAAAGATCGAACCGGTTGGTCACTACGCCATCCAGCTCTACTTCGACGACAACCACAATACCGGTATCTACTCATGGGACACCCTGCGCATGTACGGTGAACGCTACGACGAGCTGTGGCAACTCTACCTGCAGCGCTGCGACGACGCTGGCTACGAGCGCAAGGAACCAGCATAGAACAGGGGCGAGGAGCGAGGGCCGAGGATTTGATCACCTGCCGGGGTAGTTGCGCGCAGGCCGGATGAAGCGAAGCGTAATCCGGGGTGCAGGTGGCGCGGCACAAGACCTGGCGTGGCCGCGCGATTAACCAGATACATGCTTGCCGCCCACCGCCGGGCTTGCGCCTGGAAGGCGACTCACGCATGGCCGGAGCCCGGAAGGCGCAAGCCCGGCGGCGGAACCAGCCTGATACGAGAAGCAACCCGGAATTCTTTCGTTCCCGACCTGGCAAGTTTCCGGCTATGATAGAAGGCAGCAGAGTACGGCCCCACGGAGCACACGGCATGAGCGACGACACCACCCATTTCGGTTTTCAGGAAGTCCCCCGGGAGGAAAAGGTCCGGCGCGTGGCCGACGTCTTTCATTCCGTGGCCGGCAAGTACGACCTCATGAACGACATGATGTCCATGGGCGTCCACCGCCTGTGGAAACGCTTTACCATCGACATGGCCGACGTGCGCCCCGGCCAGCGCATCCTCGACCTCGCCGGTGGCACCGGTGACCTCGCCGCGGCCTTCTCGCGCCTCGTCGGACGGGACGGGACGGTGGTGCTGGCCGATATCAATGAGTCCATGATCCAGGTGGGGCGTGCGCGTCTCGCTGATCGCGGTATCGCCGGCAATGTCGAATTCGTCCAGGCCAACGCCGAGTGCCTGCCCTTCCCGGATAACAGTTTCGACCGTATCACCATCGCCTTCGGCCTGCGTAACGTCACCGACAAGGATGCTGCGCTGCGCTCCATGCACCGCGTCCTCAAGCCCGGCGGTTGCCTGCTGGTGCTGGAGTTCTCCAAACCGATCAATCCGCTGTTGAGCAGGATCTACGACAGCTATTCGTTCAACCTGCTGCCGCGCATGGGCAAGCTGCTGGCCAACGACGCCGACAGTTACCGTTACCTGGCGGAGTCCATTCGCATGCATCCCTCGCAGGAGGAACTCAAGGCGATGATGGAAGCGGCGGGACTCGAACGCTGTGACTATCACAACCTCACCGGTGGCATCGTCGCCCTGCATCGGGGCTACAAGTTGTGATTGACGAGATCGGCAGCAGTCGCCTGGGCCTGTTTGGCCGCCGCGTCGCGGCACTGTGCGCCGATCTCCTGCTCTTCTTCGCACTGGTCTTCCCCGCCATGCTCCTGCTGCACCTCGGCCCCGGCTGGCGGCTGCTACTGAGCACCGTGCTGCCCCTGGCGCTGATGGTCCTGTGCTGGGTACGCTGGGGAGCGACACCGGGCAAGTTCCTCCTCGGCCTGCGCGTGGTGGATGCGCGTAGCGGCGAAACCCCTGACCTGCGCCACGCCACGTTACGTGCACTGGGCTTCGTGCTGTCCTGGCTGCCCATGTACCTGGGTTTCCTGTGGTCCCTGTTCGACCCGGAGCAACGCGGCTGGCACGACCATCTCGGCGGCACGCGGGTGATCCGTGAACCCGGCCTGGAAGACGACCCGGCGCTCCACCTCGGTGGGGGACACGCATGAGTCACACGGCCTTCCCCGAATTCGCTTCCGGTATCCACGCCCTGCTGGAGGCCGCCATCAACCGCGCCCTGCGCCTGGATCCCGACTGGCGCGACAAGCTTGCACCTCTGACCGGCCGGCGCATCGGCCTGCAGCTGGATGGCCTCGGCCAGCGCTTCGTGCTCTACACCCACGAAGCGGGGATCCGCGTCATGGGCGCGCCGGATGACGACCTGGCGGCCCATGCCGATGCGGTACTCCGCGGCACGCCACTGGCGCTGGCCGGCATGGCGTTGCAGGAAGGCAACGAGCGCGCCCTGTTTTCCGGTGAGGTACGCATCGAAGGCGATGTGGAGCTGGGCCAGCAGTTTCGCCGCCTGCTCGACGAGCTGGACGTAGACTGGGAGGAGGCCCTCTCGCGCGTCACTGGCGACGTGGTCGCCCATCACCTCGGTCGCGCCCTGCGGGGCCTCGGCGAATGGGGCGGTCAGGCTCTCGATACCCTGGCGCAGAGCGCCACCGAATACCTGCAGGTGGAATCGGGGATCAACCCCCGACGCGAGGAGGTCACCGCCTTCGTCGCGGAGGTGGACACCCTGCGCAACGACGTGGAGCGTCTCGCGGCACGCGTACGCCGCCTGCAGGAACAGTGCTCTCGCCAGTCCCATTAATACCCCCATAACCGCGTTCATCCGGCGGGTCATGTACTTTTGCCGCAGGGATAGAGTATCCTACGGCTCCGCATCGAAACACCGAACAACTGCCCCGTGTACAGGGGCCGCGAACCCGACCGAGACACCATGAGCGATATCCCCGACTTTTCCAGCGAAGAAATCAAGGTCGTCGAAGATACCATCGCCGAACGTTTTCGCCGTGCCGTACCCGTCGAGCAGGTAACGGTCGAGCTACGTGTCGACAAGGGCGACCGCGAACTGACTGAATGCCCGGCCCTCTACTGGCAGGTGGACGACTGTCACTTCGTCCTCGCTACCAAGGGCAGGAACCGTTTCCACTGCCAGTTCTTCTACAGTGTGCGCGATCAGTATGGCACTGGCATTCCCGAGTACGACGATATCCTGGAATGCGTCACTTCACTGCTGCGTGTACAGGCCGACCACGAGGCCACGCGCAAAAACGAACAACAAGATTCATAACCATTCAACGAGTATGGAGGCAAGATTCCATGGCAACCCGTAAGAAAACCATCAAGAAAGCCGCCAGGCCGGCCGCAAAGAATGCCTTTTACGCCCAGTCGGGTGGCGTCACCGCGGTCATCAACGCCAGCGCCTGCGGCGTCATCGAGACCGCGCGCAAGCACAAGAACAGGATCGGCAAGGTCTATGCCGGCCGCAACGGCATCATCGGCGCCCTGACCGAGGACCTCATCGACACGAGCAAGGAATCGGCCGCCGCCATCAAGGCCCTGCGCCACACGCCGTCCGGCGCCTTCGGCTCCTGCCGCTTCAAGCTCAAGAGCCTGGAAGAGAATCGTCGCGAGTACGAGCGCCTCATCGAGGTCTTCGAGGCCCACAACATCGGCTACTTCTTCTACAACGGTGGCGGCGACTCGGCCGATACCTGCTACAAGGTCTCCAAGCTGTCCGAGGAAATGGGCTATCCCATCCAGGCCATCCACGTACCCAAGACCGTGGACAACGACCTGCCCATCACCGACAACTGCCCGGGCTTTGGTTCGGTGGCCAAGTACATCGCCGTCTCCACCCGTGAGGCCAGCTTCGACGTCGCCTCCATGGCCAAGACCTCGACCAAGGTCTTCATCGTCGAAGTCATGGGGCGCCACGCCGGCTGGATCGCCGCCGCCGGTGGCCTGGCTTCCACCGAGGACACGCCCATCCCCATCCTCATCCTGTTCCCGGAAGTGGAGTTCGACGAAAAGAAATTCCTTGGCAAGGTGGACGCCATGGTCAAGAAGCACGGTTACTGCACCGTGGTCGTCTCCGAGGGCGTGCACTGGCCCGATGGCCGCTTCCTCGCCGACACCGGCCTCAAGGATGCCTTCGGCCACGCCCAGCTCGGCGGTGCGGCCACGGTCATCGCCGGCATGGTGCAGCGCGAACTGGGCCTGAAGAATCACTGGGCGGTGGCCGACTACCTGCAGCGCGCCGCGCGCCACATCGCGTCGAAGACCGACGTGGACATGGCCTATGCCATGGGCAAGGCCGCCGTGCAGTTTGCCCTCAAGGGCCACAACTCCATCATGCCGACGGTGGAACGCATCTCCAACAAGCCCTTCAAGTGGAAGGTGGGCATGGCGCCGCTGTCGAAGGTCGCCAACGTGGAGAAGATGATGCCCAAGAACTTCATCACCAAAGATGGCTACGGCATCACCAAAAAGTGCCGCGACTACCTGTTGCCGCTGATCAAGGGCGAGGACTACCCGCCCTACAAGGACGGCATGCCCAAATACGTACGGCTCAAGAACGTCGCCGTACCGAAGAAGCTCAAGGGCAAGTTCGAGCTATAAAATGAGAAGGGCGGCGCAAGCCGCCCTTTTTCTTCGAGGTATCGTCACAAATGGAAATCGCCCGCGCACGCGAACTCATCCAGCAACAGATCGAGCTGGGCAGTGGCTACAACCGCAACAGCGCCAAGCTGATCCTGCACGAGATCGAAAAGCACCACGGCCAGGCCGGCGTGGACCAGCTCATCATCGAGCTGGATCTGGAGACGCACTTTGGCTTCAGGCCGGGCGAGAAGATCTACGTCTAGCCACCGAAAACCATGCGGCGTTCACACTTGCACGCCGTATCCGGCACCTGCCCACGAGTGATGGCGCAGATTTAAAACAACGTTCCCCCCGCCCTCAGGGCGGGGACAGGGGACGGGGATCAATAACCCTGGGCATCGCGCCGGGGCGGCGCTCCTACATGGAGATCGTCAAGCACCTGCCCACGAGTGATGGCGCAGATCCCGAAACAGCGGTCCCCCCGTCCTCAGGGCGGCGCCGCCATGGAGAAGGTGAGACCGGAGGTCGAGAGGCTGGCCTGGGCCATGGCGGTGGTAGAGCGAAGCACGACTGCAGGGATGCAGGAGGTAGAGCAACGCAGGACGCAGTTGCCGAGGACGCCCGAGCCGAAGGGACAGGGGGCGGGGATCAAAAACCCCGGGCATCGCGCCGGGGCGGCGCTCCTACTTGGAGATCGTCAAGCACCTGCCCACGAGTGATGGCGCAGACCCCGAAACAACGGTCCCCACGCCCGGGAGCGGGCGTGGGGCAGGGGCCTAGAAGCTGTAGCTGGCGCCGAGGCTGAGGGCCGTGAGTTCACCGCCATCGGTATCGGCATAGAACATGTATTCGAGGTTGGCCTTCCATTTGGCGTTGACCTCGTAGTCTGCACCAAACCCGTAGCTGATGTCTGTACCCGAATCGTCGGCCGACCCCAGGCCCGTAATACTGACTGACAGGTCAGAATAGGTCAGACCCAGCATACCGTAGAGTTCCACCTTGTTGGCCACCGGCAGGCGTCCCACCACGTAACCTCCGAGGATATAGTTGGTATCGACAGTAGTGATGCCAACGCTGTCGTCGGTCAGACCCAGGCCAAAGCGCGCCTCGAAGTCCACGTTGTTCTTCCAGTTCATGCCGTAGCGTGCCACCGCGACAGTCATATCGGCATCACCCGAGCCGGAATCAAGATCGTAATTCATCATGGCCCACTGGCCGCCGGCATACTCTCCAGCCGCCATGGCCAGGGGACTGATCACAAACAGCATCCCAAGGATCAACATAGTCCGTTTTATGATTCTCATAGCAAGTTCCTCTTCACAATGTGGTGGTTCGTCAATGACCACTTCGCCCACAGCTTAGTCGAGAAACGTTTCCATCACACCTGCTGATCCCACGCAACATGTCAGAATGTGCACCCCATCACGCTGTTGTACCGTACGCACGCTTGTTCCCGTGTTGCCATCAATAGGGCCGACCATCCTTGTGCGTGAGGCGCCAGCTGCCATCGGCTTCCTGCACCGCATGGAGGTCGTCCTCGGGATAGACCACCTCGTCGTCCGGCGTGCGATCGCCGATCTCCAGGATCAGCACCGGCGCCTCGCTGCGGTTGACCACCTGCGAGGCCACGCCGCTGCCAGCCGGCAGACCGAAACAGTCGCCGGGCTGCAACAGGTAGTCGGTATCGTCCAGCACGAGGGTGGGCGTGCCCTCCAGTACGTAGATGAACTCGTCCTGTTTGGCGTGGTGGTGTAACAGGGCCGACACCGAGCCCGGCGCCAGGCGGGTGAGGTTGACGCCGAAGTTGGCGAGGCCAAAATAATCCCCCAGCTTGCGCTTGATGCGCCCCGCCACCTGCGCGGCAAAGGGCGGGGGATAGATGGTCCGACCTTCCTCGGCGGGAACGCTGGCGGCGTTGACGGGCTCACGTATCATGGTGTCTTCCTTTGTCCAGGTTGCAGCAGTCAAGATAGTAAATGACCGCACTATATACCAGTCTCCGGATGTAACCTTTTCCATGCCCCTGGCGTCACAGGTTTATCCGGCCACCAGGGTGGCCACACCAGCGACGGGGGCCGCTCACCGGAACAGAGGTATTGGCCATTGCGGTCCGGGGCGGTAGGCTAGTGGAATACACGCGGTACACCGGAGTTGTCAGACAGGCATGAAGAACATGCAACACGCCACGCTGGAGGCCCTCTACCTGGCCCACAAGGATCATGTGTACAACTATGTGTATCGCCTGTGCCAGGATCACGATACCGCACAGGATATCGTGCAGCAGACCTTTCTCAAGCTGTGCAACGATCCCAACCTGGCTTCCCTGACCCATCCGAAGGCCTACCTCTTCACCGTGGCGCGCAACACGCTCTACGACAGCTGGAAGAAGAAGCGTGAAGTGCGCCTCGACGAGCACGAGGAGGAACGGTACCAGGACATGAACACCGATACGGCCAACGATCCCGGCACACAAATCGCGCAGGAACAACTGCGTGACAAAATCGATGCTTACCTGATGGCCATGCCCGAAAAGTCCCGCGAGCTGATGGTGCTGCGTTACATGGAGGATCTGTCACTCAGGGAGATTGCCCATGTCACGAGCCGCACCCTGTCCGACGTCAAGGTGGGCTTACACCGTGCCCGCCACCGCTTCGATGAAGGTTTCACGCACCACATGTATGCCCACGTGGCGGCATCGCGCGAGCAGTGTGATGAACTGGACCGGCTCATCGAGCCCTGGGGAGACAGGGACATCCCTGTCGCGCAGCTACAGGTCATCGAGTCCCATATCGACAGTTGCCAGGTCTGTCGTGACGACGCCACCGACATGAAGACCATGCGCAAACTGTTCGCCACCCTGCCGCTGGTTGGCATACCACTGGCGCTGGATGCCACCCTGCGCGAGGCCGTGGCGGCCGAGGCCATGGTCCACGGAGCCACCGCGGTCGGTGCTTCCGGCGTTTCAGGCACCGTGGGCACCAGCAGTGCAGCTGCCTCGGGCACTTCGGCCGCCGCCGGAAGCAAACTGGCCGGTGGAATGGGCGCCAAGCTTGCCGCCGGCGCCGTGGCCGCTGCCGTGCTCACCGGGGGCGGTGTCTGGCTGGCCAGCCAACCGGAGGAGCCGCCATCCGCTGAGCCTGCCGTTGCAGCACCGGCCACATCCGACATAGAGGAAACGGAGGAGGCACCTGCCGGGGCCACCGTGGCCGTTAACGCCAGCGCCCGCCTGACCCGCGACGGCAAGCCGCTGGCGCGCAACCTGCACTGGGAAGTCCATCGCCTGTCCGACAACGGCGAAGCGCCGGAGTACGTCACCACCCGTAGCGGCGCCACGCCTCGCTTTCAACTGCCACCCGGGCATTATCGCATCACGGTACGTGATGGTGAGGTCCACGCACACCGGCGCATCGAGGTCCGCGAAGGTGAACCCGTGAACGTGGATATGGTGCTCGAATCCGGGTTCCTGCGCGTTGGCGCACGTCTTGCCGCCGGCCAGCCCGTGACCAACGCCTCGGTACGTTTCGAGATCCATGAGGCCGATCCCGACAGGGATGGCAACTATCCCTTCATCACCTATGCACAACCGGGCAGGGCCATTGCGCTGCCCGCCGGAAACTATCGGCTCGAGGTCAGTATCGGGCTCAACACGCACAAGGTCGTCGAGCTGGAGGTCAGCGCCGGGCAACAGACCGTGCGGGAAGATATCGTCCTCGATGCCGGTTATCTCAACCTGGCTGCACGGCACCGGCCCGGTGGACCCGTGATCGAGGACAACGTGCGTTTCGAGATCACTGCGGCCCAGGCCGATACCAGTGGCAGTCACAAGTTCATCGGCTATGCGCCCAACGGCAGAAACGTCATCCTCAGTGCGGGGCACTATCGCATCGCCGCATACTGGGGCGTCAATACCGAAACCGTCACCGGGGTCGAGGTGGGTGCGGGTAAACGCACCGTGCGCGATGACATCATCCTGCCCGGTGGCTACCTGAAACTGGGCGCGCGCCTGCGACCTGGCGGCCCGCTCCTGTCCAACAAGCTACGCCTGGAGATCTATTCGCCCGAACCCGGCCCCGACGGCAAATACCACTTCATTACCTACGCACCCCCTGGCAAGCCGGTACAACTGGCCGCGGGGCGCTATCGCGTCGCGGCCCACTTCGGTCTCAATGCCGGCACCGCCACGGAAGTTACTGTGCGCGCCGGGGAACTGACTGCCAATGAAGACATCATCATCGATGGTGGATTCCTCA
>DRKU01000189.1 GCA_011051615.1 Gammaproteobacteria bacterium
GCCGCCTGTGGGTCAACATGGTGCGAGAACTGGAGATCGACATGATCGTACCCCAGCACGGGCGACCCTTTGCCGGCCCGCACATGGTGACGCGCTTCCTCGACTGGTTTGCGGAATTGCGTTGCGGCATCGACCTTATGTCACAGGACAATTACCGTGTGCCGGTAATCAGCAGCTCTGTGCAGCCAACACCTGTCGAGGCTGAACTGGTGGACTGAGCAGGAAAACCGGGCGGCTATCGAGGACTATGAAGTAGCAGCTTCGAGGACGGCGCGCTCGGCGCGGAACGCCTGTAGCCAGTGATCGGCCCAATGATTGGCGTTGGCCTCGGTATTTTTCATCTTTACCTGTTTCGAATGGCTGAGAAAGTGAAAACACTCATGGGCCAGGGTATGCACGGCACATTCCTCCAGGTCCTGAAAGACAAAGGTCTTCGGTCCCGAGTACCAGCCCTGCTTGAAGTTGTTCGATGGAATACGGCCCCAGTGGTTGAACATGAAGGGCGGCGCCATCTCCACGTTGACGCTGGCGCGGATACGATAACCACTCTTGAAGCTGCGTGCCCGTGGGCGTGTTCGCACCGGGTACGTACAGCAGCCATGCAGGAGATGGCGTCCATTCAATGGCAGGAGCTTGATCCACTCCAGCCTGTGGGTATCAAAGTCAGTCAGTTGCCGGGAAATGAAGCTGAGTACGCCCGGCATGGCAACCTTGTCGATGATATTCAAACCGCCACCTGATTCCATCGGGGCCCTGCCCGTGTTTTCAAGCAATAATTTTATCCCGGTATACGATGCAGGCGCCAGTACTGCCTGTGATACAACTCGCCATTCATATAGATCAGGCGTGTCAATTCGAATTCCCTGCCATGACGGTGTAGCGTGGTGATCACTTCCTGTGGCAGGACTCGCGCGGCAACACGTTGACCAAAGCGCCGATAGACCTTGAGCTGCTTGTCTGTTGCAAGCAGCACATGAGCCTCCTGGCCGATAAGGTCACGCTCCTCGCGCAGGAAACCGTCAGAAAACGCGTAGAAAATTCGCTCTATATCCAGTTGTGCGCGACCACGCCTCAACTCGAGATGCAGGATCTGGTTGTTGGTCCAGGTAACGGTGACATTGGCGACAAACCTGCTTTCCTTCGGCACCAGCCCGTGCTCGCCATCCACGCAATCTATCCGCACATACGTGCCACGCCAGTCTCCCCCGAGAGTGGAAAAGAATCGTGAAATGATCTTCTTCTGTTGCCTCGGGATCTTTGGTACCGGGTGATCGGTATAGAGATCCGTGCCCTTTTGCTTCTCCGGTGATGGTGCGCCACAGGTAAACACGGCCAGAGCCACGGTCGGGGGTAATGCCAACGCTGCACACAACAAAAACATTACCGCCAGTTTCAGACCCGATGGCCTCCGCATTACAAATTGCTCCTCATCAACGCCGCAGACGCCACGTTTCCTCCAGGGCGAAGCTGCCATCTTTGAATACCACCTTGCGTATGGTAAGCCGTTTCCCATTCAGACTCAGGCTGCTACCAATCTCCACCGGCGAATAACGGTTTCGTACCCACTGGCTCTGACGGCGGTATGTGCTCAATCGTGTCGCGCCTGCCTCCAGCACGAGGACCGTCTGCCTCTCGTCATCGAGGGCTTCGCGAATAAAGCCATCATGGAGCTTGAAGAACAGACGTGATACGTCGGTGTCTTCACGACCACGCTTTATCACACTGGTTTCCAGATCCAGCACGCGGTTCGTGGTCCACAGCGCCTCGACGAAGACCTGCATTTCCATGGTTTTCAGCGCCGTTCCATTCGCTCCCTCCAGACATTCCCTGCGTTTATAGACACCACGCCAGTGCCCGCTCATGCGCTTGAAAAGCTTTTTTACGGCCTTGAGTTCGGAAGCGATCAACCGTTCACCCCGCTCATCAACAAGCAGATCGATTCCGTTCTTCTTTCCTGGAGAGAGATCCTTGCAGGTCAGGGGCGTTGCCGCCATGGCAATATTAGCCATGGGGATCAGAAGCAGGCCAAGCATAACTCCTGCCAGCCTCATGTTCCGCTTGCGATGCGTCATTCGAGATCCAGTGTCATTGTGGGAATCCATGCTATGGATGACTGTCAGGGCTTGACGGTTGTTCCCGGTGCCGTATCGGCAGTGCCAAACATGGTCTGACTGATCTCGGCCAGCTTGTTGAAGGCCCGATCGGAAAACAGGCCCGCCAGTGCCGAGGCAAATCCAATCAGGTACTTGGTCTGTTCGTAATTGGAGGCATCGAAAGGTCCGCCATCTTCGAATGAGACCGTACTGACACTCAGCATGCCGGCAGAAAACCCGAAAATCACCAGGATCGCCATGACCATCCCCTGAAAGAGACGGTAGAAATACCACAGCGGTTTTCTTGAGTTGTAGTCATCGACAAAGGTATGTGAAATAACCACCGCACTCCCCAGTGCCCCCATCAGAATGGCCAGAATGATCGGCACTGCCTTGTCGAGATTTCTCAACAACACTTCATATATCTGGTTGGGCGTATCCTGTGGCGCCCTTACCAGGCCACTGCCGCCATGGGCGGCAGAAATTACACCATCCTGAAAAATATAGCCAAGCTTACCAATCACGAAACCGTCACCCGATTTGAGCCAGGCAAATCGAACCTCGCTTCCCTCCTGCGAGACATGGACAGCCTGCGTGAGCGAAAGGGGTACACCAAAGCCCTGCTCGGGGCGGTAGTTGGTCAGGATCCCGTTATTGATGGAAATGAACCGGCCCGGCACGTAGTCCTCGAGGTAGGCGGTATCGAACTCCGGTTCCACCGGGGTTCCATCGGTGTATCTTTGCAGACCCTGCTCATACACGACCTGGAAGAGTTCACCGTCCTTGATGGTGCCAAGAAAATAGTTCTGCGGCAGTGCCGTCAGGCGATTGTCCCTGCTGACGAAGAAGTAACCGCCCACCCCACCGCCGCTGCCTTTTTTCCCTTTACCAAGTTTCTTTATCGCATCCTTCCTGGTATCCCGGTTGAGCGTGACAAGACTGCCCGGCCTGAGTGGCTCTATATGGGTCTTGCCCTTATACAATGCCATCAGCTTGCCCTGGCGGGTACGGGCCACCATGCCCGGCCTGAGTTCGATCCTGCCCTGCGCACCTGCCACCACCACCGTGGCGGACACACCCCGTGCCGAGTCGCCCCCCGTGTCGAGCGAAACAGGGTCCGGTCTTGGCGCTGCCAGTTTGACCCCCTTGTTCTGTGCCACGATACCGACCACGTCCTTGACGGGAATGATCAATAACAGGGTACTGGTAAGAAAGACGAACAGCAGGAACATGGCGATGCCCATACGGGGCAGATCCGGGGCGAGAAACAGCAGGCCGACGACAAAATAGACCAACGGTGCGACAAATCCCCCCAGCGCCGTACCCTCTCGCGCGGTGGCATCGGCCGTTGCCACCACGGTCTGCGCCTCACCACCGTCCAGTGCGGCGCTGATGAGGCCCAGGATGGCCATGACGATCAGTAATACGCCGACCAGGCGCACACTACAGGTGACTGGTTGCTCAAGCAGGCAGCGCGCCCAGTCCCTGAATCTTTCCGAAATTACGGGGGTGGTTTCCGGTCTTGTCATGGCCTTCTCCCTGCCAGTCCGTTTGCCGGCCGTGGCGCATCCGGCCCAGCTATTTTTTTGTTATGAATCCCCTGAATTATGGCAAAGTTAGCAGATATTTCTATCGTGGATTACAAGAAGATATCCATAACACATTGATAAAACGTTATTTGGGTTGCAAGAATTCCTGCCCGGCTCACAACAGGCGACGCAGATCCTTGCGCGGAGAAAACGCCCAGCCGAGTACCAGACCACCCACCAGACCGCCGGTGTGCCCCATGTTGGCGATGGGACCAAGGAGTCCGGTCCAGCCCAGCACGAACCAGATCACCATCAGGACGACGATCTCCCGGTGCAGGCGCAGGGGCGAAGCGGGATCGAGGCGCCCCTGGATCCAGATATAACCCAGCAGGCCGTAAACCACCCCCGACATACCACCGAACATGGGTCCCGCCCACAGGTACTGGGCCAGATTGCTGCCGACACCGAGCACCACCACCA
The DNA here is from genome assembly GCA_011051615.1 of Gammaproteobacteria bacterium. Classification (GTDB taxonomy): domain Bacteria; phylum Pseudomonadota; class Gammaproteobacteria; order CAMYNG01; family CAMYNG01; genus HyVt-448. The sequence goes on from DRKU01000189.1 coordinate 4,103, forward strand.
GGATGGCAAGGCGCCATGTGCCCTGAGTTATCTCCAGTGCACGTCCCAGATCCCAGGTCCAGAGCATGTTGAAAATGATGTGCAAGAACCCGAAGTGAATGAAGATGGGCGTCAACAACCGCCATATCTCCCCACTCCGAATCTCAACCAGGCCAGCATCCACATAGGTTGAAATCAGGAACGGATACAATGCACGAATGTCCCCACCCAGTGATGAGAGCAGTGCCACCAGCAACGATACACCGATGAGCACCAGGGTGAGTGGGAACTGCTTGAGCATATCAGCTCGCATCAGCGTTCCTTGAGCAGCGGATGGTCTGGCGGCAACTTGCGTGAGATCCACATGGCCAGCTTGTGCCGGTAGTGAGGCTGGTCCTCCTGGCCACGTGCCAGCGGCTGAATCTGTTTCTCATGCAGGAGAAACTTGTAGGCATACTCGACCTTGTCCTTCTGCGAGTCGGTGGGTTCGAATTTCACCGCCCCCTGGTGCTCGGCGTAGATCATGATCACACGCAGGGCCTCCTTGACCAACTCGGCCTCGTTGGGAAGTTTTTTTATCTGTGTCTTGCCCATGCACGTGCACCTCTGTACCTCGCCGGCATCCGCCGCTCCCTATTCTTCCCACTCATCATCGAGTTCATCGGGGAAATGCCAGATGAAATCTTCATCGGTACTGTAATCCAGCACATCGGCCTGACCGATAAACTCGACGCTGAGGCTTGGCGCTGCAGCATCCTCCGACAACAATGACTGGCGAGCAAGTTCTTCGCGGATCAATGCCAGTGCCGAGTCCCGTGCCGCGCGCTCATCGGCGGCATCCACGTACACGGTACGATAGAAATCCAGAAACTGTGATTCACCATCGATTTCGAATTCAAAGTTTTCCCCTACGACAGTTGCCTTGAAACCCGGCATGATCTTCCTCCCTGTTTTCGTTATTGAAATCTGTACCTTACTCCTGTGAGCCCACGGTGCGGGCCGCGTCCAGCACGGGGGTCTCGATATTGTCCAGGCAGTGTTCGGCAAGAGCCCTGGAAAAGTGACCAAAGCCATCCTGGTCAAAGGTCGTCTTGCCCGCTGCGCCAATCCCATAGCCATACATCCATACCAGCAAGGTCGAAGCGGCCTGCATGTTGGATTCGGCCAGTGCACCGATCTTGTTGATATAGCTGCCACAGCTCATCTCACCAAATTCGATTTGCCCGGCCATGGCACAAGTTGAAACAAGCATCAGGGCAAATACCAGAACGATTCGCTTCATTGCTATTCTCCTGCCGGGCTGGACGGCGCACCGACCTGTGCCGCCGTATACATGGACTTGACCGTTTCGCGTGAAAGCACGATGAGGGTAAACACGGAAAGCAACGTTCCCCACGGGATGGCAATAAGGTTGGGAATGGCCATGATAAAACTGAACAGTCGTGCCTTGCGTTTTCTCATCAGCACACCCGAAACAATCAGGCCGATGCCATAGATAAAACTCAGGAAAGCGATAACGCCGAATACACCGATGAAGATACCGATAATGTCCCCTGCCATAGCCACATCGGCGCTACCATCAGAGAAGGCGGGGTTACTGAGAAACATGGAAAAGATGCCGGTATACATCAGCATGACAAGTGCCATCACCAGGGTAAAGCCGCCATAGACAAAGTGAAAAATGGCCAGCAGGCGCAGGTGTTCTTCATCCAGCACGCGACGTTTGATCTGCTCATAGTCCATGATACTGCTCCCTGTGGTGCCGTCCGCCATCACCCGGCGACCGTGAGAAGTTTATTATAAAGTGTTTTCAGCCAAAGCGCGCCTTCACCTTCGCCAGCAGGGCGGCCTCTTCTACGCTGACCTCGTTGTCAGAGCCGGCGATGCGTTCCAGGTAATCGATAACGATGTCCTTGTGCTGCTGATCCAGGTCGTCGCCTGCTGCAAACAGATCTTCGAGGCTCGGCAACATGTCCGGATAGTGGCAGTATTCCCGGAAATCGATGCAGTCGAAGTCCTCTACGATGTTCATACCAATGGCCTCGGCCTCATCCACTTCCTCGGCTACCACGGCGCCATCGGCCAGCACCATGTGCGCGCCAAAGGCCGCGACCAGCAGCGCACCGTAGTTGATATCCTCCTGCTCCGGCACCTCGACTCCGATGGCCATGTAATACTGATGCTGCAGATCGGTGAGTTTCTCTTCCAGTTCACAGAACTCGTTGATCAGGTCGATGCTGTTATCATGCTCGGAGAACAGCAACAACTCGTGATCGATGTCATTCACGCGCAGACCCATCTCCTCGATACGGCTGGCGGTGGGTGGATGTGAGTCCGTTGGGTGGGAAATGGTTGCCGCACCGATCTCGTCAATGACCTCGGGGATCTTCTCACGGTTGACATCATACTTGACGATACTCGAGAACAGCCACGACATGTTACGTGTCCCCCGCCGGCGCGACATGCGGTTGACGATGGCCATTTCCAGGTTATGCCATGCCGAGGCATAGAGGTTGACCTTGAGCAGGGCCGTGGCGAGGGCCAGGGGCTGCGCCACCTCGGTGGCGGCCCTATCGGCGGCAAACTCCCGTTCCCGGCCAATGGCGCTGACATTCGTGTGAAAGGCCTCGATCATGTAGTTCAGCACCGCGCGCGCCGGGATCGTTGCTAATGCACCACCGCCGTTGTCACCACTCAACGCAGCCAGACCATGGCTGAGACCGGCATAGACCGGTGAAAATTTCAGCGAAAAGTGGGTGTCCTTGCCGCGGAAGTGTCCCAGCTCATGGCCGATAACGCCACGCAATTCTTCGCGGGTGAAGATGCGCGACAGGGGCAGTGACAGGTAGAGGGTTTCGCCATTGAGCCGACGCTCGTCCATGAGGACATACATGTCGCCACTGGAAACATAGAAATTGGGTTCCAGGCCAACGACGATATGATCCGGCGAGCGCGCCCCCAGGCGAGCGGAAAGATCATCGACGAAAGCGAACAGGTGAGGATGCGTATCACGATCCAGTGCCGTTCCCACCACGGTGCTGGTCTGACGCCCGGCAAGGCGGAAGCTCGCGACAACCAGTTGCCATCCCCCGATGAGCGCACCCAGGCCAACCAGGGCGATGATCCCAAGATGAGCCGTTGAAATCAGTTGCACCTCGCCAAGATAGACGCTGTAGGTCAGGATTGCTCCCTGCACCAGGACCAGAACGGCAAGCACGAAGAGACTGACGAATACCAGGGGAGGAAAGATGCGCGTGATCTTTTCGCGGTCACGCCCGGCGACGCGCGAGGCAAAGAAGAAGGAGAGCAACAGGCCCACAGCCACCACGGCACTGGCCCAGGAGGCGCGGCGCAGCAGGCGAATCGGGGCAACCTCGTCGCACAGCGCCTTCACATTGGACACGTGGGTGAAGCTGTCGTCACTGCACAGGCTGGCAAAATCCAGCTCACGTTGCGCCAGTTGGGACTCCACATCCGACAGCACCCAGTTGGCGACGACGATACCAAGGGCGGGAATGAAGATCAGCAATACCAGCGCCTTGATAAACCCCATCGGACCTCCTTACGTCCTGTTGGCTTCAGAGTGCATGACGACGGCCCCCGGCGGCGGCGCGCTTCCATGACACCTGCATCGGCCGGCAGCCTTCATCATATCGGTATTGGCGCAAAATGGGAAACCGGCCAGGCCCGGTACCGTATGGAGATCCAATTTGTATCAAGCCTGAGTGGTTGCCGATACAACAATGGCGCGGTGCTCATCGACCAGGCGCTTGATGGGTTCCGGATCTGCAATGTCCTCACGCGAGAGTACCAGCCCGTTGACATCCTCGAGCAGGATGATCAGCGAACGAGGCGTCTCCAGGTAGCCGGTGACCAGCTCCCAGTCCACGTGCAGGCTATGGTGGGGACCGGTGACATCGATACCACCGGGGTTGAAATCAAACTCGTGTGTACCCAGTGCCATGCCATGCGTGAGGGGCCTGATGGCTCGACCACGACGGTACTGGCCGTACAGGTAATCGACAAAGGCCGTAATAAAGATCACGCTCGCGACGGCCGCTGAGCGCCAGTCGAAATCATCGCCAATCGCAATCACCGCGATGGCAATAAATATCCACATCAGAATGGATACCACCCAGTACAGGATCGTTTTATCCAGCGGCCGGGTCTTGCTCAGGTGACGCAACATGACGTCCTGAAACTCGCGCCAGTGGTCCAGCGTGGTCGTGGACGTGATATGCATATTAAAGCCCCCCGCAAAGTACCTGTGACAGACCGAGGGCTCAGCCTGTCACAGGTTTCGAGGCGGGATCAAGAGCGGGGCTGACGTGCTACGCACCTGGCTCAGGGGGTATAGCCGTCGGTAAGCATGTTCATGAAGGCTACCAGGGCGGCCTTTTCCTCGGGCGTCAGATCCAGCATCCCCACGTCCGGGGTGATGTCGTTGTCCACCTCGGGGGTGGGGCGGACGTTGTCATTATAGAAATCCACCACCTCTTCAAGGGTGTTGAACACGCCATTGTGCATGTACGGCGCAGTGAGCGCGATATTGCGCAGTGTCGGGGTCTTGAACTTGCCGTTCTCCGTGGCCACCTGTGCTGCCGCACCGAGACCAAAGTCGATGAAGCTGGCACCATCGGGGTTGAAGGCCGGATCCTGGGTATAAAACGGGTTGTTGGGATTCTTCGGCACCCCGAGGTTGAAGTAACGGAAGTTGGTAAAGGTCGCCGGCGGTGCCGTGGGTGCAGGCAACACGTCGGGGATCGTATGGCAGGCGGCACACTTGCCCTTGTTGCGGAAGACATCCAGCCCCAGCGTCTCCTGGGCCGTCAGCGTCACCAGCCCTTTCTGATAGGCATCGAAACGCGAAGTGAACGGGTTCATCTCCGCTGACTTCTCGAACTCGGCAATGGCGGTAGCAATGTTGGTATACGCAGCATCCACGTCATCGAAGGCATTGGCGCCGAACAGGTAGACGAAGATCCCCGCGTACGAGGAATTGCGCACCTTGTTGACCACCGCCGCCCTGTCGGGGTTGTTCATCTCGATGGGGTTGAGGAATGGTCCCTTGGCCTGCTCGACGAGATCCAGCGCACGCCCGTCGAGGAACTGGCCACCCTGGTAGAAGAACTCCAGGGGATCCACCACCGGGTCGTTGGTAAAGGCGAAGTCCGGTGACAGGAAGGCGTAGGCGGCGGTGGGTGCGTTACGACCGCCGAAGCGCCCGGCAACGGCGCCTTCCGAGGTAGGCGAGCCCTGATCGGGATCAGCAAATCCCGCGGCCGGATCATGGCAACCGGCGCAGGCCTGTCCGGCGGGCTGCGAGAGGTTGGTGTCGAAGAACAGGGCGCGGCCCAGTTCTTCCATGGTGCCCGCCTGCGGCGTGATGGGTGGCGGGGGCGCCTGGGTCGGGGCCGGCGGCGGCGGGCTGTCACCCCC
>DRKU01000190.1 GCA_011051615.1 Gammaproteobacteria bacterium
GCCGGATCCTGAATCTCGCGGCGCGACTGTGGCGCGACGAGAACGGTCTGACCTGGCTCGAAACGCCGCCACTCATCCAGATGCTCCCGGTCACCGATGCCCGCAAGCCGTATCCGTTGTCATGGGAGGAACAGCATCGGCTGTTCAGGGCGCTTCCCGCTCACCTGGCCCGTATGTGTCTGTTCAAGGTCAATACGGGTTGTCGTGAACAGGAAGTCTGCCGACTCCGTTGGGAATGGGAGGTTCAGGTGCAAGAGTTGAACACCTCGGTGTTCATCATCCCGGGTTCGCTGGTCAAGAACCGGGAAGACCGACTGGTGGTGCTGAACCGTATCGCCCGATCCGTGGTGGAAGAAGTGCGCGGGGTGCATCCCGATAGCGTCTTCACCTATCGAGGTCGGGCGGTCGGACACATCCACAACTCGGCGTGGAAACGCGCGCGCCGGGAGGCGGGTTTGTCACAGGTACGGGTGCATGATCTCAAGCACACCTTCGGGCGCCGACTGCGGGCGGCAGGCGTTCCGCTGGAGACCCGCAAGGTGCTGCTGGGACATCGCAATGGTGACATCACCACCCACTACTCTGCACCGGAGCTGGAGGAGTTGATCGAGGCAGCAAACCGGGTGTGCGGGGAAAAGTCCGGCAAAAATCCGGCACTCGTATTGTTGCGGCAAAAGGCGAGACCAGCCTGAAGATGTAACAGGCTGTTTTCGATGCGAATTTTTGGCGCGCTCGGGAGGATTCGAACCTCCGACCGCCTGGTTCGTAGCCAGGTACTCTATCCAGCTGAGCTACGAGCGCGTAGCTGATATTTTCGGGCCATTTCGGATTCGGGTGGCCGAAAAGAGGGCGCACTATACCCGTACCGGTACGCCCTTTTCAAGCAGTTATCCCTGTAGTGTGGCAGTGCATCAAATAGATTTCTCACTGCCTGTTCCTGAATCGAGGGCTCGAATCTTCCCCCCTGATTTTTCCATAGCCACCCCAAAAACACGGATGGCTATGGAAAAATGGCGGAGAGAGAGGCCGCTCTCGCACATCCCTGTGCTCCGCGGCACCTGGCCGTCCATGGCCATTGGGATTCTCACCACCCTTTAGATTCGAGGGTTCGAATCCAACCCTGCCTGTTTTTTCTCTCTGAGGGCCCCAAAAACACGGCCCTCAGAGAGAAAAATGGCGGAGAGAGAGGGATTCGAACCCTCGATGGAGCTATAAACCCCATACTCCCTTAGCAGGGGAGCGCCTTCAGCCTCTCGGCCATCTCTCCAGAACTTCTTCAATTCCTGCCCAACCGGTTTAAATCCGGTCGTAATCTTTCCAGGCTCGGCCATCCGGGCCTCGCCAGGAAAGCCAGGGTTTGCCATCCCTGGCAAACCCGTTCGTCTCGCTGCGAAGTGACATTCAGTCACTTCGGTCTCGACTCACCCCTTAGCAGGGGAGCGCCTTCAGCCTCTCGGCCAATGTACATGGATGTACCGGTGCCGCCCGCGCACATGGACGTGCGGCCTCGGGCGGCCATCTCTCCAGAACTTCTTCAATTCCTGCCCAACCGGTTTAAATCCGGTCGTGATCTGAACTAGATTCGACCATCCTGAGCTCACCCAACAAGCTCGGTAACCCGACTCGCAGCGCGATCTTACCTCATCCAGAAGCAAATCTGGTGGCCAGAATACCACCCGGCCACGCCGGGAAAGCCGTGATTTACGGCCGAGAAGGATACTAATCCTGCAGAGGAAGGTAAAGCGGAAAAGGCCCCGGTGCACCGGGGCCTCAGGGGAATTTACTCGCCGCCCTGTTCGGCGGCCTTTTCGTTCTTGATACGGTCGTAGATCTCTTCGCGATGCACCGACACTTCCTTCGGGGCGTTCACGCCGATTCGGACCTGGTTGCCCTTGACACCCAGTACGGTAACGGTGACATCGTCGCCGATGACCAGGGTCTCACCCACCCGCCGAGTTAAAATTAACATTCCTTACGCTCCTAGATTTCTCTTGTCGACCCAATTGACTCAAAACGCGTCCTGCAAACATGGCGGCGCATCCCTGGTAACTATCGTCCCGCAATAGGGAAACTTTAGCTCGCCTGAAACGGTTAATACAGTAGTTAGTTTGTTTCTGACTGCTCCAGATCAAACGCAGAATGCAGGGATCGGACACCCAGTTCCAGATATTTCTCATCCACGACCACGGAAATCTTGATTTCAGACGTAGAAATCATGCGGATATTGATGCCCTCCCGGGCCAGGGTCTCGAACATCTTGCTGGCAATTCCCGCATGGGAACGCATGCCCACGCCCACCAGCGAGAGTTTGACGATCTTGGCATCACCGGTGACCTCCCGCGCGCCCAGCTCCGCAGCCGTTTTTTCCAGAATACTGCGCGCCTTGTCGTAGTCGTTCCGGTGCACCGTAAAGGTAAAATCCGTGGTGCCATCGGCGCCGATGTTCTGGATGATCATATCGATCTCAATATTGGCCGCCCCCACCGGGCCCAGTATATGGAAGGCCACGCCGGGCTTGTCGGGAACCCCGAGAATGGACAACTGGGCCTCGTCACGGTTGAACGCGATGCCCGATATGACCGGTTTTTCCATATCCCCTTCCTCGTAACTGATCAGCGTGCCCGCGCCATCCTCGAAAGAAGACAACACGCGTAAGGGCACGTTGTATTTGCCGGCAAACTCCACCGCCCGGATCTGCAGAACCTTCGAACCCAGGCTGGCCATTTCCAGCATTTCTTCGAACGTAATCCGCGACAGGCGGCGCGCATGCGGCTCGACCCGTGGATCGGTGGTATAGACCCCGTCCACATCGGTAAAAATCTGGCACTCATCGGCCTTCAGTGCCGCGGCCAGCGCGACGGCGGTGGTGTCCGAGCCGCCCCGCCCCAGCGTAGTGATATTGCCGTGTTCGTCCACCCCCTGAAAACCGGCAACGACTACCACATGGCCGGCATCAAGATCGTGGCGCACACGCGCCTCGTCGATGTCCAGGATGCGCGCCTTGGTGTGAGCGTCATCGGTAAGGATATGCACCTGGCTGCCGGTATAGGAACGCGCCGGGCAACCCAGCCTGTTGAGCGCCATGGCCAGCAGTGCGATGGTCACCTGTTCGCCAGTGGCGAGCAGCACATCGAATTCGCGCGGTTCCGGCTCCGGACTGATGGCATGCGCCAGCTCCACAAGCCGGTTGGTCTCACCGCTCATGGCCGAGACCACTACCACCACCTGGTCGCCGGCATCATGCACGGCCCGGACCCTGGCGGCGACGGCTTCAATGCGTTCCACCGACCCCACCGAGGTGCCACCGTATTTCTGGACTATTAGCGCCACGTGATCTCGCGTCCCGTCAAAAGGCGGGAATTAGACAACAATTCGAGCGGAATGAAAAGAGGGAACTACGTAAATCAATGACTTAGCTGTTGGCGCACCCATTCGCCCACCGATGCCAGCGCAGCATCCAGCTTCGCGGGATCCTTGCCACCGGCCTGGGCCATGTCGGGCCGCCCGCCACCCTTGCCGCCCACCTGCCGGGCCACCACGTTGACCAGTTCACCGGCCTTGATACGTTTGGTCTGATCCGGCGTCACGCCTGCCACCAGCGTGACCTTGTCACCGCTGACCGCGGCCAGTACCACCGCCGCACTGCCCAGTTTGTTCTTGAGCTGATCGAGGGTCTCGCGCAGGGTCTTGTTGTCAGCACCGTCGAGGCGCGCGGCCAGTACGCGCACGCCGTCGATCTCCTCGGCCTGCTCGGCCAGATCGGAGCCCTGGCTGCTCGCCAGCTTGCCCTTGAGCTGCTCGAGCTCCTTTTCCAGCTGGCGGTTGCGCGCCAGCAGGGCGCTGACCTTGTCTTCCACGTCCTCGCGGCTGCTCCTGAGGAGACCGGCGATATGCTGCAGGGCCGTCTCGGCGGCATCCAGCCACGCCAGTGCCGCTTCACCGGTAACCGCCTCGATGCGACGCACGCCGGCGGCGACACCCGCCTCGCCGATGATCTTGAACAGGCCGATATCACCGGTGCGCTTCACATGGGTGCCACCACACAGTTCGACGGAGAACTCGCCCATGCTCAGCACGCGCACCTGCTGGTCGTACTTCTCACCGAACAGCGCCATGGCACCACGCTGCAGGGCAGCGTCCATGTCCATGACCTCCGTGCGCACCGGGTTGTTGGCCCGGATCTGCTCGTTGACCCGTGCCTCGATACGGCGTAGCTCCTCGGGTGTCACCGGCTCGAAGTGAGAGAAGTCGAAACGCAGACGCTCCGGTTCCACCAGCGAGCCCTTCTGGGTCACGTGTTCGCCCAGGATCTCGCGCAGTGCCGCGTGCAGCAGGTGGGTAGCCGAATGATTGCGCGCCGTGGCCGCGCGTGCGGCCTCGTCCACTTCGCAGCGCATGCGATCACCGACGCGCAGGCGGCCCTGTTTCAGGTAGCCGATATGGGCGTGGGGTTTCTGCGTATCCCTGACCTCGAACTCGGCATCGTCGTTGTAGAGCCGACCGCGGTCGCCCACCTGGCCACCGGACTCGGCATAGAACGGCGTGCGATCCAGGTAGATGGCGCCCTCTTCGCCCGCGGCGAGCTCATCGCGGGCCTCGTCGCCAACGACGATGGCCTGGATGGTGGCGGTGTCGTGGAGGTGTTCATAGCCGGTGAACTCCGCTTCGTCCACGTCCACCACACCGGTGGCGACCGCCGTCTTGAAGCTGCTGGCGGCGCGGGCGCGCTCACGCTGCTCCGCCATGGCCGCTTCGAAACCAACCATGTCCAGCGTCAGTCCACGTTCGCGGGCAATATCGGCGGTCAGGTCTACCGGGAAACCGTAGGTATCATAAAGTTTGAAGACGGTATCGCCGGGGATCTCCGTGCCTCTCAGATCGGCGATCGCCGCCTCGAGGATCTGCATGCCCTGATCGAGGGTACGCGCGAACTGCTCCTCTTCGTTGGCCAGCACCCGTTCCACCTGCGCCTGCGCCTTGATGAGTTCGGGGAAGGCATCACCCATCTCGTCGGCCAGCGGTGCCACCAGCTTGTGGAAAAAGGCCTCGCGCATGCCCAGCTTGTGGCCGTGGCGAATGGCACGACGGATGATGCGGCGCAACACGTAACCGCGTCCTTCGTTGGACGGCATGACGCCATCGACGATGAGAAAGCTGCACGAGCGAATGTGATCGGCAATGACTTTCAGAGAATTGTTATCAGGATCATCACATTCCACCAGTACAGCGATGGCGCGAATGAGCCTGGCGAAGAGATCGATCTCATAGTTGGAATGCACACCCTGCATGACCGCCGCCAGGCGTTCCAACCCCATGCCGGTGTCTACCGAAGGTTTGGGCAGAGGTGTGAGCGTACCATCGGCATGACGGTCGTACTGCATGAACACCAGATTCCAGATCTCGATGTAGCGATCACCGTCTTCATCCGGACTGCCGGGCGGCCCACCGGGCACGTCCGGGCCATGGTCGTAGAAGATCTCCGAGCAGGGGCCGCAGGGGCCAGTGTCGCCCATGGACCAGAAGTTGTCCTTCGCGCCAATGCGCCCGAAGCGCTCGGGGGAGACACCGATCTCCTTGAGCCAGATGTCGGCCGCCTCGTCGTCTTCCTCGAAGACCGTTACCCACAGGCGTTCCTCGGGCAGTTTCATGACCTCGGTGAGAAACTCCCAGGCATAGCCGATGGCCTCGC
>DRKU01000191.1 GCA_011051615.1 Gammaproteobacteria bacterium
CCAGCGACTGTCTGGCCGACTCCCACCAGTCAGTATACTCGCTGCCAGTGGCGAGTGGCCAGAGGCTGTCAAACATTCACTTTTCCTCGCCCCTTGCTACTCGTCCCTCGCTACTTTCAGGGCATACTGGTAGAGGGCATTTTTCTTCGCCCCGGTGATCTGCGCCGCCAGGGCTGCGGCCTGTTTGACCGGCAGGGCCTTGCGCAACACGTCCAGCACTCGCCGGCTCTCAGCATCCAGCTCCGCGCCACGCTCATCAGGGGCACCGGCCACCACCAGCACCACCTCGCCCCGCTGCGCCTCGGCATCGCCCAGCCACGCCGCACGCAGCACCGCCAGATCACCGCTGGTCACCGACTCGTGCTGCTTCGTCAGTTCACGTGCCAGCACCGCTTCCCGCTCGGTACCAAAGACGTCGATCATGACCGCCAGCGTATCCGCCACCCGCCGCGGGCTTTCGTAGAACACCAGCGTGCGCGGTTCCCGCGCCACCGCCTCCAGGCGCGTGCGCCGCGCCCCGGCCTTCGCCGGCAGAAAGCCCTCGAAGACGAAACGATCCGTCGGCAGGCCCGCGATGGACAGCGCCGCCACCAGGGCACTGGGGCCGGGCACCGCCAGCACCGCAAACCCTGCCGCCCGTACCGCGCGCACCAGCACGAAACCGGGATCGCTGATCAGCGGTGTCCCGGCATCCGAGATCAGGGCCACTGCCTCCCCGGCCGCCAGACGTGCGAGAATGGTCTCGGTGCGCTGCGCCTCGTTGTGCTCATGCAGGGACATGAGGGGAGTGGCGATACCGAAATGGGACAGCAGGCGCCCACTGTGGCGGGTGTCCTCGGCGGCCACGCGATCCACCGCCGCCAGCACCTCGCGGGCGCGTTGTGACATATCGCCCAGATTGCCGATCGGTGTGGCGACAACATAAAGCGCCGGCCGTATGATTGACACGATTCGTCCCCCTCTGGATACTGTCGCCTCCACGGATGCTGGTGGCAACGGACGCAGACAATAGCTGGATAGTTGATGAAAAAGATTCTCGCCCTCGTGGCCCTCGCCGTACTGTATCTTGCCCATACCGGCTGTACCACCGTACCCGAAACCGGCGTCACCGGTGCCGGCGACGAGGCGCAGGCCATCTACCTGTTCCAGCGAGAACGTTACACCGATGCGGCACAGGCATACGGTGAACTGGCACGCCAGAGTGACGGCCCCACGCGACTGCGCTACCTGCTGCGCCAGGTGGCGGCGCTGGCACGCGCCGATCGCCTCGCCCAGGCCTGGCAGATCTACCGTGCCATCGAGCCCGACCTCGAGAGCGTGCCCGTTGCCCTGCGCGTCCTGACCCTCGCCCAGCTCAGCCTTGCCGAGCGCAAGCCCGAACAGGTGCTGGAGCTACTGGCACAGCCGCTGGATGCCACCGCGCCGCCGGAACTGCAGGCAGAATATCACTCCCTGCGTGCCGGCGCCTTCACCATGCTCGGCCAGCGCCTGGAAAATTCGCGCGAACTGGTAGCGCGAGGTTTCTACCTGCTCGACCCCGAGTTGCAGCTGCAGAACCAGCAGGCCATCTGGGCCAGCCTGGCGACGCTTACCGAACGCAGTCTGCAACAGCTGCGTGTCGCGCCACCACCCGATGTGCTCAGCGGCTGGATGGAGCTGGTGGCGCTGGCCAAGAAATACCAGTTACGCCCCCAGTTACTGCAACAGGAACTGGCGCGCTGGCGCACCGATTACCCCAATCACCCGGTGCGCCCCGAGCTGCTCGAAGGTCTCATGAGCCGCAAGCAGGAGGACGTCACCTACCCGGATCACATCGCACTCATCCTGCCGCTCAGCAGCCGCTACGCACGCGCCGCCGAGGCCATCCGCGACGGCTTCCTGTCGGCCTACTACGAACATCGCCCCAGGCAGGATCAGCAGATCCGCATCTACGACATCGGCAGCGATCCCACCAATGTTCATGCCGTCTACCAGCGGGCGGTGGCCGCCGGGGCCCAGTTCGTCGTCGGTCCGTTGAGCAAGGAGGCCACCGATGCCCTGGCCCGCGAGGGCGAACTGCCGGTGCCAACACTGGCCCTGAACTACACCAGTGCCGAGGACGTACCGGCCAATCTCTACCAGTTCAGTCTCTCGCCGGAGGAAGAGGCGCGCCAGGTGGCACAACGCACCTGGCTGGACGGTCATGTCTATGCCCTCGCGCTGGTCCCGTCCGGTCCCTGGGGTGAGCGTGTCTTCAATGCCTTCCGTACGCGCTGGGAAGAACTGGGCGGCACGCTGCTGGAGCACCAGCGCTACAACGCCACGGACAACGATTTCTCACTGCCCATCAAGCGCCTGCTCGATATCGACGACAGCCGCCGCCGCTATCGGCGCCTGCACACGCTGCTCAAGCGCAACCTCAAGTACACCCCGCGCCGACGCAAGGACGTGGACTTCGTCTTCATCGCCGCCTACCCACGCCAGGCGCGCCAGATCCGTCCACAACTCAAGTTCTTCCATGCCGCCGATCTGCCGGTCTATGCCACCTCGCATGTCTTCACCGGTAACCTCAACCGGGAGAAAGATCGCGACATGGATGGCCTGTACTTCGGCGACATGCCCTGGGTGCTGGCCGAAAGCCGCTCGCACAGCGGCCTGCGCAATGACATCGAGCCCTATATCTCCAGTGTCGGACGCAGCCTGCAACGCCTGTTCGCCCTCGGCATCGACGCCTTCAATATCATCGCCGCGCTCAACCCCTTGCGTGCCTATCCCTACGAGCGCTTCGATGGCGAGACCGGCAGCCTCAGTCTCGACGAACGCAACCGCATTCACCGCCAGCTGACCTGGGTGCGCTTCCGCAGCGGCCAGCCGGTGCTCATCGATGAAAGCGGCCAGTAACCGCGCACAGTACACATCACGGCAGGGAGCCTTCAACAACATGGAACAGGATGCACGCGGCAGGGAGGCCGAAGACCGGGCGCTGGAATTCCTTCGCCAGCAGGGCATGAAGCTGGTGGCCCGCAATTTCAACAGCCGCTATGGCGAGATCGATCTCATCATGCAACACCGCGAGCAGGGCGTGATCTTCGTCGAGGTGCGCTACCGCCACAGCCACCGCTGGGGCAGTGGTGCCGAGAGCGTAAACGGGAAAAAACAGGCCAAACTGATCCGCACTGCGTTATACTTCCTGCAACAAAACCCCCGCTGGCAGAGCATGCCGGCTCGTTTCGACGTGATTGCACTGGGCGGTGGTACACAGCAGATTGACTGGATAAGCGATGCCTTCAGCGTATCGGCCTGGTAGTAATGACGCTCAGCGACAACATTCGACACATCTTCACGCAAAGTATCGAGGCCAAGCAACAGGCGCTGGCGGTGCTTGCCGAACCCATCGCCCATGGCGTGGAGGCCATGGTGGCAAGCCTTGGCAACGGCGGCAAGATCCTGGCCTGCGGTAATGGCGGCTCCGCTGCCGATGCCCAGCACTTCTCCTCCGAACTGCTCAACCGTTTCGAGCGCGAACGCCCCGCCCTGCCCGCGGTGGCCCTTACCACCGACACTTCGACACTGACCTCCATTGCCAACGACTACGACTACAGCGAGATCTTTGCCAAGCAGGTCCGTGCCCTGGGCCGCCCCAACGACTGCCTGCTGGCCATCTCCACCAGCGGCAATTCGGCCAACGTCAACCGCGCCATTGAAGTCGCCATCGAACAGGACATGAAGATCGTCGCCCTGACCGGCCGTGACGGCGGTAAGACGGCACAGTTGCTGCGCCCCGCCGACGTGGAAGTGCGTGTACCGGCCAGCTCCACGGCCCGCATCCAGGAAGTCCACCTGCTTGCCATCCACTGCCTGTGCAGCCAGATAGACGAAGTCCTTTTCGGCCAGTCCGACTGAACACCCCGTGCCCATGCCTGCGCACGCCCCCTTTCTACACCAGGTCGTTCAGGGCCGCCCGTGACCATGCTTCCCGATAAACTGCTACGCGTGCTGGCGGAACTGTACCCGCCGGATCAGATCCTGCGCGAGGAATCCGAGCGCTGGGCCTATGGCTACGATAACAGCCGCCTGCAATACCTGCCCGACGTGGTGGTCTTTCCCACCAGCCATGAACAGGTACGCGATACCCTGCAACTGTGCAACGAATTCGGCATCCCTGTCACCACGCGCGGGCGGGGTACCGGTACCACCGGCGCGGCAGTGCCGCTTGCCGGCGGACTGGTACTGGCCATGGAACGGCTGTCTCATATAGGTGAACCCGATGTGGCCAACCGCTACCTGCGCGCCGAGAGTGGCGCCACCAATGCCGCGGTACAGGAAAAGGCCGCGAGCCGGGGTTTCTTCTGGGCGCCGGATCCCACCAGCGCGCCATTTTGCACCATCGGCGGCAACCTGGCCTGCAATGCCGCCGGACCACGCGCCATCAAGTATGGAACACCGCGTGAAAATGTCCTCGGCCTGCGTGCAGTCACCGGCGACGGACGTGAGATCCGCACCGGTGTCCTCACGACCAAGGGGGTGGTGGGCTACGACCTGACGCGCCTGTTGATCGGTTCTGAGGGGACGCTGGCGGTCATTACTGAGGCGACGCTGAAACTCACCCCTCTGCCCGAGGCCGTGCGTACCCTGTTGCTGACCTACACCAGCATCGAGGCCGCAACCCGCGCGATTACCGAAATCATGGCGCTCAGTCACCTGCCCCGCTCGCTGGAATTCATGGACGCCGGCGCCATCGGCATGATCCGTAACTATGCCGACTGTCCCCTGCCCGCCGAGGCCCGCGCCCTGTTGATCGTCGAAGTGGATGGTGATGCCGACGAACTCGACGCACTGGCGGCACGCGTCCTCCATGCAGCAGGCAACGACGACCTGCTGAGCAGCCTCGATGCCGACAGCGCCGAGCAGGCCGAGGAGATCTGGCGCATGCGCAAGTCCCTCTCGCCCGCCCTGCGCACCGTGGCGCCAAAGAAGATCAATGAAGACGTGGTGGTTCCCGTCTCCAACATCCCACGCCTTATCAGTGGTCTCGGCGCACTGGCGGAAAAATATGCCCTGCCCATCGTCAACTTCGGCCATGCCGGCAACGGCAATATCCACGTCAACCTGTTGCTCGATCCCGACGAGCCCGAGGCGGCACAAAAGGCCGAGGACTGTCTCGATGAGATCTTTACCCTGGTCCTGTCACTGGATGGCACCCTCTCCGGCGAGCACGGCATCGGCGTGGTGAAGCGGGAGTTCGTCTCACGTGAGATCGACGCCGTGACCCTCGACCTCATGCGTCGCATCAAGGCCCAGTTCGATCCCAACGGCATCCTCAACCCGGGCAAAACGATCTAGCCAACATTTCATCTCTTTAGCCACCGGAAAAGCAATACAAACTATGGTGCAGGGGAAGATCCAACCGCAAAGGGCGCAAAGTATCGCCACGTAAAAAACGGTTCATTTTCACCTTCGCGCCTCTTCGCGGCCTTTGCGGTAAACTTTTTGAAGCGTCATTTCAATTGGAGCCGTTCCCTGTAACGCCGTGCATCTTCCTCGCTGAAACAGCAGGCGATGATGCGCTCAAAGCGGTCTTCGTATTCCCGCATGATGCCGACGGCGATGTCCGCCGCCTGATCCTTTGGAAAGCCATAGACACCGGTGCTGATGCCGGGGAAGGCGATGCTGCGCACGGCCTTGTCCAGGGCGAGTTCGAAGCTGCGCCGGTAGCAACTGGCCAGCAGTTCGGCCTCGCCGGCCTCACCACCGTGCCAGACGGGCCCGACGGTGTGAATGACGAAACGCGCGGCAAGATCGAAACCGGGTGTGATCTTCGCCTCGCCGGTTTCACAACCCTTCAGTTTTCGGCAGGCCTCCAGCAGGCGTGAGCCGGCGGCACGGTGAATGGCGCCATCCACGCCACCACCACCCAGCAGGCTGCGGTTGGCGGCATTGACGATGGCGTCCACCGACAACTGTGTAATGTCACCGGTATGGACTTCGATCATGGGGCCTTACTTGACGACCTTGAGGTGTGGACGCTTGTTGTCGTCGGGAGAGGGATCGGGCGGGATCTCGTCCTCATCGGAAAAGACCATACCCTGACCGTTTTCACGGGCATAAATGGCGAGTGCAGACTGGACCGGGAAATAGACCTCGAAGACGCGCCCCGAAAAACGCGCGTTGAAGCGCACCGCCTCATTGCTGATGTCGAGCTGTTCAACGGCACGCGGTCCGACATTGAGAACAATCTTGCCGTTCTCCACGTACTGGCGCGGTACCTGAACATTCTCCGCCGTGGCATCCACCAGCATGTAGGGTGTCATGTCGTTGTCGACAATCCACTCGTAGATGGCCCTGAGCAGATAGGGTCGGCTGGGCGTCATTTGTTCCAAGGCAGCTCCTCGCCTGCGTGCCTGTCCGGATCAGTTCACCGGAACAACTGTTTAGTCCGGGAAGCGTATCTCGCGCTCGGTTTCCGTCAGGCTGTTGATGAAGGACTCCCGCTCAAACATGTTCTGCATGTACTTGTTCAGACCCTTCGCCTGTGCCGGGATCTCGATTCCAAGCTGAGGCAGGCGCCACAGCAGCGGCAGGATGGCCGCATCCACCAGCGAGAATTCCTCGCTGAGGAAAAAGGGCTTCTGCTCGAATACCGGCGAAACGGCAACCAGGCTTTCACGCAGTTCCTTGCGCGCTGTCTCGGCATCCTTGCTACTGGCAAGGATGCGATCCACCGCCGTGTACCAGTCACGCTGAATACGGTAGCGCATCTGGCGGTTCTGTGCACGGGAAACGGGATCTACCGGCATCAGCGGCGGATGGGGAAACCGCTCATCGAGGTACTCCATGATGGTATTGGCGTCATAGAGCACCAGGTCACGATCGACCAGGGTCGGTACTTCGTTGTAGGGATTGAGATCGATGAGATCCTCGGGGGGATTGTCCAGATCGACATCCACCACCTCATGATTGATACCCTTTTCCGACAGCACGACCCGCACCATATGGCTGTAGGCGTTGCCCTTGCCGGAATAGAGCGTCATGACCGAACGACGATTGGCAATTTGTGCCATATCTGTTTTTCTCCGCTTACTTCATGCTTAGAAACGACACACCTTCCAGTGACAGGTTGGAAAGCGCCTATGGGCAGAAAACCGGCACGATAGCCGGTTTCCCGAAAACACGGGAGACCGCCCCCAAGGGACGGTCTCCCGGCCTGCATACGGCACGCAAGCGTGCCGCCAGTTATTTAGTGTATATCTTTCCAGTATTCTTTCTTCAGCGCATAGGCGAAGAAGAACAGGATCACCAGATAACCGAGGACCCACATGCCCACGCTATAACGCTTGAGCTTGGCGGGCTCACCCATGTAGACGAGATAGGCCACCAGGTCACGCATGGCATTATCATACTCCGCCGTACTCATCGTGCCGGGCTTGACGACCTTGACCTCGACCAGATGCATGACGGGCTTGCCGTTGTCATCGACCTTGGGCTTGCCATCCTCCATAACCTGCTCGAATACCGGCTCGGTGACACCCTGCAATTCCCACAGTACGTGAGGCATGGCGACATCCTTGAAGGCACCATTGTTGACGCCGAAGGGGCGTTTGGCATCCGGATAGAAGGTGCGCAGGTAGGTGTACAACCAGTCGGCGCCACGTGAACGCGCAATGACCGACAGGTCAGGCGGCTCGGTACCAAACCAGCCCTTTGCATCTTCGGGACGCATGGCGACGGTCATCAGGTTGCCGACCTTGGCCGGTGCACCCATGGGATCCTTGCGGAAATCCGCCACGAACATCAGGTTGTCGAGCAGCTTGTCGTCATCGATGCCCAGATCGGCACCCAGACGGTTGTAACGCATGAACGACGCCGAGTGACAGCTCAGGCAGTAGTTGACGAACAACCTCGCCCCATTCTGCA
>DRKU01000192.1 GCA_011051615.1 Gammaproteobacteria bacterium
ATCATCGTCGAACTCATCGGCGGTGACACCCTGGCGCGCGACCTGGTCATGCGCGCCATCGACAACGGCAAGCACGTGGTCACCGCCAACAAGGCGCTGATTGCCAAGCACGGCAACGCGATCTTTGCTGCAGCGCAGAAGCAGGGTGTCATGGTGGCCTTCGAGGCGGCGGTAGCCGGGGGTATTCCCATCATCAAGGCCATCCGCGAAGGCCTGGCCGGTAATCGCATCCAGTGGCTCGCCGGCATCATCAACGGCACCGGCAACTTCATCCTCACCGAGATGCGCGACAAGGGCCGCGACTTCGACGACGTCCTCAGGGAGGCCCAGGAACTGGGTTATGCCGAGGCCGATCCCACCTTCGACGTGGAAGGCATCGACGCGGCCCACAAGCTGACCATCCTCGCCTCCATCGCCTTCGGCATCCCGCTGCAGTTCGATGCCGCCTATACCGAGGGCATCACGCGTATCACGCGCGAGGACGTGGAGTATGCCGAGCAACTGGGCTATCGCATCAAGCACCTCGGCCTGACGCGGCGCACCGACGCCGGCATCGAGTTGCGTGTACACCCGACGCTGATCCCCGAGCGGCGCCTGATCGCCAACGTCGATGGTGTCATGAACGCCGTGCTGGTACTGGGCGATGCCGTCGGCCCTACCTTATATTATGGTGCCGGCGCCGGTGCCGCGCCGACGGCCTCGGCGGTAGTGGCCGACGTGGTGGACGTGACGCGTGCCCTGACCGCCGATCCGGAGAACCGCGTGCCGCATCTGGCCTTCCAGCCCGATGCGCTGTCCGATCTGCCGGTGCTCGCCATGGAGGACGTGGAGACCGCCTGCTACCTGCGCATGCAGGCCCAGGATCGGCCCGGCGTGCTGGCCGAGGTGACCCGCATCCTCGGCGAGCAGGGGATCAGCATCGAGGCCATCATCCAGAAGGAGCCGCAGCCGGACAGTGAACAGGCCACCATCATCATGCTCACTCACCGAGTGAGGGAAAAGAACATGAACGACGCCATCGCCGACATCGAGGCGCTGGACGTCATCGAGGGCAGCATCACGCGCATCCGCATGGAAACGCTCGACGCCCACTGAACATACTGCGACATTTGAATCGAGGAATTGCATCATGCCCTTTCGGCCCCGTTACACCGGACTGATCGACAAGTACCGCGACCGCCTGCCGGTCCATGACGACACGCGCATCATCGGTCTCGGCGAAGGCAACACGCCGCTCATCCGCCTGCACAATATCCCCGACCAGATCGGCAAGGACGTGGACATCTACGTCAAGTACGAAGGCCTCAACCCCACCGGCTCGTTCAAGGATCGCGGCATGACCATGGCCGTGACCAAGGCGGTCGAGGAGGGCAGCAAGGCCATCATCTGCGCTTCCACCGGCAACACCTCGGCGGCGGCGGCGGCCTATGCCGCGCGCGCGGGCATCACCGCGTTCGTGTTGATCCCCGACGGAAAGATCGCGCTGGGCAAGCTGGCGCAGGCCATGATGCACGGCGCGGTGGTGATCCAGATCAAGGGCAACTTCGACGCCGGCATGCAACTGGTCAAGGACGTCGCCGGTGAAGCGCCGGTGACCATCGTCAACTCCATCAATCCCTTCCGCCTGCAGGGGCAGAAGACCGCGGCCTTCGAGATCGTCGAAGAACTGGGTGCCGCACCCGACTACCACTGCATCCCGGTGGGCAACGCCGGCAACATTACCGCTCACTGGATGGGTTACAGCGAATACTTCAATGACGGCATCGTCACCCGCCGTCCGCGCATGGTCGGCTACCAGGCCAGCGGCGCAGCACCCTTCATGCGCGGCGAAATGGTCGATGATCCCGAGACCGTCGCCACCGCCATTCGCATCGGCCATCCGCAGAGCTGGGACAAGGCCTGGGTGGTGCAGAAGGAATCGGAAGGGTGGTTCGACGAATGCAGCGACGAGGAGATCCTCGCCGCGCAGAAACTGCTCGCCGAAAACGAAGGCGTATTCTGCGAACCCGCCTCGGCCACCTCGCTGGCCGGCGCACTGCGTGACATCCAGAGCGGCAAGATCCCCGAAGGCAGCAAGATCGTCTGCACCCTCACCGGACACGGCCTGAAAGATCCCGACACCGCCATCAGGCAAAGCTCCGCACCACCCATTACCATCGACGCCACCCTCGACTCGGTGAAAAAGGCCATTCTCGATAACATGGATTGAATGAACAGGGGCGAGCGGCTGGCACCTGTCCTGCAGGAGCGGCCACCCGGCCGCGATTACCGATCCGGGATAAACCGAGAAGGGCGTGAAGTACGCAAAAGGGGCAGGGCGCAATAGCGCAGCATATTGCGCCGTCACCCCGGCGCAGGCCGGAGTTCAGGGAAAATGACCTCTGGATTCCGGGTTGCCGCCATGCGACGCATGGCGTCCCCCGGAATGACGGGAAGGACCAACCGCAAGGGCCGCGAAGGAACGTGAAGCCAGAAAAAAACGTCATTCCTACGCAGGTGGTATTCCAGCGGGTCTGATAGCGGGTTGAATATGCGGAGGCAA
>DRKU01000193.1 GCA_011051615.1 Gammaproteobacteria bacterium
AGTCGTCATCAAGGGCATCGACAAGCAGAAGGTTGGTCAGGTGGCTGCGGAAATTCGCGCCTATCGTCCGCCTGAGCCGTACAAGGGCAAGGGTGTGAAGTATGCGGGTGAGCATATCGTGCGCAAAGATGCCAAGAAGAAATAGGGCAGGTAAAGTAAATGGATAAGAAAGCAAAACGGTTGCGCCGCGCGCGCCGTACACGGGCCAAAATCAGCGAGCTGGGTATTCAGCGTCTGTGCATCCATCGCACGCCGCGGCATATCTATGCCCAGGTGATTTCGGCCGACGGTGGCAAGGTCCTGGCTACTGCCTCGACCGTGCAGGCCGAAGTAAAGGGCAAGGTAAAGTCGACGGGCAATGTCGAGGCCGCGGCTGAGGTGGGCCGGATGATCGCCGAAAAGGCGAAGTCTGCCGGTGTCAGCAAGGTGGCATTCGATCGTTCCGGTTTCAAGTATCACGGTCGGCTCAAGGCGTTAGCAGATGCTGCGCGCGAAGCCGGTCTGGAATTCTAAGGGCACAGTTATGGCAGTAGCGGATAGTTCACAGAGCACAGACGGTCTGCAGGAGCGCCTGGTCGCGGTACGCCGCGTCGCCAAGGTGGTCAAGGGTGGCCGTATCTTCGGTTTCTCGGCCCTGACCGTCGTCGGTGATGGCAATGGCAAGGTCGGTTTCGGTACCGGCAAGGCACGCGAAGTGCCGGTGGCCATCCAGAAGGCGATGGAAGCCGCGCGCAAGAACATGGTTTCCATCGACCTGAAGGAAGGCACACTGCAGTATCCGATTACGTCTTCGCATGGTGCGGCCAAGGTCTACATGCAGCCGGCCTCCGAAGGTACCGGCGTCATCGCCGGTGGCCCGATGCGTGCGGTTTTCGATGTGGTTGGTGTGCATAACGTGCTGGCCAAGTGCATCGGCTCGAACAACCCCATCAACGTCGTGCGTGCGACCATCAAGGGGCTGGGCGACATGTTCTCGCCGGAGAAGATCGCCGCCAAGCGCGGAAAGAAAGTCGAAGAAATCCTGGATTGATACCATGGCAGACAAGAAGACAGTCAAAGTGACGCTGGTGCGTTCCACCAACGGTCGCCTCAAGTCCCACAAGGCCTGTGTTGCCGGTCTGGGAATTCGCCGCATGCACCAGACGGTGGAGGTTGAAGATACGCCTTCCGTGCGCGGCATGATCAACAGGGTCAGCTATATGCTGAAGGTCGAGGAGAACTGAGCATGCGCCTCAATACACTCAAGCCCGGCAAGGGCGCCAGGACCGCCGCCAAGCGTGTCGGTCGTGGTATTGGTTCTGGTCTGGGCAAAACCGCCGGCCGTGGCCACAAGGGTCAGAAATCCCGTTCGGGCGGTTTCCACAAGGTCGGTTTCGAAGGCGGCCAGATGCCCCTGCAGCGGCGCCTGCCCAAGGTCGGGTTCCGCTCGCGCAAGGCCATGGTGACGGCGGAGATTCGTCTCCACGAGCTGGCCAAGGTGGAGGGTGACGTGGTGGACCTGCCTGCACTCAAGGCGGCCAACATCGTCAACCAGAATACCCGTTACGCACGCGTTATGAAGTCGGGTGAGATCAACCGCGCCGTTACCGTACGCGGCCTTGGTGTAACACCAGGTGCGCGCGCTGCCATTGAAGCCGCTGGCGGCAAGGTCGAGGACTAAATTGGCGGGTCCCAACTCAGCGATTGCGGGAGCCATGCAGGCGGGGCGTTTTACCGAGCTTCGCCAACGCATCTTCTTCCTGATTGGTGCCCTGCTGGTATTTCGCGTCGGGACCTTTATCCCGGTGCCCGGGATAAACCCGGACAAGCTCGAGGCCCTGTTCAAGGCGCAGGAAGGGACCATCCTCGACCTGTTCGGCATTTTCACCGGTGGCGCGCTGGAGCGCATGTCGGTATTTGCCCTTGGTGTGATGCCGTACATCTCGGCATCCATCATTATTCAGCTGCTGACCAAGGTACACCCGAAGCTGGAGCAGCTGAGCAAGGAGGGCGCGGCCGGCAAGCGCAAGATCACGCAGTACACGCGTTGGGCGACGCTGGGCCTGGCGGCCTTCCAGGCCGTGGGCGTGGCGGTGGCACTGTCGCGGCAGCCGGGCCTGTTGTTGCTCGATGCCTCGACGTTCTATTTCACCACGGTCGTGACCCTGGTGACGGGGACCATGTTCCTCATGTGGCTGGGTGAGCAGATCACCGAGCGTGGTATCGGCAACGGCATGTCCATGCTGATTTTTGCCGGTATCGTGGCCGGTCTGCCGTCGGCCATTGGCGGAGTGCTGGAGTCGGCGCGCACGGGCCTGTTGAGTCCGGGCTTCATGCTGGGTCTCATCATCCTGTCGGTGCTGGTGATCGCCTTCGTGGTGTTCATGGAGCGCGGCCAGCGACGGATCTCGGTGACGTATGCCAAGCGGCAGCAGGGGCGGCGGATGTATGCGGCTCAGAGCAGTCATTTGCCGTTGAAGGTGAACATGGCGGGCGTGATCCCGCCCATCTTTGCCTCGAGCATCATTCTGTTTCCGGCCACCATGATGGGCTGGTTCGGGGATGCCGATGGTATGGGCTGGCTGCAGGACATCGCTGCGACGCTGTCCCCCGGGCAGCCGATCTACGTCATGCTCTATGCGCTGGCGATTATATTTTTCTGCTTTTTCTATACGGCGCTGGTGTTCAACCCGCGTGAAACGGCAGACAACCTGAAGCGCTCAGGGGCATTTATTCCGGGGATCCGGCCCGGTGAGCAGACCGCACGTTATATCGACACGATTCTCGGGCGGCTGACGCTGATCGGTGCCCTGTATATTACGGCAGTGAGTATCCTGCCGGAGTTCATGATTCTGTACGGGGGCGTGCCGTTCTATTTTGGCGGCACCTCCCTGCTCATCATCGTGGTAGTGGTGATGGATTTCATGGCCCAGGTTCAGACCCATCTGGTCTCCCACCAGTATGAGGGGCTGATGAAAAAGGCCAATCTGAAAGGCGGTGGCCGCGGCCTCTAGGCGGGCCGGGTTCGGTATATTTGGAGCACAGCAATGAAAGTTAGAGCATCGGTCAAGAAAATTTGCCGTAACTGCAAGATCATCCGTCGCCACGGCAGTGTGCGCGTGATCTGCAAGGATCCCCGGCACAAGCAGCGCCAGGGATAAGCCCCCAAACAGGGGAAAAATCGTTGATTTTCTTGAAAAATCACCTTATTTGGATGTACCATAGCGCGTTTTCCGTGGCGCTTTGGCAGTAAATCAAGTACTTGAGGGAGTGGCTTCATGGCCCGTATAGCAGGTATCAATGTTCCGGATAACAAGCACGCCGTGATCGCGCTGACGTCGATCTATGGTGTCGGGAACACGCGCGCACGTCAGATCTGCGAGGCCGCCGGGGTGACGCCTTCGGCGCGGATCCGCGATCTGACCGAGAGCGAACTCGAGGCATTGCGCAGTGAAGTCGGCAAGTTTACCGTCGAAGGTGATCTGCGCCGCGAAGTGTCCATGAACATCAAGCGTCTCATGGACCTGGGTTGCTACCGCGGCCTGCGTCATCGTCGCGGTCTGCCGCTGCGCGGTCAGCGCACGCGCACCAACGCCCGCACCCGTAAGGGTCCGCGCAAGATGATCAAAAAGTAATCGTTACCAACCTAACGTTTTTCAGGTAAAAGCATGGCAACAAAACCCGGTTCGCGGAAGAAAAAGGTCAAGCGCAACGTCTCTGATGGCATCGCGCATGTCCACGCTTCCTTCAACAATACCATCGTGACCATCTCTGATCGCCAGGGCAACGCCCTGTGCTGGGCCACCGCCGGTGGTTCCGGATTCCGTGGTTCGCGCAAGAGCACGCCCTTCGCTGCGCAGGTGGCTGCAGAACGTGCAGGTACGGTAGCCAAGGAATACGGCATCAAGAACCTGGAAGTATGTGTCAAGGGTCCTGGACCGGGACGTGAGTCCGCCGTGCGCGCACTCAATGCACAGGGTTTCAAGATCATCAGTATTACTGACGTTACGCCTATCCCGCACAACGGGTGTCGGCCACCGAAAAAACGTCGCGTTTAATTCAGGAGCAGACCATTGGCCAGATATATCGGTCCCAAGTGCCGCCTTTGCCGTCGCGAAGGTGACAAACTTTTTCTGAAGGGTGAGAAGTGTCATTCCGGGAAATGTCCCATGGAATCGCGCCCCTTCCCGCCCGGGCAGCACGGCCAGCGCCGTACGCGTCTTTCTGACTATGCCACGCAGTTGCGTGCCAAGCAGAAGCTGCGTCGTATCTACGGCATACTGGAAGATCAGTTTCGTCGCTATTATAAGGAAGCTGACCGTATCAAGGGTTCCACGGGTGAAAACCTGTTGCAGTTGCTGGAATCCCGCCTGGACAATGTCGTGTTTCGCATGGGCTTCGGTGCCTCGCGCTCTGAAGCTCGTCAGCTGATCCGCCACAATGGTGTCACCCTGAACGGCAAGAAGATGAATATTCCTTCTGCCAGGGTCAAGCCCGGTGATGTCATCGCCCTGACCGAGAAGGCGCGTAACCAGTTGCGCATCAAGACCGCGATGGAGATGGCCGAGCAGCGGGGTATCCCGGAGTGGTTGAGCGTTGACGCCAAGAAAGCAGAAGGCACCTTTACGACTATGCCTGAACGCAGTGATCTGCCTTCCGACATCAACGAACAGCTGGTGGTGGAGTTGTACTCGAAGTAAGTATCGTCCTGTGGCGGCACAGGCCTGCCACGGTCTTTGAGGCAATAGCGGATTTAATACAGGGAAACAAACAAGAGGCTTTCCATGCAGGGGTCTGTAACAGAATTTCTCAAGCCACGTATTGTGGATGTACAGCAGAAGAGTGAAACTCAGGCGCGTATCGTGCTCGAGCCGCTGGAACGCGGTTTCGGCCATACACTGGGCAACGCCCTGCGCCGGATCCTGCTTTCTTCCATGACCGGTTGTGCCGTCACGGAAGTGGAAATCGAGGGCGTGCTCCATGAATACACTTCGGTCGAAGGGGTGCAGGAAGACGTTGTCGAAATCCTGCTCAACCTCAAGGGGCTCGCCTTGCACATGAGCAACCGCGATGAAGCCACCCTGACCCTGAACAAAAAGGGCCCGGGTGTGGTGACTGCCGGTGACATCATGCTCGATCATGATGTCGAACTGGTCAATCCGGAGCATGTTATCGCCCACCTTACCAAGGCCGGCGAGCTGAACATGACGCTCAAGGTTGAACGCGGGCGCGGCTACGAGCCGGCTACCGTACGCACCGAAAGCGAAGAAGGTGATCGCCCTATCGGTCGCATGGTTCTGGATGCCAGTTTCAGCCCGGTTTCGCGCGTGGCCTACGTGGTCGATAGCGCACGCGTCGAGCAGCGTACCAACCTCGACAAGCTGATCATCGAGCTGGAGACCAACGGTACCATCGATCCGGAAGCGGCGATTCGCCAGTCGGCAACTATCCTGCAGGACCAGCTGTCCGCCTTCGTCGATCTGAAGGGCAAGCAGGAAGCCGAGCCGCAGGAAGAAGAGCCGGAGATCGATCCCGTGCTGCTGCGCCCGGTGGACGATCTGGAATTGACCGTACGTTCGGCGAACTGTCTCAAGGCAGAGCAGATCTACTACATTGGTGACCTGATCCAGCGTACCGAGGTAGAGCTGCTGAAGACGCCCAACCTGGGCAAGAAGTCGCTGACGGAAATCAAGGATGTGCTGGCCTCGCGCGGTCTTTCACTGGGTATGCGGCTGGAGAACTGGCCACCCGCCAGCCTGAAGGACAAGACAGGCGAAAAAACCGGAACCTGAGCGTTCTTTCCGAATTCACGAATTGCAGTTGAAGGTAAGCAATCATGCGTCACCGTAAGAGTGGTCGACAACTAAACCGTAATAGCAGCCATCGCAAGGCCATGTTTCGCAACATGGCGGCTTCGCTGTTCCGCCACGAACTAATCCGCACCACCTTGCCCAAGGCCAAGGAACTGCGTCGCGTGGCCGAGCCGCTGATCACTCTTGCCGGCACCGACAGTGTCGCCAATCGCCGCCTGGCCTTTGCCCGCCTGCGTGATCGTGACATCGTCACCAAGCTGTTCGATGAACTCGGTCCGCGTTACGCCAAGCGTCCGGGTGGTTACCTGCGCATCCTCAAGTGCGGTTTTCGTCCTGGTGACAATGCGCCCATGGCCTACGTGGAACTTGTCGATCGCCCCGCCACGGGTGAAGCCACCGAGGCCGTGGAAGGCGAGGCTGCCGAGGCCTGAGTCAGGCGCTACGGCATACATACGAAGAAACCGGGCCTTGCCCGGTTTTTTTGTGCGCTATACTTTTTCCGATGCCTGATGGATGGCCCTGGCCTGCATGCGCATGATCGCTCTGTTTACCGACTTTACCCTCAACGGTCCCTATGTGGGTCAGATGCACGCCGTGCTCGGGCAACTGGCGCCAGGTGTGTGTCTTGTGGATCTGATGCACGATGCGCCGCGCTGTGATCCCCGTGCGGCGGCCTGCCTGCTCGCCCGCATCGTGGCGCCCCTGCCTGATGATGCCCTGGTGCTTGCCGTCGTGGATCCCGGGGTGGGGGATCCCGGCCGCCGCGCGGTGGTGCTGGAGGCCGATGGGCGACGCTTCGTCGGTCCCGACAATGGCCTGCTGGAGTCGGTTGCGCGTACCGCGAAACTGTCCCGCTGGTGGCAGATCACCTGGCAACCGCCGCAGCTCTCGGACAGCTTCCATGGCCGCGACCTGTTTGCCCCCGTCGCTGCCCAACTGGCCACCGGGACACCGCTGGAGCAGCTGGCACACATGATCCCCGCGGGTCACTTTGCAGACTGGCCCACGGAGCTGGCGGAAGTCATCTATGTGGATGCCTTTGGCAACCTGATCACCGGGCTCGACGCCGGGGACATCGATGTGTCGGCCCGGCTTGTCATCGCCGGGAATACGGTGGCTGGTGCGCGTACCTTTTCAGCCGTGCCGGAAGGCGAGCTGTTCTGGTATCACAACTCGATGGGCCTGGTGGAAATTGCACAGAACAGGGGAAATGCGGCGCTCAGTCTGGGCTGCGGGATTGGTACGCCGGTAGAACTATAGCGTGATGGTCAGTTCCCCAGCACCTGCTCGCTGGTGGCAGGTGGTGTATCCATTTCGATACGGTTGCGGCCATTTTTCTTGGCGGCATAGAGCAGGGCATCGGCACGGCCAATCAGCGCATCGCTGTTGTCCGTATAAAGGCAGGACGTGAGTCCGGCGGAGAACGTCGGGGTGGAAAGCGTATCGTGGGCCATGACCAGCTTGCTGTCCATGGCCTGCTGGCGTGCCTTTTCCAGCGCGCGCAGAGCTTCGTCGATACTGGTGTTGGGAAAAAGGATGGCAAATTCCTCACCACCATAGCGCGCCACCAGGTCGTGGCGACGGAACTGCGAGAGGATATCGCTGGCGTACTGCTTGAGCATCTGGTCGCCCACCGCGTGGCCGTGTCGGTCATTGACCTGTTTGAACTCGTCGAGATCGAGCAATGCAATGGTCAGCGGATACTGGTAACGCCGTGAACGATCGATTTCGTCTTCCAGGCGTTGCAGGAACGCGCGTCGGTTGGGCAGCTGCGTCAGGTCGTCGGTGAGGCTGAGCGTACGCACATGGTCGAGTTCCTGGCTCAGTTCGTCGCTGTTACGCTTGATGAGGTGCAGGAAGGCCTCGGTCTCACTGAGCATGCGCACCACCTGGTTCTGCTCGGCAAGTATATGATTGATCTCGGAAATGGCATGCTGGCGCACGTTCTCCACATCCTGCTTGTTTTCCGCCTGTTCCAGTTGATAGAGCGTTTCTTCGAGCAGGAGACCGAATTTTTCCTGGTGTTGAATGGTTTCCAGGATCCTTGCCGTCAGGGTTTCCTGCAGGTCGTGTAACTGCTGGGTCTGGTTGCTGAGCCGCTTCTGGAAGCCCGGTGGAATACCGGGCGAGGGGACGTTGCCCCCAGCCGGTGGACGGGTGATTTCGGCCTGGGAATTCATGTTCAGGTCACCCAGAGTGATACTGGCCTGTGACTCCATGGGCTCCAGCTCTGCTTCCTCGGCAGACTCATCGACGGCTGTCTCTGGTGCTGGCGCGTCCTGTGGGGGTTCCGTGCCCGCGGTCTCCGGCCCGGGTTCGCGGACCGGGCTATGAGGACCCGTTGCCGTGGCTCCTATCAGGGGGGCGAAGGCCTCGCGCAGGAGATCGGCGTCCGGGTCGGCCACTTCGGTAGCGAGGCGAATGGCCTTTTGCAAATAGACCTGCAGGGCGGCCAGTTCCGCCAGCGTGATGGGCGGCATGAGCCGCTTCTGCACCATCTTGAGTTCAAGGTTGAGCAGGGAATCGCCGGGTAACTGCTTACGCAGCACGGCCAGCAGGTTGTGCAGTACTACGGCATAGCCGCGACTGACCTTGTTCTGGGTACGTTCCATTTCACGCACCACATGGGAAACATGACGGTAGATGACGCTGCCGCCGGGATCGGTTTTCAGGGGCTCGAGCAGCCGAAGTACGTTCTCGGCACTCAATCCCTGAACGACTGGTGTGTTCTTTTCTTTGTCAGACATTAACGGTCGACTGCACAGCTGGCCCGCGCGGGGCGCTGACCCTTAATTCATTGTTGTCCAGGGCTTCCGGTCCGTTTCCGTGGGAAGGGGAGGTTTCCGTATTGTCGTTATTCTCTGTGGGCGCCCAGCCTTTTATTTATGTATTCAATCTAACCCGATTCCTTGCCGCTGTCGAGATTGTAAATTTACTAATCCACATGAGTCTCTCGGGTACTGGGAAACTCGTCAGCGGCGGCGTGTGGAATCGATTCAAGCGATTTGAAGTGTGAATAACGGAAATCAGGGGCTTATCACTGATTGGTAAAGTAATGCGAGAAATGAACGCTGTATTGTCAGATTCTCTGCATATTTCTGACCTAGATTTGCCAAAATAACGGCCCCGATAAGTGGTATTGCCGTTAGCAGAATAACGACGTGGGGCAGAGAGATGGGTTGGCAGCGGTCTTAATCCCCACAGAAAATCGAGGAGAAAGGCGTGAAGAAGAAACTGTTCTGGAGTGCGGCGGGACTGGTGGTCCTCGCCCTTGGGATTCTCGTCTGGATGGGAGGCGGTGAGCACGGCGCGGATGGCGGCAGCCTCCGCCCCGGCGCAGGAACTCCGGAACGTCCACTCGCGGTACGGGCCGACGACACACCCGTGGAGGTGCTGGACATCTCCGAACGCACGCTGGACAACCACCCTGCGCTGGCGGTGATTTTCGCCACACCGCTGGATGCCGAGCGTGACTACCAGGATTTCCTGCACGTGACGAGCGATGGCAAGGCTGTCGATGGCGCATGGGTGCTGAGCGATTCGCGCCGTATTCTCTATTTCCCGCATATCCAGCCGCAGCGTAGCTACACCGTACGAGTACGCCGGGGCCTGACCGCCGCCAACGGTAGCCAGCTGGTGCGTGCCATGGAAGTGAAGGTCACCACGCGCAAGATCACGCCGGCGGCGGGTTTTGCCAGCCAGGGCAGTGTCCTGCCCGGTGCCATCAGCGAAGGCTTGCCGATCATGACGGTCAATGTGCCGGAGGTGGATATCCAGTTCCTGCGTGTCAAACCCGACAAGCTGGCCACCTTTCTCAATGCCTATTATCACGGTCAGCGCAGTTACGGTTACTACGAACTGAATCGCATGACTTCGTTTACCGAGAGTGTCTACCTGGCGCGGTTCACCACGGAGGCGAAACCCGATACCCGCACCATTACCCATATCCCGGTGCAGGATATCGATGAACTCAGGACTCCCGGCCTGTACATCGCCATCATGAGCCTGCCGGGCAAGTTCACCTACAGCTACAACACGACCTTCTTTGTGACCTCCGATCTTGGTTTACATACGCGCGTCTATGCCGACAGCATGGATGTCTACATGAGTTCGCTGAATAGTGGCAAGGCGCTTGCCGATGTGCGGGTTGAGCTGCTCGATGGCAAGGGCAAGCTCATCGAGAAGGTATTTACCGACGCCGCAGGTCGCGCGGTATTCCGTGGGCGGCCTGAGAAGGATCAGGTACTGGTAGCACGCCAGGATGACAATCTCGCCATTCTTTCCTTCCAGCAGTCGGCGCTGGACCTGTCTGAATTTCCGGTCACGGGTGCGCCGCAAAACGACCTGGAGGTCTTCGTCTACAGTAGCCGCGATCTCTATCGGCCCGGTGAGAGCGTGGATCTTTCCCTGCTCTTGCGCGACGGGGATGGTCGCAGTGTTACGGCACAGCCACTGAGCCTGAGCCTGAAACGTCCCGACGGCCAGGTCGCATCCCGTTTCACCCTCAGGCCAGAAGCCCTGGGTTACTACCAGCACATGTTGCCCATCTCCGCCGATGCACCCACCGGCAAGTGGTCGCTGGAGGTGCGCACCGCCCCCGGAAGCGAGGAGCCGGTGCAGACCTGGTTGTTCAATGTGGAAGAGTTCCTGCCCGAGCGCATGAAGCTTGTCCTCGAGTCGGCGCGCGAGTTTCTTTCTGCCGAAGAGGACTTCATCATCGATGTCAGTGGTGCCTACCTCTATGGCGCACCGGCGGCAGGCAATCGCTTTACCGCCGCACTGGCGGTGGCACCGGCCCATCATCCACTGGAGAAGTTCAAGGAGTATTATTTCGGTGACGTGCAGGAGGACAATCAGGCGCGCTACCGCGAATTGCTCGATACCAAACTGGACGCACAGGGAGAACTGCAGATCACGGTGCGGCCACTGGAGTCGCGGCTCAATACGCCCATGCGTGTACGCGTCACCGGTAGTGTCTTCGAAAGTGGTGGGCGACCCGTGACGCGCTCCATCAGTCGCATTGTCTGGCCGGCCGAGGCCGTACTGGGTATACGCCCACGCTTCAGCGGCGAGTATGCCGAGTCCTACAGCACCGCTGAGTTCGAAGTCATTCGCACGGGCCCGGATGGCAAACTGCTGGCCGCCAGTGATCTGGAAGTGCGTGTCATCCGCGAGGATCGTGACTACTACTGGACTTTCGATGACAATCGCGGTTGGCACTACGAGTATTCAGAAGCCCAGTACCCTGTGTTGACGCAGGAGCTGACTTTCAGGGCCGACCAGCGTGGCACGATCCGTGTACCGGTGGAGTATGGCGCCTATCGTATCGAGATCAGCGATGCCGATACCGGCCTGGTAGCCCGCTACCGTTTCTTTGCCGGCTGGAACTGGGCCAGTCGTGATACGGCACGTAGTGCGCGACCGGACAAGGTCAAGCTGGTGCTTGATAAACCCGCCTACGGCAAGGGTGACTCCCTGCACGTGACGGTGACGCCGCCGCACGCCGGTGAAGGCATGATTCTGATCGAAAGCGACCGGTTGCTATGGAGCCGTCGCGTATCCATCCCGGCCGAAGGCCTGACGCTGGACATTCCCCTCGCCGAGGAATGGCTCAAGCGTCATGATCTCTATGTCAGCGCAGTGGTGTTCCGCCCTGGCAAGGCAAGGGATCGCGCGACGCCCAATCGTGCCATCGGCGTGGCGCCCATACCGCTGGATCGCAGCGCGCGACGCCTGGAAGTCAATCTCGAGTTGCCCACGCGTATGCGTCCGCAAAATGATCTGGCCGTGCGCATCAAGGTGCCGGGCCTGGCACAACAGCAGGCCATGGTGACGGTGTCGGCGGTGGACGTGGGTATCCTCAATATCACCAATTACGCTACGCCCGATCCCTGGGGGCATTTCTTTGCCAGGCGTCGCTACGGTATCGAGGCTTACGACATCTATCAGCGTATCATCGAGAATCTTGCCGGGGTACGTGCTCGCCTGCGTTTCGGCGGAGACGCGCCGCTGGAACGAGCGGGTCCGCAGCGTAGCAAGCGTGCCGATGCCAGGGTGAAGACCGTGGCCCTGTTCAGTGGGCCGCTCAAGCTGGATGCCAATGGTGAAGCGCTGGTCAAACTGCCGATCCCCAATTTCAACGGTAGCCTGCGGGTCATGGCGGTGGCCTTCAGTACGGATCGCTTTGGCTCTGGCGAGGCGGAAGTCACTGTTGCTGCACCGGTGGTGGCCGAGATCGCCACGCCACGTTTCCTCAGTCCTGGTGACCGCTCGCTGGTGACGGTGGATGTACATAACCTCAGTGGCAAGGCGCGCAAGTTGAAACTGAAACTCACTGCCAGTGCGCCGCTGCGGCTTGAACCGGTGAC
This sequence comes from Gammaproteobacteria bacterium, assembly GCA_011051615.1. Lineage (GTDB taxonomy): Bacteria > Pseudomonadota > Gammaproteobacteria > CAMYNG01 > CAMYNG01 > HyVt-448. The sequence goes on from DRKU01000193.1 coordinate 12,161, forward strand.
GCGCACCCTGTCACTGGGCGACGGCAGGAAAACTACACTGCGTTTCGATCTCTCTGCTGCGCGGGACTTCGGTGTCGGCACCATTCGCCTGGAACTGAAGGGTGACGATATCGACATTGCCCGTGAATGGGAGCTGGGTGTGCGCCCGGCCTGGCCGGCCGAGACCCGGCGCCTGCGCTTCAGGCTGGAAACCGATGAAGAATGGGTTCTGCCGCCCGCGCTCATTGCCGGGCTCATGCCCGATACCGTGGACGCGACGCTGGTGGTTTCCAACCTGCCACCGCTCAATATCCGCGACGCGGTACAGGGGTTGTTACGCTACCCTTACGGTTGCCTGGAACAGACCACCAGTAGTGCCTTCCCGCTGGTCTACGTGGATGCAGACAGCGCACGCCGCCTGGGACTCAAGCCACTCAGTTTGAGTGAGCGGGCGAAGCGTCTCGACGTGGCCTTCAAACGCATTCAGTCCATGCAGCTGCCCAGTGGCGGCTTTGGTTTGTGGAGCGCCAACAGCATCGAAGAGTTATGGTTGACACCCTATGCGGCTGACTTCCTGCTCGAGGCACGCGAAAAGGGTTTCGATGTGCCGCCGCAGATGCTGCAACGTGCGCTGGAGAACCTCCTGCGCCGCCTGCAATCGGGCAACACCCAGTTGGGTACGCGCTACTATACCCAGTCACCGGGACATTTCCGCTTTGCCGCGCAGGCCTACGCGGCCTATGTGCTGGCCCGGGTGCAACGCGCACCGCTGGGTACGCTGCGCACGCTCTTCGATCACCATCGCAAGGATGCCGAATCGGGCCTGCCCCTGGTACAACTGGGTATTGCTCTGCGCCTCGCCGGTGACCAGCGCCGGGGGGATACGGCCATTGCCGAGGGTCTGAAAAAGGCGCGTACTGCACACCGCTACCTGGGTGACTATGGTTCCCCCATCCGTGATCTGGCCCTGACCCTGGCCTTGCTGGATCGTCACGGCATCGAGACCGCTGAGAGGGCACAACTGCTGTTCGCACTGGCCGACGAGATCCGCTCTCGCCGCTACTTCAGTACCCAGGAACGCCTGGCCCTGTTCCTTGCCGGCCGTGACCTGGATCGTCACGCCGGCGAACCCTGGCAGGCGGTACTTCGCGAAGGCGAGGCCCGGCGTGAGCTCGGCGAGGCGGGCCGTCTGGTGCTGCCGCTGGATGCCGGACACTGGCGTACAGGCCTGCGCTTGCAGTCCCGTAATGCAAGTCCCCTGTTCGCCGAGCTGGTCGTCAATGGCTATACCATCAAGGCACCGGCACCAGTACAGGGAACGGTGCGCATCAACCGTGCCATCTATGATCTCAAGGGCAGGCTGGTGGACCAGCGCACGCTCAGGGTCGGTGAGTTACTGCTGGTACACCTGCAGGCGAGCACCGATGAACGCATCGAAGACGCCCTGGTGGTCGATCTGCTGCCCGCCGGGCTGGAGGTAGAAAACCTCAATCTGTCACAGGGCACGACGCTGGACGAGTTGCGTATCAATGGTGTCGATCCGCGTGCGGCCATGAGCGCAGATCTCATCAAGCACAGCGAGTACCGCGACGATCGTTTCGTCGCTGCGGTATCATTGCAGCGCTGGCGCTCCACGGACTTGTTCTACCTGGTGCGCGTGGTCTCACCGGGCACCTACACCGTACCACCACCGTACCTTGAGGACATGTATCGCCCGGAGATCCGCGCCATTGGCATCAGCGGCAAACCGTTGCACATCGTCAACGAGGCAGAGTGAGATCATGCGCACCGCCATAATGCAAAGTGGCGGCCGGGAACTGGCAGGCCGCTGGGTGGTTTCCTTACCGGTGATATTTCGTCGCTACCGACGTCATATCCATGCGGCGCTGTTGCTGGTCATCGGGCCGTGGCTGGCTTTTGTTACGCTGGATCGCCTCGCGCCGCTCCCGGTCCGACAGGCCCTGGGAGCACAGAGCGTCATCGTCACCGCCGAGGACGGTACGCCGTTGCGCGCCTTCGCGGACGAGGAGGGTGTGTGGCGCTACCCGGTTTCACTCGATGAGGTCTCACCTTTATATATAGAGGCACTGCTCAACTACGAGGACCGCTGGTTCTATCGCCACGGTGGGGTCAATCCCTTCGCCCTGTTGCGCGCGGGTGTCCAGTGGGCGTGGCACGGGCGGGTGGTATCGGGTGGCTCGACGCTGAGCATGCAGGTGGCGCGCCTCATCGATCCCCATCCACGTACCGTGGCGGGCAAGCTGCGGCAGATGTTTCGCGCCCTGCAACTGGAGTGGCATTACGACAAGCGTGAGATCCTCGAGCTGTATGTCAACCTGGCGCCCTTCGGCGGGCCCCTGCAGGGTGTGCAGGCCGCCAGTTATGCCTACCTCGGTAAACCGGTACGCGAGCTGAGTCACGCCGAAGCGGCCCTGCTGGCCGTATTACCGCAATCACCCAGCCGCCTGCGACCCGATCGCCATGCCCCGCGCGCGCGGCGGGCACGCGACAAGGTCCTGCGGCGCCTGGCGCGTTTCGGTGTGTGGCCGGCGCAGACCGTACGCGAGGCGCGCCAGGAACAGGTGTTGCAGCAGTTCCATGCCCAGCCACTGATCGCGCCCCTGCTGGCGCGGCGCCTGCGCGCGCGCCACCCGCAGGTGGGCCTCATTCGCACCACGCTGGATGCCGGCCTGCAGCTGCGCCTCGAGGACCGCCTTGCCAATTACATCAGCCGTTATCCGGCCGGGACCTCCGCCGCCATCCTCGTGGTGAGCAATGAGACCCTGGCGGTGCGCGCCTATCTGGGGTCGGCACGTTTTGGTGATGCGCGTCGCTTTGGTCACATCGACATGGTTACCGCGCTGCGTTCACCGGGCTCGACGCTCAAGCCGTTTCTCTATGGCATGGCCATGGACGAGGGCCTGATCCATTCCGAGAGCCTGCTGGTGGACGCGCCCCAGAATTTCGATGGTTACCGGCCACTCAATTTCACGCGCGAATTTCACGGTCCGGTGAGTGTCAGCTATGCCCTGCAGCAGTCCCTCAATGTGCCAGCGGTGGATCTGCTCGCGCGTTTTGGTCCGCAGCGCTTCGTCGCACGCCTGCGCAATGCACACATTCGCCTGCATCTGCCCGATGGCCGGCCCAACCTGTCGGTGATCCTCGGCGGTGCCGGTACGCGCCTCGAGACCCTGGTGTCGGCCTATACCGCGCTGGCGCGCGACGGCATGAGCGCGCGCCTGCGCTATCGCCCGGAGGATCCGCTGGTCCAGCGGCCGCTGTTGTCCGCCGGTGCAGCGTGGATCATCCGCGACATCCTCGAATCCCGCGCGCGTCCCGAGTTGCGTAACGCCGGTATCCGGCTCGCCGGCTGGCGCCGGGTGGCGGTCAAGACCGGCACCAGCTACGGGCTGCAGGATGCCTGGGCCCTGGGCGTGACGGACCGCTACACCCTCGGCGTTTGGGTAGGGCGGCCGGACGGTACCGCCTCGCCCGGTGAGTACGGTGCCGTGACCGCGGTGCCCCTGCTGTTCCACCTGGTCGACAGCTTGCCCGACCATGCGCTGTGGGGACGACGGCGGCCGCGCCCGGCCACGGTGCGCCAGACTACGGTTTGCTGGCCGCTGGGCGGGGAGCCGGATCCGCGCCATCCCGCTGCCTGCCAGGTACGGCGCACGGCCTGGGTGCTGGGGGATCAGGTGCCGCTGACCCTGCCGGATCGCATCGAGGCGCGCTGGATGCCCCGCCTGCAGACGGTGTGGGTGGACGCCGACAGCGGGCAGCGCGTGGGGGCCGCCTGTGAGCGCGAGGGCGGTGCACGGCAGGCCCGCACCCTGGTGCGCTGGCCGGTGGCGCTGGAGCCCTGGCTGACACCCACCCAGCGCCGCGCCTCCCTGCCACCGCGCTGGGCCGAGGGTTGTGTTCCACAGGGGATCCCCATCGAACGCTCGTTGCGCATCGTTGGTCTCGCGCCGCGTACCGTGGTGCGTCGCGCCGGTCCCAATGCACCGCGACCGGCGGTGGCCCTGCGTGCGGTGGGTGCACGCGGCGCCCTGTTCTGGCTTGTCAATGGTCGCCTGGTCAATACCACCGGTCCCAATGGCGGTTGGCGCTATCCCCTGCGCCGTCCCGGGCGCTACGAGATCACGGCACTGGACGAGAATGGCGGTTATGATCGTGTGCTCGTGAAGTATGTTCCGTAACGCAGAAGGAAACGAAGGTGGCACGCATCGTCTATGGGGTATCGGGAGAAGGCTCGGGACATTCGTCACGCGCCAGTGAGATCGCTGCGTGGCTGGAGGCGCAGGGACACGAAGTGCGTCTCGCCAGTTATGATCGCGGCTATCGCAATCTGAAGGATCGTTTTACTGTCATCGAGATCAGCGGCCTGCATATCGTCAGCGAGGACAACCGGGTGGCACGGCGAAAGACCCTGCGACGAAATCTGGCTGCCTTGCCGGACGGTATCGACTCGGTCAGGGGAGTGCGCCGCGAATTGTTCGAGGGGTTTCGCCCGGATTGTGTGATCACCGACTTCGAACCCACCACGGCTTATCTGGCAAAGCATTACCGCCTGCCGCTCATCAGCATCGACAACCAGCACCGTATGCGTTACATGCGCTTTCCCTGTCCGCGGCACATGCGCGTGGACGCGGCAGTGACAAAGACCGTGATTCGGGCCATGGTGCCACGCCCCACGGTGGCGCTGGTGACGACCTTCTACTTCGGCGAGGTAAAGAACACGCGTACCTTTCTGTTTCCGCCCATCCTGCGTCGCGCGGTGCTCGACAGCCGGCCGCGCGAAGGAACGCACTGCCTGGTGTATGCCACCGCAGGTCACGAAAGCCTGCTGCATGTGCTGCGCCAGTTCCGTGACGAGCGCTTCCTGGTCTATGGTTATGAACGCGAGGGCAGCGATGGGCCGCTGGAGTTTCGCCCCTTCAGCAAGGACGGCTTTCTCGACGACCTGGCCGGCTGCAAGGCGGTGATTGCCACCGCCGGTTTTACCCTCATCACCGAGGCACTGCACCTGGGTAAGCCGTACCTGGCCCTGCCCATGGCCGGCCAGTTCGAACAGATGCTGAACGGGGTGTTACTGGAGGCGGCAGGTCTTGGTCGGTCACTGGCGGCACCGGATGTCGATGAGGTCGGCGCATTTCTCGCGGGGCTCGACGACTATCGCGCGGCATTGAGTGACTATCCACGCGCCGACAACCGCGCCATTCTCGCGAAGCTGGAAGAGTTGCTCGACGACGATCTCCACCTCTTACGCTACCTGCATAAACCCTGTACTTCCTGTTGATTCAGAGGGCAGGAATTTGCACTACTTCACACTCTGACGCCCTTACTTAGGGATATCCCTAGTTTTCCAATCGGCCGCCCTGTGACATGGTGTGCACAACCCGCCAGCAGAAGCGGGTAGGCTGTGCCAGTCTAATAACGACAACCCGGTAATACCCGACTTGCACAAGGGAGGAACGCCATGACGGCAGTCTCACAGAAGTCACCCGCGCCTGATGAACTTATGCGCAATGCGCTGACACTTCTGGAACGTGGTGAGCACGGCGATGCGCTGGTGCTTTTTCGGCAACTTGAACAGATTACTCCCACCAATGCGCCCAGCTACAATCGGGTGCGTGCTTATTATGGCCTGACCCTGGTGGGGCTGGGCAGCCGCGACGAGGGGCTGGCCGTATGCCAGGAGGCGGCACGGGGCGAGTTCAACGATGCCAGGGTCTTCTATGCGTTTGCGCGCGCGGCACTGCTTTGCGGCCGTCGGCAACTGGCGCTCAAGGCGGTCAGCATGGGTCGCGTCATCGATGCCTCGGATCCCGATCTCGAGGCGCTGCGCCAGAAAATGGGGATCCGCCAGAAACCCGTGATCAGGTTTCTTTCCCGTAACAACCCTATCAATATTGCCCTCGGTCGCAGCCGACATCGGCGCCAGTCCGCACAACGCTAGGTTGTATTCACGCACGCTTGCGCGTGCCGGCATCGGGCAGGGCCAGTACCGGTTTGAGATAGTGTCCCGTATGTGAATCGGCATAGTCGGCAATGGCCTCGGGCGTGCCGGCAAAGACAATGGTGCCGCCCTTGTCGCCACCTTCCGGTCCCAGGTCGATGATCCAGTCCGCGGTCTTGATGACATCCAGGTTGTGTTCGATGACCACCACGGTATTACCATGGTCGCGCAGGCGATGCAGCACGGCGAGCAGTTGTTCGATGTCGTGAAAGTGCAGCCCGGTGGTGGGTTCATCGAGGATGTAGAGGGTGTTGCCGGTATCGCGCTTGGACAGTTCGCGCGACAACTTGATGCGCTGTGCCTCGCCGCCCGACAGCGTGGTGGCATTCTGTCCCAGCTTGATATAACTCAGACCGACGTCCATCAGCGTTTGCAACTTGCGTTTCACCGGCGGGATGGCGTCGAAGAAGGGCAGGGCATCCTCGACGGTCATCTCCAGCACTTCGTGGATGTTTTTGCCCTTGTAGCGGATCTCCAGCGTCTCGCGGTTATAGCGTTTGCCCTTGCACACGTCACAGGGGACATAGATATCCGGCAGGAAATGCATCTCCACCTTGATCACGCCATCCCCCTGGCAGGCCTCGCAGCGCCCGCCCTTGACGTTGAAACTGAAGCGCCCCGGGTTGTAGCCGCGTGCACGCGCCTCGGGTGTGCCGGAAAAGAGTTCACGGATGGGGGTGAACAGGCCGGTATAGGTGGCGGGATTGGAACGGGGTGTACGCCCGATGGGACTCTGGTCGATGTCCACCACCTTGTCACAGTGGTCGATGCCGATGATCTCGTCCACCGGCGCCGATTCCAGCGAAGCACCGTTGAGCAGGCTGGCGGCGTGGGGATAGAGGGTATCGTTGATGAGAGTGGACTTGCCGGAGCCGGAGACACCGGTGATCGCCGTCATCAGCCCGACGGGGATATCGATATCGACGCTCTTCAGGTTATTGCCACGTGCACCGCGAATGCCGATCTGGCGTGCCGGATCGTTGGGTGTGCGCTCGGTGGGCACGGCGATGCGTTTGCTGCCGTTGAGATACTGGCCGGTGAGTGAAGCCGGGTTGTCCATGATGTCCTGCGGTGTGCCCTGGGCAACGATGCGCCCACCATGTACGCCGGCACCGGGGCCGATGTCCACCACGTGATCGGCACTGAGGATGGCTTCCTCGTCGTGTTCGACGACGATGACGGTGTTACCCAGGTCGCGCAGGTAGGTCAGGGTGTTGAGCAGGCGCGTGTTGTCGCGCTGGTGCAGGCCGATGGAGGGTTCGTCGAGGATGTACATGACACCCACCAGGCCGGCACCGATCTGGCTGGCGAGGCGAATGCGCTGTGCTTCGCCGCCGGAGAGGGTATCGGCGCTGCGTTCCAGGGTCAGGTAGTCCAGCCCCACGTTGACGAGGAATTCCAGTCGCTGGCTGATTTCCTTGACGATCTTGCGTGCGATCTCACCGCGTCGCCCGGGCAGGTTGAGCCGGGCGAAGAAATCGCGTGCATGGTCGATGGCCATGGCAGTCACCTGCGGCAGCGAGTGACCTTCGATGAAGACATGGCGTGCGGCGTGGTTGAGACGCGTGCCATTACAGTCGGGGCAGGGTTGCTGACTGAGAAACTTGCTCAGTTCCTCACGTACCACGTTGGATTCGGTTTCACGAAAGCGTCGCTGCATGTTGGGCAGTACGCCTTCGAAGGGCATGACTTTCGTACTGCTGCGACCGCGATCACCATAGTAGGTAAACTCGATCTCCTCATCACCACTGCCGTGCAGGATCACGTCACGGATCTCGTCTGGCAGTTCGTTGAACGGCGTGTCGATGTCGAAGCCGTAGTGGCGGGCCAGCGAGGTCAGCATCTGGAAATAATAGGCATTGCGCCGATCCCAGCCGCGGATGGCGCCGCTGGCCAGTGACACGTCGGGCTGAATGACCACACGCTGGGCGTCGAAGAACTGCTTGACGCCGAGGCCGTCGCAGGCCGGGCAGGCGCCAGCGGGGTTGTTGAAGGAAAACAGGCGCGGTTCCAGTTCGCTAATGGCATAGCCGCATACGGGGCAGGCATAGCGTGCGGAAAAGACCATGTCCTCCTGGCCACCGTCCATGAAGGCGATGCGCGCGATACCGTCACTGAGGGTGATGGCGGTCTCGAAGGAGTCGGCGAGGCGCGTCTGGATGTCGGCGCGGACCTTGAAGCGATCGATGACCGCCTCGATGGTGTGCTTGCGGCGCAGGTCCAGTTTCGGTACCTGGTCCAGTTCCAGGATCTCACCGTCCACGCGCGCGCGTACGAAGCCGCTACTGCGTAGTGACTCGAGGATCTTTTCGTGTTCCCCCTTGCGGCCTTCGATGACCGGCGCCAGTAACATGAGCCGGCTGCCCTCGGGCAGGGCCAGCACCTGGTCCACCATCTGGCTGATGGTCTGGGCATCGAGCACCGTATCGTGGTCCGGACAACGGGGTTCACCGGCGCGGGCGAACAACAGGCGCAGGTAGTCGTAGATCTCGGTTATGGTACCGACCGTGGAACGTGGATTGTGCGAAGTGGACTTCTGTTCGATGGAGATGGCCGGTGACAGGCCCTCGATGTGCTCCACGTCGGGTTTTTCCATCATGGACAGGAACTGGCGCGCATAGGCCGAGAGGGACTCGACGTAGCGGCGTTGTCCCTCGGCATAGATAGTATCGAAGGCCAGCGAGGATTTGCCCGAACCCGACAGCCCGGTGATGACGATGAGCCTGTCGCGCGGCAGGTCCAGATCGATGTTCTGCAGGTTGTGGGTGCGTGCCCCACGGATATGTATGGTGTCCATGATTTTTTCGTTTGCCAGCGTAACCTGCTAATATACTCCGTCTGCGACGGGGAAGCCAAAGCGCCACCCCGTTACCCGGTAGCATTGCAGTCCGGGTATGAACCAGACTTCGGTCACCGTTGTGTTACAGCCCGAGTTGGAAGCCAGTTGCCGAACCCCCAGCATCCCCCACAGATCCCCCGAGTCCCCAGGTGAGCTCCCGTTTGACGCCGTCCTCCACCATGACCGCCACCGAGCGGCGCACCGCCCTGTCACTGGCCAGCATCTTTGGCGTACGTATGGTGGGGTTATTCATGCTGTTACCGGTGATCGCCCTCTATGCCGAGGTACTCAAGGCCTATACGCCGTTTCTGGCCGGGCTGGCGGCCGGCATTCACGGGCTCTCCCAGGGCCTGCTGCAGATCCCCATGGGCGCCCTGTCCGACCGCATTGGCCGCAAGCCGGTGATCATCGGCGGCCTGCTGGTGTTTGCCCTCGGCAGCCTCGTTGCCGCACTGGCCGATGACCTGTGGTGGGTCATCATCGGCCGCTTCATCCAGGGTGCCGGCGCCGTCGCCAGCGCCATGATGGCCCTGGCGGCGGACCTCACCCGCGAGGAACACCGCATGAAAGTCATGGCCGTGATCGGCATGAGCATCGGCATGTCGGTGTCGCTGGGCCTGGTGCTGGGGCCGGTGGTTTATGCCGCGCTGGGTGGGCCCGGGATCTTCGCCATTACCGCCGTACTGGCGCTGGTGGGGGTGCTCATCGCCTGGCTGTGGGTGCCTGAGCCGGTGAGCCAGCATTTCCACCCCGACGCGGAGGTGGAGCTGGGCTGGCTGCGGGCGGCCCTCATGCACCCCCAGCTGCTGCGCCTGGATGCCGGCATCCTCATCCTGCACATGATCTTTACCGCCAGCTTCCTCATGCTGCCCTACGTCCTGCGCGACGACCTGGGGCTGGGCGAGGGCCGCCACTGGCTGGTCTACCTGCCCATCCTGCTGGTCTCCATGGCCGCCATCGTACCGCTGCTCATCGTCGCCGAGCGCCGCCGTCTCCTCAAGCAGAGCCTCGTCGGCGCGGTGCTGGTGCTGGGTGTGGCCTCGCTGGGGCTGGGTGTCTGGCACGTGAGCCTGGTCGGCGTGGTGGCCCTGCTGTGGCTGTTCTTCGCCGCCTTCAACCTGCTCGAGGCCAGCCTGCCCTCGCTGGTGGCCAAGTACGCCCCCGTGGCCCACAAGGGCACCGCCATGGGCGCCTTTTCCAGCGCCCAGTTCCTGGGGATCTTTCTCGGCGGCCTGCTGGCCGGCAGCCTCCATGCCCGCTACGGGCTGGCGGCAGTATTCGAGGCCAACGGCCTGCTGGCCGGGATCTGGCTGCTGCTGGCCGTCACCATGCGCCAGCCAGCCTACCTGAGCAGCCGTCTGCTGCGCGTGTCGGTCCCCGACCGGGAGGCGGCCACCGAACTGGCGCGGCGTCTCCACGCGGTGCCTGGCGTGGCTGAAGCGGTGGTCATCGCCGCGGACGGGGTGGCCTACCTCAAGGTGGACAACGACACCGTCGACGAGGCGGCACTGGCCGCCTTCGCCAGCGACTGAGCACGGGCGGCGGTATATTTTCCTGCCGCTTAAGTGCTTGTTTGGCGAAAAAATATTGATAAATAACTATTTAAAACAATGGGTTGCAACCGAAAGAAAGACCGCCGTGGCGGTTCGCGGCCCGCCGGCTTTGTGCTAAGGTGAGCGCGGCCACACTTACATAAGCAGAAATCAGATACGGAGAACAGCTACATGGCACGGGGAGTGAACAAGGTAATCCTGATCGGCAACCTGGGGGCGGATCCCGAGGTGCGCTACATGTCCAACGGCGGCGCGGTGTGCAATGTCACCCTGGCGACCTCGGAATCCTGGAAGGACAAGAATACCGGTGAGCAGCAGGAGCGCACCGAATGGCATCGCGTGGTGTTCTATCGCCGCCTGGCCGAAATCGTCGGCGAGTACCTCAAGAAGGGCTCGAAGATCTACGTGGAAGGCAAGCTGCAGACGCGCAAGTGGCAGGACAAGAACGGCCAGGATCGTTACACCACCGAGATCATCGCCAACGAGATGCAGATGCTGGATTCACGCGGCGGTGGCGGCAACTTCGACAGCGCGCCCGCCAGCCGACCCGAGCCGGTGGCCGAACCGGCCGCCATGGGTGCGGGGGCAGGCGAGTTCGACGACGATATTCCGTTCTAGGCGAAATCCCTGTTTGCATGAAAAAGCCGCGCCTGTTACAGGCGCGGCTTTTTTGATCGCGACATTTCACCGCGTGCCGTTTCAGCCACCACCGGGCACGGCGGGTTCTTCGGCAGGTGTCTCGACTGGTGGTGTTTCGGCAGGCGTCGTGGCCGGTGTTTCTGCCGGGGTCTCTGCTGGGGTCTCTGCTGGTGCAGCGGGCTCGTCGGGGGCGCTGCCGGGACGATAGAGCTGGTCATAGAGGCGCACCATGGAGAAGCGTGCGCGTGCGATCTGCTGCTGCAGGACGTTGCGGCGTCGGTTGAGCTCGGTTACCGCCAGCGATTGCAGGCGCGCTTCCTGACCGACGATGGCACGGGTCAGGCGCGGTGCCAGGGATCTGAGGCGTGAGTTCAGAGCCGTGAAGCGCGGCGTAAAACCGGAAAATGCCCCCGTGGCAGCATTTTGCATGTCACTGATGTTTGCCTTGACGCGATTGAGATCCTCCAGCTGCCGGGCCAGTTCGGCCTGTTGCAGGCGGGCATCCCACAGGCGTGGTGCGAAGTCACGCATGATATTCCAGCGTAGCTGGCCACGCAGCAGGCGGATGCGATCCAGCAGGGCCTGGGCCTCGGGGCTGGCCGGTTGCTGTCGGCGGATATGGTCAGCGAGCTGTCCGAGGCGAGCCAGGGTGCGGGCCTCGTCCACGCTGGCAAGTTCCATGGCGTGGCTGGCCTCTCGGGCCTCGATGGTGTCCAGGCGTGTAGCGAGGGCGCGGAAACGCTGGTTGATACGCGCGGCACGTCCCTCGAAGCCCAGTTGGGCCACGCGCCGTGAGGTCTCCTCCCAGGCGCGGGCGCGGGTCTGTACGGCGGTCATGAAGCTGGGCAGGCGATCCTGCCAGCGCTTGAGGACATAATCCAGATAGAGCAGGGTGCGGAAATCCTCGAAGGCCCTCTGGAAGGCGTCACTGGTGAGTAACTGGGTAATGTAAGGTGCGGCATCGCTGTCGGGCAGTTCCGATAACTGCCAGCGTGCGTCGGACTCGTCGTCCACTACCTGCGGGCGCAGGGCACGCAGAAAATCGCCGGAGCGTACGCGCAGGATGACGTTGTCCAGTTTGGCCAGGGCGGTCTCCAATGTGGCAATGGCCTTTTCATAATGGGAAATGGCCAGTTCCGGTTTGCCAAGGCGTTCGATAACGTGCGGGATGGTGATAAGGGATTCCTGCACGCTGGGATCGATGGCGTGGCGTTTCTTCAGCTCGAACCAGGGTACCAGCGCCTTCTGGTAGTCCTTGTTTGTGGTATAGGCCCAGCCCAGCCCCAGCAGGGCCTGGTTGGAGAAGGGGCCTTCGAGGCGCACACGGCTGAAATATTTCACCGCTGCCGCACCCCTGTCCTTCGAAAACCAGGCATAACCCAGTGCCAGGTTGGCGCGATCGGCCAGTGACTTGAGCTCTTCGTCGTCACTTTCCAGTTCGGCGACTTCCTCAAGCAGGTCGCTGCCTTCCTCGAGCTTGCCAAAGCGGATCAGCGAAACACCGGTATTGTAATGGGCATAGTAGCGCCAGGGTGAATCGTCATCGAACTCATCGAGGACCTTGATCGCGTCGTTGATCTTGCCCTGTGCGCGTAATACGTCCACCAGCAGGTTGTAGCGTTCGTTGTTGCGCTCCGTTGGCAGGGTATCCCTGATTTGCGTCAGGGCGTGCTCCGCGCCGGCAAGATCACCCTTGAGGTAACTCAGTTTGGCGCGATAGAACCAGGCAATGTCACGGGTCTTGAGCGGTCGTTCCGGTGTCAGCAGGGGTTCCAGTTGTTGCTCGGCCAGATCGTAGAGGCCGTAGGAAACCGCCAGACCGGCGAGCAGCAGGTCTGGTTCGTCACCCTGGAAGGTCAGTGGATGATGGCGCTCGGCGACGATGAGATCAGTGAGTGAAAAGAAGTGTTTCTGCTGGTAGAGATGAAAGAGTATCTCACCATAGTAGAGGCGATCGATGGCCTTGCGCCCGGCCAGCGCGGCCTCTTCTTCAGTGGTCGAGTGGCCGGGGGCTGTTACGGCGAGCAGCGCCGCGGTTGCCGCGCCCAGTATCAGTGTCTTCCCCCGCCGTATCCTTTTCATCATTATTATCCCGGCCTGTGCCTTATTCCCAGATGCGGACATCGAACTCCGGTAAGCGACGACTGCGAATATTGGTGATCTTCAGTTCGGTGAACTGCGGTTTTTCGCTTTTGACGAAATTGTGTGACACGCCACGGCGATAGTCGCGCTTCTTGTGGTCGGTGCCAAGGAAGTAGGCTACGAGTTCGTGTTGACCAGGCGCGATACTGCCAATATAGATCTGGTGCATGCCGCCACGCTGCAGGGCATAGACCTCACGCTCGGAGTAGATATGGTGCGCCACGATGCGGTCATCGAGACGTACCTCGACCGAGCGCAGGTCGAACAGTTTGGCCGTGTCCATGGAGACAAAGACCGTGAGGCGCGTACTGGCCGGGAAGAGAAAGTCCTGTTCGGCGGCCTGTAACTCGCTGTTCATGTCTATGATTTCCTGGCGCAGGGCGCGGATCTCTGCATCCAGGGTGGCGTCCGGTGCCGGCTCCTGTGCTGATCCTGACAACGGCAGCAGCAGGGTCAGTAGCAGGGCGGCCTTTATCAGTTTGCTCGATATCCCGGTCATGATTGTTCCCACATGTCGTTGTTTTAATAGAACAGGCTGAAGTAGAACTGGAAGACATTGGCCCGGAAAGAATAGGGCTCGCCGGTTACGTAATTACTGAAATTATCATAATTGAACTTGAAACGATTATAGGAAAAATTCAGCTTGCCCGCCTTGAAGGTGGCCGTCGGGCGTCTGAAGATATCCCACTCGATCTTGAAACCCATGGAATAGCTGTTGAAGGTGCTCAATTCCTTGTCACGGGCCATGTACTGCTGGATGCCGGAAAAGTTGTCCGAATAGAAAGAGGCATCGGACTGGGTGTAGTAACGCAGGCGGTACTCCGCCAGCACATCCTTGCTGTAGTGGTGGGTATAGCCGGCTTCGACGGTATGCGCACGAATATCCCAGTCATCGCTGTAGAAACGGTAGTACAGGCGCAGGGAATCGCGGTTGCCCAGGTAGACGATACTGCTGACCGCGGCGGCCTGGCTGGCACGGCTGTCCGGGTAGCGTTCCGGCACATTGGGTACGCCATTGATGATGGCAACGCGATAAGGGTTGTTGAGGAAACCCTCTGCGGTAATGACTTCGTAGTCAAAGTTCATGACCATCTTCGGGGTGATGACCTGCGAGACGCCGAAGTGGTACTTGTAACGGTCGACATCCTCGGCAAAGGTGTCATCGGTGGAGTCGCCCACCGTGTCGAAACCACGTGAAACGCCGAGATTGAGCGTGGTCATGCCATTCATGAACTCGTGCGCCAGGCTGAAGGCAAAGGTGTCCGCATCATAGTCGTTTTCGGCACTGTTGACGTAGTTGAAGCTGATGATGGTGTCTTCATGCAGATAATCCACCCCGACGCCAACCTCGTCGCGTTGCTCGCGGTATTCACTGGCGTTCATCTCCACGTCGATGGAGGCACTGGTCACATTGTCGATGTAATAGTGGCCGGAGAAGGACAGGGATTCACCGTAGCCCTTGCGCACCAGTACCGCCGGACCGGAAATGCGCACCCCGCCACCATCATAGTAGTGGTAGAGCATGTCCGAACGGTCCTCGGGCAGCACGGCGGCCTGTGCCAGCCATGGTGCGAGGCATGCCAGCACCAGCAGCGGCCGAACGCTGCGCCTTACCCCCTGTGCAAGCGTCTTGTTCATTATGATTGTGATTGTTTCCTGTACTGCCAGTTAGTTACAGCCGCAACCGCCGCCCGAGCCGATACCACCACCCTGCGAGGCTTCACGGGTCTCGTAGACATGCAGCAGGTACATGTCATAGACGGGATCGCGTGACAGGGCCATCACCGGGTCGGCAAGAAACTCGCGCTCATAGGGCTGTACCCAGGGTTCGGAAGCGCAGCCGCCCAGCCCTCCCAACATGAGGAGGGCGAGCAGGGCAGAGCCGATTTTCAATGCCTTCATAACAGGATACCTGTGCGTTTATCTGGCCAGCAGGGCCTTGATGTTTTTGGCGTACTTTTTCTCATAGCCCTTCTTGTAACCAAGATGGACGTAACGCACCTTGCCGGAGCGATCGAGGATGACCGTACTCGGCATGGCCTTGAGCTTGTAGCGCTTGCTGATCTTCTGCAGGTTGTCGAACAGCACCGGGAAGCTGATCTTGAACTCGGCGGCCATCTCGCGCGCCACGTCGGGATTCTTGTCCACGTTGACGCCGAGCAGGACGAAGCCCTTGCCCTTGTACTTTTTGTACAGCGCCTCGAGGTAGGGCAGCTCCTTGCGGCAGGGCGCACACCAGGTGGCCCAGAAGTTGATCATCACCACCTTGCCGCGGTAGTCGGCGAGGCGCAGATTCTTGCCGGTCATGCTGGCGAGGGTAAAGTCGGGCGCGGCCTTGCCAACGTCCACGGCCCACACCGGCGAGGCCAGCAGCAGACCGAGCAGCAGGGAAATGAGAGCCAGGGAAGTCTTGTGGAAGTTCATGTCGATACCTCGTGGTTCCTTAATCGCATTCTAGAAAAAGTAACTGGCGCCAACGCTCAGCTCGATATTATGAGTGGTCTTGTCGATATCCAGGATCGTCGTCTTGTAGATGTGATCACGAAAATCGATATGTACCGCCAACCAGTCGATGGGCACCATCCGCAGTCCTCCCCCGAGCACCAGCGTAAAGTTGCTGTCGTTATTGAGCTTGGTGGTACCCAGTCCGGCGACGAAGTAGGCCGAACTGGTCCACGCCCGCCCGGTCTGGGCGAATACCTCGCCGGGCAGGATGTTGTATCCAAAGAGGACATTCAGGTAGGTGAGGCCATCGTCCTGCAGGATGGTCTGTCCCAGCAGGTCGGCGGTCTCGGAGGTGACGGTACTGACCCCCACCGTCCCCTGGATGAAGATGTCCTCGGTCAGATGGTAAGTGCCGAAGATGCCGACCACGGCGTTGGCACCAAAGTCCTCGGCACTGTAGAGACCAACGAAACCACCCACTTCGATATCATCCACCTCGATCTGGGGCGGCTTGATCTCGCGCCGTTCCACGTTGGGGGTGATGATGTCACGGTTGGTCGGTGGTGCGGCCAGGGCCGAGCTGCCGCCAGTGATCAGCAGCAGGAGTGCGAGGACGGAGTTGAGCTTGTGGTTCAGTTTGCTGGGCATGATTCTGCGTCCTTAGAAAAAGTAGGAAACGCCGGCGTTGAACTGGGAAAAGCGATCGCTGCGATTGTTACCACGCACGGTGGCATGTTCCACCACTTCACCACGAATGAGAAAGCGATCAGTGATAAACCATTGTACGCCGAAGCCGGCATTGAGCATATCCAGGTTGTGTCGGTTGGTGAGGATGACCCCACCGCCGCCGCCAAGATTGTCGGGGACGTTGAGAAAACGGCTGTAACCGATGAGGAAAAAGGGTCGCAGGCTGTCGAGTACCTGGATGTCCACCAGCACGTTGGCCTGGATGAGCGCGGAGTCGGCGAAAATACCGGACACCGTCGAGAGGGCCATCTCCACGGAAATGTGCTCGCTGGTGCGGTAACCGGCGCGGATGGTGATGATGCCTTCCTGATCGAAGATACCGCCCGCGGCGCCGAAACGGAAACGGTCGGCGAGAACCTTTTCAACCAGGTTGTCACGCCAGGTGGGTGGCACCTGGGCACGTTGCAGGGTTTCTTCCAGTTGCTGTTTCTTGACCCAGCCCTGGCGATTCTTGCTGGCGCGCACCTCGAACCAGTCGGTGCGGCGGCGCAGGATCTCGATGAACTCACCGCGTTCCACCACGTCGTAGACGGGGTAGCTGGCACCGGGTCCGCCATGCAGTTCGATAAAGGGATCCGCCACGCGCACCCGTAGTGGCGGGGTACCGGCCGCCTGGCCGGCAAGCGGGACGAGAAACAGAATAAGCAGAAAAAGGTGCCGCATGGGTTTTCGGTATTGTTGTTTTTACGCTGGAAACCTGTCTACCGGAGTTTAACTGTTCTGGATCCAGATCAGTATGGTCTGGTAGCCCATATCCGCCGTATTGGGAAAGCCGACGGAGCCGGGATGGCTGTCACCGTCCCCCTGCAGCGGCATGGTCAGGACACGGCTCTGGGGGGGGTTCGAGAAATTGACCATGGCTTCCATGGACAGCTGGTTGTCCAGCAGCTGCTGCTGACCCTGGGCGGTCATGGGGTCGGGGTTCGGCCAGATCTTGAACGATCCTCCCGACACGCCCCCGGCTTCGTGGCAGCCGGCCTGGGAGCAATTGTACGGTGCCATGTCCAGTACCGAGGACTGCACGATGGGAAAGGTGGAGGTATCGCCGATGGGGATGGCCGGGCCCGATTCGATGGCATCGCCACCGCAGGCGCTCAGACCCAGGGTGGCCGCCAGCAATAGCCAGGGGAAACGGGGAAACTGCTTCATGATAGATGCCAAATGCCTTCCTGCGATGGGTACAACGGACTCAACGGGGCGATTTTACCGCCACGAAATCGCACGGTAACAGGGTCTTCGTCGCAAAACCGCCAAAAATCAACTTCTTGGGCATCGAGCGGCGATGGCCCCCCATTTCGCGGGTCCGATGCGGAGTGTCGGTCGGGCTGTTAAGCAATTGAAAAACCTGTCAATAATATTGCCCGTCAAGTTTAGTTCAGGGCCTGGCAGACATCAGCCACCTGAATGTAGAACCCGTCACAGATCCGGCATCGTCGCTTCATGGGTGGAACCATTTGCCGATCCATGGGGTGAATAACCCTTTTGGGTGAGGGAATGCCGCCTGTGTCTCACTTTGGCAACACGAAGTGACGTGTGCTTCACAGAAATCGACCCCGGGGCTTTTCCTGAGGGTTCTAATGCGCTTTAGTTCACCCCTGAGAGCACGCAAACGACAGGGAACGCCGTTTGGGTTCACGGAGACCATGCTTGAATACTGTGCTCCGAGGGCAATTTCTTTACTAAAACTATGGATTTATGACCCGTATGCAGGTGTGGATACGAGGGTAGGCAAATGACAACAGGTCGAAAAACAGTGAAAACAGTAACCGGATTCATCCTGGCTGGCATACTCCTGTGCAGCTTTGGCGCCGCCAACGCGGCCAATCGCGACGTCGCGCGGCGCATCCACGATCGGCTCACCGGGACGCCTCCGTCGGCCCTTGTCGATCCCACCCTGCTGGACCAGATGGAAGCCCTGGTGGCTGCCGGCAACGCTACTGGGGCCGCCCAGTTGGCTATCGATCAGGCCGGCAATACCGGCTTCTATAATTCGGTGCTGAAGAACTTTTTCGCCACCTATACCAGCACCGACGGTTCGGTCTACGTTCCGCTCAACGATGCCACGGCCACCATGGTGGGCATGGTGCGTGACAATGTCCCGTTCGACCGGGTGCTCTACGGTGACGTGCTCTACACCGGTGGCAACGCGGTTTCCACGCCCTACGCCATCGACAGCAACCAGCATTACCAGGAACTGGAAGACAATGGTGTCGATCTCAAGGCCAGCCTGGTGTCGGCCTCGCAGGCCCTGTTGCATCCCATGCTGGGCGTCAATGATGTGGCCGGCGTGGTCACCACGCGCGCCTTCGCCCAGTCCTTCTTCTCTGCCGGCACCAATCGGCGCATGCTGGCCTTCGTAT
This sequence comes from Gammaproteobacteria bacterium, assembly GCA_011051615.1. Lineage (GTDB taxonomy): Bacteria > Pseudomonadota > Gammaproteobacteria > CAMYNG01 > CAMYNG01 > HyVt-448. The sequence goes on from DRKU01000193.1 coordinate 30,887, forward strand.
TTCAGAACTTCATGTGCCGCAGCCTCGAAGAGATCAACGATGTAACGCGTTCCCCGGATCGTATTCGCCAGGACGTGTCACGCGCACCCGGTGGCGACTCGGCCATTTATCTCGGCAGCTGTGTCGGTTGCCATGCGGGTATGGACCCGCTGGTTGGTGCCTATGCCTATTACGAGTGGGACGATCAACTGGGTCAGCTGGTATTCGATAATACGCAACCGCAGCCCAAGAACTTCATCAACAACACGGTTTTCCCCTCGGGTTTTGTGACCACCGACAACAGCTGGATCAATTACTGGCGACGTGGCCCCAACTCGGTGCTGGGCTGGAATCAGACCATGCCGGATCGGGGCATGGGGGCGCAGTCCATGGGCCGCGAGCTGGCGGCATCCAGGGCGTTTGCTTCCTGCCAGGCGGAAAAGGTCTACGAGGCCGTTTGCCTGCGTAAGCCCAAGAATGGTGCGGAGCGCCAGATGCTCGAGACGCTGACTGACAACTTCATCGCCAACGGTTACAACATGAAGACCCTGTTTGGTGATGCAGCGGCCTATTGTGCCACGCAGGACGTCGGCGGGCTGTAACGGCGACACTGACAGACATTCGTTCCTAGAGAGATATTTAGAGTTAAATAAAAGGTTTCGGGAGATAGGGCAATGAGTATGACACGCGGAGAAAGCAAGGCAGTGCGGTCGGCGACAGAAGACCGACTGACACAACGCGTCTACCGTAGCGGTGCACTGGCCGCCATGTTGCTGGGCGCAGTGTTGCTGTCTGCCTGCGGCGGCGGTGCACGTACCGGAGTGGCACCGGATCAGGGGCCGCCTGCTGTCAATCCTCCGGCCGGTGGTGGCGGCGGTGGTCCTGCCCCGGTTACCAATACCGGTATCGATGAAACCGTCAGTGTCATCTGGTTCCGTGACAACATCTGGCGTCCGGTGCTGGAGCCGACCTGTTCCGGCTGCCATTCCAGCGGTCCGGGTACCGGCCAGTTCGCACCGGCCAAGGTGGGCGGCGCCGATCCGGATATTTCAGTTTTCCGTGCCGCGCATGATGACTTCAAGGGTCGCGTCAATTTCCAGGATCCCACCGCCTCGCGCGCAGTACAGAAACTGCCGCTGGAACAGCACAACTGTGGCCCGCAGATAGGTGCCGAGACGCGTCTCGAAACCTGCATCCGCGTTGCCGGCTGGAATCCCGCTGATGCTACTTATGTGGCGACACCGGGTTCGCTGGTGGACCTCATTGCCCAGTGGCGCGATTTCCGTTCCGCCAATGGCCTGGTCAACTTCGTCATGACCAGCGGCATTGCGCAGCTCTCCAGCGCCAACCCCGAGCAGCTTTATTTCGATGTGAGCATGCACACGCAGATCCCGGACAGCTACATCCGTTTCGACGTGCAGCCCTACGATGCGGCCAATGCAGCCTACCTGTTCGAGAATCCGACCTTTGTCATTGCCACGGGTGGTAACAATGGTCCCGACGGCGAAGCACTGTATATTACGCGCTGCCAGGGCTGTCACGGGGTGCGTGACAACCCCGACCCCGGCGGTGTGAACACGCGGCCGATTACCGGCACCATCATCCAGAACCAGATCGCCACCAATGGCGCCATGCAGAACAACGTCGGCGACCTGCAGAACGATCTGGCCAGCCTGGATGCCATTGCGGACTACATCATGAACGGTCCGCAGCCGACCGGCGCGCTGGTGGAGGTCACACCGACCCTGCTGCCCGCCAACCAGCAATTCCAGTTGAGTGAGATCAAGATCGCCATCAACGGCGTGCCACCCTCGGTGGGTCAGTCCTATCGCAACGTGGACCTGATGGTGAACAACACCCAGCAGGCGATTTCTCCGCTGGGCGCGGTCGTGCCGCAGGCCAACGGCTGGGCACAGGACCAGTTCAGTCTGGAACTGGGTTATATCGCCGTGCCGGATCCCGTCAATGCGGGGCAGATGATCGAAACCGATGCCCGCGTGGCCGATCCCATCTTCTCCGCACCACCGGTGGACCTGGTGACAGTCAATCTGGTACCTAATAACGGTCTGCGTAACTTCTCGGAGATCAATGCCACCATGTCGGTGCTCACGGGTGTCGATGGCCAGGCGGTCAGTGCCATTCGCAACCAGTTCAACAGCCTCAGGCAGCAGTTGCCGGGCGGCAATGACCTGGGCAGCTACGTGGCCTCGCACGAGGTGGCCATCCTCAAGCTGGCAGTGGAGTACTGTGATGTCTTCATGGGGGATGCCACCCTGCGGACCAACTTCTTTGGCACCGACCCGCTCAACCCGTTCGATCGTAACCTGCTGTTCAACGGCCTGATCGACAACATGGTCATGTCCGGGCCGACGCAGATCGCCCTGCAGCCGCTCAAGACGGATCTGCTGGCCGATCTCAACGCCCTGTTCGATGGAGTTACCACGGATGCCCTGGGTAATCCGCTGGTGGATGCAATGGGTAATCCGGCGCCGATCCCCGGCATCTGTGTGACCAACGATTGTGTCAACAGTGCTGCGGCGCAGAGGCTGGCGGCTCGCGCTGCCTGCATGGCGGTGTTGAGCAGCGCCGCGGTGAACGTACACTAAGTGGATTGTTTCAGGCGCAACGGCGCAGCAAACAGATTTACGTCAAGAGGCTAAAGTCATGGCGAAGAAAGAAATAAACGAAACCGAGAAGCAGTTCGACGATACGCCCCTGTGTCACGAGGGTCACAAGAAGCCGGTTACCCGGCGCGACTTCCTGGCCCAGGGTGCTATCGCTGGCGGTGCCTACGTGATGGCGCCGAGCCTGCTGGCCGGGCTGCTGGGACGCTCCAGCGAGGCCCATGCCGCGGCGGTCAACTGCGGCCAGGTCACGGCTGGCGGCCTCGGTATCCCCTTCATGTGCTTCGATCTTGCGGGTGGCGTGAGCATGTCCAATGCCAACGTTATCGTCGGTGACCAGGCGGGAGACCCGACCACATTCACCGATGCGGGCATGATCAAGTATGGCCTCATTCCCGGGGACACGACCGAAGATATCCGTATCAACAACGGCCTCATCGACAACCAGTTTGGCCTGCCGTTCCACGTGCAGAGTGGTTTCCGCCTTGGCATGCTCTCGAAGATGTCGGCCACTACCATTGCCAATACCGATGGCGCCGTGATCTGCGCACGCTCGGGCAACGACACCAGCAATAATCCGCACAACCCCATGTACGGGCTCTACAAATTCGTCAACATGGCGGCCGGTGGTGCCGGTGCCAGCATGGGTGAGCTGGTCAATTTGATCGGCAGCCGTGATCGTGACTCGGGTGGGCGTTCCATCGCACCCGACTCCATGATCGACCTGACCCAGCGGCCGACCAAGGTTTCGCGTCCCTCGGATGCCATGGGTGTCGCCGATGCCGGTCGCCTGGGTCAGATCCTGTCCGATGCGAATGATCGTAGCGCCCTGCTTACGACCATCCAGCGCATGAGCCATCGCAAGGCCGATGCCCTGCGTGAAGATGCCATGGCCCTGCAGGACGCCATGCATCGCGCCACCTTCTGTTCGGCCAGCGATGCGCGCGAGACTTTCACCCGCGTGGGTAACCCCAGCCTGCTGGATCCGCGGATTGATCAGGCCATCACCGGTGGTGGTGGCTTCACACCCCTGTTCAGCACGGCCGAGGCCGATCGTGGCGGTAGCCGCAACGATATCTTTGCCAAGACCGCCTCCATCATGAAGCTGGTGGTCAACGGCTGGGCGGGCGCCGGGACGGTGGAAGTAGGTGGTTACGACTACCACAACGGTACCCGCACCACGGGTGACACACGCGACTTCGAGGCCGGTCAGGCCATCGGTGCGGCGCTGGAATATGCCGCACGCATGAACCAGCAACTCATGGTCTATGTCTTCAGTGACGGCTCCGTGGCCGGTGACCGCGATGGGGATGCTGATCCCAACAATGGCCGTATTGTCTGGCGTGGTGACAACGGTGGTACAGCTGCCGTATTCATGCTGGTCTACAATCCACCGGGACGGGGTGGACGCGTGGCCATGCGCCAACGTCAGATCGGTTATGCGCGAAATTCCGCGTCGGTGGAGACCAATGCCAATGCCGTGGCCAATAACGTCGAAGGTCTGGCCTATTCCATCGTGCTCAACTACATGGCCTTGCACAACATGGAAGGGCAGTTTACCAATTACTTCGGTACTAACATTCTGGGTTCTGGTGCGGACCTGGATCAGTACATCGCGTTCTCCAATATTCGTACCGCACTGGTTTAACCTGTTCCCCTTCGTTGCGCCGCAAGGCGTGATGGAGTTTTGCCGGGGATGGCATGAAGCAGACCGTCACTTCATCTGGAGTGGCGGTTTTTTTTGTGCGCAGGGATATCGCACATCTCTGTTGCCATGCGGCCAAGTTGACTGATGGCACGCCGTGCCGTTTCACCCTCCACCGCGCCACAGCTGAGGCGAATGTGGTGTGTATATTGTGCCTGGGCCGAGAACAGGATCCCGGGCGTGATGGCGATCCCCTGTTGCATGGCCTGTTGATAGAGGGCGAGGCTGTCAACGTTCCCGGGTAGCTCAACCCAGAGAACGAATCCCCCGTCTGGATTGGTGGCACGCGTGCCGGCGGGAAAGTACCGCGCTATCCATTCACGTAACTGCGCCATGCGCTGCTGGTAACGGGTGGCAACACGCCGGTGGTTGCGCTCGAGGCTGCCACGCGCGAGCAGCTCTGCCAGCGCCAGCTGGGGATGGATGGCGGTGCTGATATTATCGAGAAACTTGCGATAGCGTACTGTCTCGAACCACCGCCCGGGCAACATCCAGCCAATGCGCAGGCCCGGCGCCACGGTCTTGGAAAACGATGAGCAGTAAATGATCCCGCCCTGCTCGTCCCATACCTTGACGGGACGGGGTCGCCGACGCGAGTAGCTGAGGGGGCCGTAGACATCATCCTCGATGAGCGCTACCTCCGCCGCGCTCAGTACGTGCGCGAGATGCTGACGGTTCTCCTCCGCGATGGTCGCACCCAGCGGATTGTGAAAGGTGGGTTGCAGGACACAGGCCCGGATGGGCTGTCGCACCAGGGCCTGGGCCAGGGCATCGATATCGATGCCATCGCGGGGGTGGGTGGGGATCTCCACGGCACGCAGGCCCAGGCTCTCGATGGCCTGCAGGATGCCAAAATAGGTAGGTGATTCGATGGCCACGCTGTCGCCGCGCGACGTGGTGCTGGCCAGTGCCAGTCCCAGTGCTTCCAGGCAACCATTGGTAACGATGATGTCCTCGGGGCGGCAGGGGCAGCCGAGTTCACGCATGTCACGCGCGATCTGCTTGCGTAGCAGGGCGTTACCACTGGCATCCTCGTAGCTGGACGGTGCCCGATAATGCCGCCGTGATACACCGGCCAGGGCGCGCGACAGGGGGCCCAGCGGTTGCATGCTGGCATCGGGTACCGCCGCACCCAGCTTGACCAGGCCGGACTGGCGAGCCTCATGGACCAGCGACATGGCCAGTTGCGCGACGTTGACCGGCGTGGCCTGCTCCGCGGGACGGCTGGTGGCCGGCTCCCCCGGTCCGCTCTCACCGACGGTAAGGAAGTAGCCCCGTTTTGGCCGTGCCTCCACATGGCCCTGGCTTTGCAGCCAGGCATAGGCCTGTACCGCGGTGGCCAGACTGATCTCGTACTGCTCGCACAGTCGGCGCACCGACGGCAGTCGGTCGCCGGGCTGATAGACGCCACTGGCAGCACTCTCCAGCAATGCACTGGCCACTTGTTGGTACAACCAGGGGGCTTTTTGTGCCATGTTTTGTGGGACTCAAACTGTTATGGTCAACTGAATCATAAACTGTATCTGTATCGGTCTCCACTCTGGCGTTACTGTTGGTCACAGGCGCGATTCAAGACGGAGACGGAACAATGACGAAATGCTGGGTAAACGGGGAACTGGTGGACAGGGCGGCGGCTACCGTCTCCCTGTTCGATCATGGCCTGCTCTACGGTGACGGGGTCTTCGAGGGGATCCGTTTCTACCACCGCCGGGCCTTTCGCCTTGCCGCTCACCTGCGGCGCCTGCGGGATTCGGCACATGCCATTCACCTGGATTTACCGTATGACGAAGCGGCCCTGACACGCGCGGTGTGCGAGGTAATCGCCGCGGCGGACTGCGAGGACGGTTATCTGCGCCTCGGCATCACACGCGGGGTCGGCCCGCTGGGGCTGGACACCGAGGGCTGTGGGCAACCGACCAGTTTCATCCTCGTCGGCCCCCTGCGCCGACTGGCAGACGGCGAGGCAGGGGGGCTGCGGCTGGTGGTGGCCAGTACCCGGCGCACCCCGGCGGACTGTCTCGACCCCCGCATCAAGTCGCTTAACTATCTCAATAACATCCTTGCCCGGGAGGAGGCGCGTCGTGCCGGCGCCGACGAAGCCATTCTCCTGAACCTGCAAGGCAGGGTGGCCGAGGGGGCCTCGGACAACCTGTTTATCGTTCGTGACGGGGTGCTGGTGACGCCACCGGTGAGCGACGGCAGCCTGGATGGCATCACGCGCGCACTGGTCATGGAACTGGCTGGCGAGCTGGGCATACCCTGCCGGGAACGGTCATTGACGGTGACCGAACTCTACGCCGCCGATGAATGCTTTCTGACAGGTACCGCCATCGAGATGGCAGCGGTGGCCGACATCGAAGGGCACCGCCTGCTCGCCCCCGGACCGGTATTTACTCGCCTGCAGGAAGCCTTTCGTGTGCACATCGCAGCGGAGACACAACCGTCGACACAGGCCCGCGTGTCATGATCCGCGTTGGCGTACTCGGCGCGACAGGTTACATGGGCGGTGAAGTGCTGCGTGTCCTGCTGGATCACCCCGAGGTGGAGATCGCCTGGGCCACGGCACGTCGCGGCGGCAACATTGAGGACTACCACCCCAATCTCTTCGGGTCGGGGATCACGTTGACCCCACCCGATGAGACCGACACCCCTGACGTGGTCTACACGGCCCTGCCCACGGCGGTGAGCATCAAATGGACACGTCGTTTTCTCGATGCGGGTAGCCGTGTCATCGATCTGGGTGCGGCCTTTCGTCTCACCGATCGCGCGCAGTGGGAGGCCACCTACGCACAGTCGCACTCCGATTGGCCGCTGGCGGAGGAGGCGGTGTATGGCATCAGTGAATTGCACCGAGAGGCGATCACCGCCACACGCCTGGTGGCCAACCCGGGCTGTTTTGCCTCGGCGGCCATCTTCGCCCTTGCGCCGCTGCTGGCCGAGGGAATAGTCGAGCCCGGGCAGCTGGTGGTCACGGGACTGTCCGGCAGCGCCGGCATGGGTGCGGGCCTGTCGCGCGCCGCACATCATGCGGAGATCGGCAATAACCTCGTGCCCTACAACGTTGTCGATCATCGTCACAGCTACGAGATGGAACAGGAACTGCGTGCCCTGGTTCCGGCCGCAGTGGCGGAAACCCTGCAGGTCCATTTCACGCCGGTGTATGCGCCCATCACGCGTGGCATATTGAACATCTGTCATGCCTTTGCCGATCCTTTGCCGGACAGGCCTGCCCTGCTGGAGCTGTTTCGTACGTTCTATGCAATGCACCCCTTCGTACGGATCTACGACGTGGAAGGGGACAGTGGTGAGGCATGGCACTATCGACCGTGGCCGTGGGTATCGGCCGTCAGTGGCAGCAATTACTGCTACCTTGGTCTGGAGGTGGATGAAAAGCGTGGAAGAATCGTCGTCTTCAGTGTGCTGGACAGCCTGGGCAAGGGTGGCGCACAGGCCGGGATCGAGAACATGAACCTGATGATGGGTTTACCGCGCACGATGGGCCTGCGGGCACGCGCCTGTCATCCGGCATAGGCGGTAGCCTAGTGAACTGCCTGCAGGCGGTATTTCTGGTACCAGGCGAGGAGTTCAGGTTTGCTTAATGGCCGTGAAATATGGAAGCCCTGGGCCAGGTCACAGCGGTGTTGGCGCAGCTGCAACAGGGTTGCCTGGTTTTCGACACCCTCGGCAACGACCTTGAGTCCGAGATTGTGCGCCAGTTCGATAGTGGAGCGCACGATGATGGCATCGTTCTCATCATCGAGCATGTCGATGACAAAGGATTTGTCGATCTTGAGGCTGTTGACAGGCAGCATCTTGAGGTAACCCAGAGAGGAGAACCCGGTACCAAAGTCATCCACTGCCAGGTCCACACCCATGGCACTGAGCTGGTGAAGCACCTCCCGTGCGCGTACGGGATCATTCATCATGGCACTTTCGGTGATCTCCAGCGACAGCCTGTCAGGTGGCAGGCCCAGGGAGTCAAGGGCATTCTGGATCTCCGTCGGCAGGTCCGGATCCTGCAGGTTCCAGGCCGACAGGTTGATGGCAACTCTTGCCCCCTGATCGCCGAAACGACATTCGGCACAGTCACTTATGGCGGTATTGATCACCCACCGGCTTAGCGGGCCAATCAGGCCGGTATGCTCGGCGAGGCCAATGATTCTTTCTGGTGAAATAAAACCCAGTTGCGGGTGTTGCCAGCGCAGCAGCGCTTCAACAGCGATGACTTCACGGCTGAGGAGATCGATCAAGGGTTGATAGAAGAGGGTCAGATGTTGGGGGGTCTCGATCTCCTTGTGCAGGTCTCCGACCAGTGCAAGCTGGTCTACGCTATGCAGATCATGCTGTTTCTCATAGACGAAGACATCGAGATTGTTCTGTTTGGCAACATACATGGCGATGTCGGCGTGTTTTATAAGATTAATGGCATCTTCGCCATGCTCAGGGAATGTGGCGACGCCGATACTGGCGCCAACATAGAGATTCTGCTGCTGAATTGAGAAGACCTGATTGATGGTAGTTGCGATTTTCTCTGCAAAGATACGTGCCTGTTCCGAGCTGGTATTCGGTGCAACAATGGCAAACTCATCACCACCCAGGCGTGCAATGGTATCGGAGTCACGCATGCAGTCTTCGAGGCGTTGCCCAACCTGCTGAAGAAGTTCATCGCCCACCTGGTGGCCAAGAGCATCGTTAACCTCCTTGAACCGGTCCAGATCGAGTAACAATACAGCGACGGGTTGTTCGGCACGGCGCATCAGGTGAATGGCCTGTTCAAGACGATCATTGAGCAGCATCCGATTGGGTAAACCTGTCAGGGCATCATGCAGGGCCTGGTGTTCCAGTGCCATCTGGCGCTCGTGGATCTGATGCCGCATGGTATTGAAGGCCTGGATGAGCGTGCTGATTTCCCGGCTGCTCTGGTCTTCAAGCTGATAGTTTGCAGTCTGGCCTTCACTGGCCAGGGCATCGGCGATTCTGGCAATGGGGCCAAGTATCGAGCGGTCCATCATCACGTAGACCAGCACCATGAACAGCAGGGCGATACCGGTAAGTGTCCAAAGCATGTGGCTGAGCTGGTTGGCAGCATTCTGAACTCTCGCGGTATTGCTTTCCGACCACGTAATGATGGTTTGTTCCATGTTGCCAAGGAGTTCAAGTACCCGGTGTTGCACGGGCCGCAGGTTTTTCTTGAGAAACTGAACATCTCCACGCCAGATGTTGGCGGAGCGCAGTTTCTTGACCGACTCCCAGTTCCTTTGCCATGTTCGGGAGGCCTCGCGCATGGCTTCCAGCGCCTCCTCTGATTCAAGGCCCAGCTTGCCTGCTTTCTTCAGTGCTTCCAGCCCATCGAGTTTTTGCTCGATGACTTCGTGGTACTGACCGATGTTGATTTCCTGTGGCGTGGTTTCGATGTCCCGCAGCCCGGCAAAACGGATCACCACGGCGCGAAAGTTCAGGATCTTCTGACGCCACAGGCTGCGCACTTCCGCAAAGCGTCCGTACAGGGCCGATGCATAGGGTTGGCCATCCTGCAGGGCGATCTCATTCAAGGCCTGGGCGACCGCCGTCTCAAACGTGTTGTTGGGTTCGAGGAGTTTCCTGCTGATATAGGGCAGGATGGGATAGACCCAGTTCGTATCCTTGCGCATTTCAATCAGCTGCTCGGCGCGGGCAGACAGTTTTTCCAGTTGTGCACGTAGTGCCGCCAGTTCCTGTGACAGCTTGCCAAGTTCACCGAGATCATGGCGGCCAATATTGTCCAGGTGCGCATGGGCGCGAGACAGACGTTCCAGAATGATCCGTTCGTGCTCCGGCTGCGGAGAGATCAACATGGCATTGAGTGTGGCATCCGCCGCCCAGATCTCGTCGCGGGTCTTGCCGAGCAGGGCGGTCAGTTCATCACGTAATACCAGTGAGGCGGTGTTGGCCTGGTTGACGTTGCGGATATACCAGCTGGAGGCCAGTGCACTGGCCAGCAGGAGGACGGCCAGGATGGCGGCCACACGCAGGTAGCGGGCACGGAGACTTCTGGGTTGTGAGGTGGGCGCGGTCATGTCAGCTGGTGTCGTATTCCGGCCCTCTTCCCTGTATGGCATCAACTCCCTGAAGTTATGGTTGGTGGGACGGCGTTTGTCGTCGCAAAACGTCGCATGCCGATGTTGAGAACATCCCCAGGTGCCCTCGTGTCTCTCCTTATTATATGTTTATGTATCGCCCATGGTGCTATCGGCTTTAGGGTAACGCAGCGGGAACGGGCCGGATCCTCGTTGATCACGTATGGATAGAAGGGATAAGCAGCGATTTTGCCATTGTTTCGTGTAGCGGGTGTATACAGGACCGGCCGTGCTGGCAGCAGGGCTCGGTGGCACCGAGCCGACCGTGCATATGGAAACAGGCAGTGAATTGGTCGGGGCGAGAGGATTTGAACCTCCGACCCCTGCCTCCCGAAGAC
>DRKU01000194.1 GCA_011051615.1 Gammaproteobacteria bacterium
CGACGGCAGTAGACTGCCGCTGTGCACCGATTGCACGGCCCGACGGTGCCTCGATTGCCACTGAACCGCAGTGGCGACGGATAAAACCGGTATAACGAGTGCGATCAGGCCGCATCGGAGGCCTCGCAGACATAGCGCAGGTACTTGAGCATGCCCCGGGCGTTGGCAAATGCAGGATGTTCGGCAATCGCCTGATGCGGAAACCAGTTGGCAATGTGGTTCGCCAACGCCACGGTTCCACCGCCGACGAACAGCACACGATCCAACTCAATGCCCAAGCCCAATTGCCTGCGGGTCTCATCATGGATTTGCTCGACGACCTCTCGCTTGGCGACCTCGACCAGCGCAGCAACGTCATGATTCTTGCCTTGCAAGCGAACGGCCTTGTTCTCGATCGCATGGGAAACGAGCTGTTCGCTCAGTGTCTCCAGATCGAATCGTTCCTGGATACCATCGGTCACGCACTGTTTCACGTTCAACATTCCGCACTGCAGCGAGCCGGACGAGGCATGCAGGATGCCCTGATCCTTCACCACCACGTAGTCGGTCGTGCGCCCACCGATGTCCACAATGGCAACTGGCACGGAAACACGATCCGCATCCAGGGTGACACCATCCTCCAGATCGACGATCACGTAGTCATACCAGGCAGCCAGGGCCTCCGGTATAACCTCATGGAATGCGATGCCCACGGGCAGCGCATCCGAAAGCGGTCGAACCGCCTGCTTGAGGCTATCGCGTTTCTTGGCAATGGTTTCCTGCCGGTGTTCGCCGCTCTTGCGATAGAAGGTACTGACAGGCAAACCAGATACCGCATGCACGCTCTGCCCGGCCAGTCCGGCCTGTTGCAGGGCGTGTTGAACAACCGCCCGGTTCAGACCCGACCACGGGTAGCCTTCAAAATGGGTGGGCGCACCGTCAACGGCGCCAACCGAATACACGGTGTCCTCGGTCTCGTACTCGGCGATGCGTTGCTCGGCCTCATGGATCCAGGTCACACCAGACTGGCCTACCCGGGCGCGTGAAGGAATCGCAAGTAGTCGACCATCCGGGAGTGCGATCTTGGTGAATGCATAGCCATCATCTAGGCCAACCGGTACGGGATTTATTGGGGATGCGTCTGTCATGAGTTTCAATCCTCTGTTCGTTATTGAATGCGTAGATAACCAGCGCCCTCTACCCCATCACCTTGCGCCCATCACCTTACCGAGGGCCGCGAAGGGTTTAGTACCCGCCTTGGCTGGTACTAGCTCTGTCCTCACATCAGCAGGCGCAGACTCGGGAGGTTCGACAGGCTGGCGCGGCGACCGGGGCATCCAATTCGTGAACGCCATGGTCGAGTCACGTTTCGTATTGTCAGATGTACTGCGCAACGCCTCGGTCTCGGATCGAAACCCCTGAACCAGTAATCCGCGTAACCATTCCTGCCGGCGGCTAACCGGGAGTTGCCTGTGCCGGTTCAGCAGGACGGACTCCAGCGCTACACGGGGATCGAGCTGTATGGTGACGCGGATTCCTGGCTTTGCTTTTGCCATGACAAGACGGCTCCATCGACTTCAAACAAGCACAGGATTATGAAGACCCGCGGCTGTCAGGCCAGAGGAAACCCGACACATCACACGTCGTCGTTTTCCTCAGTGGAGGGTGCTGTAGCCATTGCTGAGGGTGCGGAATGCAGTCCGAGATTCCTGGAGAATCCCGATGACAGGCTCCGTTGAGTGGGTGCCAGCGGTGCACGGCGTTCACCACTCAAAACATCATCGGGCACCGTCCCCATGAACTGGACCGCCTGCGTACTTTTCTCGTTACCTTTCTGAAGATCCGAACGCTCGATGCGCAGAAAGCGATAACCCTGGGGGATCATGAACAGACCGCGGATCTTGCGTGCGCCCAACTCAATGACATGGTCACGCGATGCACGGTCTAGCACACCGATGTGGCTGGCGGTCAGTGCGGCACAGACCAGGGAATCATATGTCGAGACGAGGCGTGCGGCCTGATAAGCATAGGGATTGGCGAATTGCAGCGGCATCCGGTAGGGCCGATCGGATACGGCGACATCGACCTCTATCGCCCCCATCTGTGTCAACCGCTCTTCCAGATCCCGCTGGAGACGCTCGAACAGCGCCTCCCGATCCTCAATGGCTTCATGCACCTTGATCAGCCACCAGTCCGCATAGGGGTCATCATTGCGCGAGGCCTGCCATATCAATCGCAGCCGTTCAGCGAAGAGACCCAGACCGATGATCGGCGAACGTCCCTTCGTACCGTTACGACCACGAACCAGCCGACGAGCCTGATTCGTCTGCAGCGTCAGCCAGACCTGGCCACGCAGTGGGCCCAGTTTTTCTGTATCGTCCGGTTTGGAATTCGAGTTTTCCGCGGTCACAATCTATCGGGTTCCTTGTCACATGATTTTGTGCGTATCAACGCATGCGCGCTGGACCTGAACAAGGGAAAATCCCATCGACAAATGGGAGGGTTGTGTACCGAGTTCGAATTTCGACAGGTGATTCCAGTGGAATCACTTAAAGGGAACCTTATGTCTCGTTAGATTCAGATAGTGGTCCCTTATTCAACGGCATTCC
>DRKU01000195.1 GCA_011051615.1 Gammaproteobacteria bacterium
TCTCGCCGGGAATGGCGTGCCCTTTTCAAGAGACGCAACGCCGCAGATGACGGCTTCCCGCCGCGCCCGGAGGGAGGCCCGCAAATGCCCCAATCCTGCGTTCCAGTCCTTGTTAAGGGAGGGGCCATTAACGGCGGACTGCGCCTTGTCTTGGGGCATTTGCGGGCCTCTGATAGGTGCACTTTATACGTTACACCACACTAGTTTGGCCAACTGAAGAAGATCTTCCAGTTACTGGTGTGGCTCCGATTTTCGGTGTAGGTTACAGATCCACACGACTACTGAAGGAAAATGATTTCATGCGATGCTGTCTGTTTCTGCTCCTGGCTTGCTTTGCCTTCACCGCCACCAGTGCTACGGTCGTGGCCGAGCCGGTGGATTTTGAGTTGGAGGACATCAATGGCGTCAAACACCGTCTGTCCGACTATCGCGGCAAGTGGGTGGTGGTGAACTACTGGGCCACCTGGTGCCCGCCCTGCCTGGATGAGATTCCCGAACTGGTGGATTTTCACGAAGAGCGCAAGGACAAAGATGCGGTGGTGCTGGGTATCAGCTTTGAAGAGGTCGGTGTCAAGAAATTGCGTCAATTTACGGAAGAATATTTCATCAACTATCCCATCTTGCGCAGTACGCCGGGGCCGAGCGGTGAGCTGGGCGAGATCCCGGGTTTGCCCACCACCTACCTGATATCACCTGATGGCGAGATCGCGGCCCGCCAGGTGGGGTCGGTGACCGCGAAGCTGATCGCTGACTTCATTGCCACGCAGACCAGCACACCTCAGCCGGACGACATGCCTCTGACGGATGAAATACCTCAGGCAGATGAAATGTTTCAGACAGGCAACACACCGCAGACCGGCAACGAGGCCGGCCAGTAAACGGGGCGGGCAATCATGTTGTCGTGGATCCGGGTCGCTGTTTGCCTTCTTTTAACCCTGTTACTGCTTGACTCACAGGTTTTCGCTGCCGAGACACGTGATCCCGGCACCCACTTCTTTGACGAAACCTGGGGTGATTTGCAGGAAGAGCTGGAGACGGCACGCACCGAGGGCAAAAAAGGCGTCCTGCTCTTTTTTGAGCTGGATGAGTGCCCCTTTTGCCACCGCATGAAGCGCTCGGTGTTGAATCAGCCCGAGGTACAGAAATACTTCCGCGCGCATTTTCGCATTTTCACCATCGACATCGAAGGCGATGTGGAAATGGTGGGATTCCAGGGCAATGTCGTCACACAAAAGGACTTTTCCTTCAAGGCCAATCGCGTGCGTGCGACGCCGGTGATGGTCTTTTATGACCTCGATGGCAAGGAGGTCATGCGCTATACCGGCGCCACCTCCGGCGTGGAGGAATTCCTCTGGCTGGGCGAATTCATCGCCGAGGGCCATTACAAGACGATGCGCTTTACCAAATACAAGCGTCAGAAGGCCCGTGCCGCCCGGCAATCGCCATGAGACGGTGCGAGGGACTCATGCTGCCGGCCCTGCTGATCCTGTTACCGCTGGCCGCCGTGGCCGACGAGCCGGTGCAGGACTGGCCGCAACCCTTGACCCTCGATTTCGTCCTCGAACATGTCGATCAGAGTCACCCCGATCTGCAGTTGGCCGAGGCCGCCGTCGCCCAGGCCCGCGCCGTGCAGCAACAGGCGGAGAGCCGCTACGGCCTGCGCAGTTCCCTGCTGGCGCGCCTGCGCTGGATCGAACCTTCGCCCCTGGCTCACGACCCATCGCGTCAGGATCATCGCCTGCGTCTACAGGTGAGCAAGCGTCTGTACGATTTTGGCCGCACGGCGGCGTTGGAGGCCGCCGCCGAGGCTGATCTGGCGGCGCAGCAGCAGCGTTACCGCGATGCCCTCAATCAATACCGGTTGGCCGTCATGGCGGCCTATTTCGATGTGCTGTTGGTGGATCTCGAAGTCATTCGCGACAACGAGGCCATGTCCATTGGTTATGTCAATTTCGACCGCGCCCAGTCGCGCAACGAGCTGGGCCAGCTGTCGGATATCGAACTGCTGCGCTTCGAGAGCGTTTACCAACTCACTCGTGCCCGCCAGTACGCCAGCAGCACCCGCCAGCGTACCGCACGTCAGCGGCTGGCCAATCTCATCAATCGCAGTGACAAGTTGCCCGCCGAACTGACCGCTCCGGCGTTACCGGACGTGCAACGCGACATTCCTGAGGTGGCGGCCTGGTTCGCCAGCGCCGAGGCGGCCAACCCGGAATTGATCGCCCTGCAGGTCGCGGTGCAGGGCGCGCGTGAACGCCTCAGTGCCGCACAGGCGGGCAGCTATCCGGTGCTCAATGGTCAGGCGGAAGTGTCGGCCTACCGTCGTGAAAGTGGTGGCAATGACCCCTGGCGCGTGGGCCTCAGCCTCGACGTGCCGCTTACTACGGGAGGGGAGACCCGGGCACAGGCCACCCAGCGGCGCGCCGAATTGCAGGCCACCCGCGCCCGCCTGGAGCGCCGCCGACGCGAGATCCGTGAGGCCGTGCTGGAAAGTTGGAGCGCATTACACAGCCTGCGCGCGCGGCGCCAGGAGCTGGCCGTGCAGGCCGAATACCGTGATCTGTATCTGGATCGCAGCCGCGCCCTGTACGAGCTGGAAATGAAGAGCGATCTCGGTGATGCCATGACCCAGACCTCGGATGTGCGTTTGCAGCAGGCCCGGGTCGACTACGAAATCACCCTGGCCTGGGCGCGTGTGCGCGCCCTGCTGGGGCAGGACGTGACACTGAAAGGGGAGAGACAACCATGAACATGCGCATGGCGGGAGGCATGGCGGCCCTGTGGCTGCTGTGTGGTGCGGCGACTGCCGAGACTCTGGATGCCCGCCTGCACTGGTTGCAGCGGGTGCCGTTGGGCACGCCGGTATCCGGTGTCATTGCCGAGGTCACTGCCGTAGCGGGCCAGCGTGTGCAAAAGGGTGAGGTGTTGTTACGGCTGGATGCCCGGCCCCTGCAGGCTCGCGTCACCGGGCTGGAGGCCGAACGCATCGCCAGGGCGCACGATCACGATGAGGCCCGCCGTGAACTGGAACGAACCCGGGAACTCTACGAACGCACCCTGCTGGCGGATCGTGACCTGACCCTGGCGAAGATCGCCCTGTCGGGTGCCGAGGCCGTGCTCAAGACTGCCGAGGCACAGCTGGCGCAGGCGCAATGGACCTTGCAATACAGCCGGATCCAGGCCCCCTTCGATGCCCGGGTGGTGCGGCGCAATGCCGAGCCGGGGCAGACCGTGATCAGCAATCTGCAAGCCGAGCCGCTGCTGGTGGTGGCGCGCGCCGGGGCGATGTTGGCACGGGCAATGGTCGATGGCGAGCGTGTCGCAAGGCTGAAGCCGGGGCAGGCGATCAACGTGAGCGTGGCGGGCCAGTCGTATCACGGTAGTTTGCAGCGTGTCGGCCTGGAGCCAGAGGCCGATGGCCGCTATGCCGTCGACGTACAGTTCGACACCGGCGGTCAATTGCTGCGCGCGGGTCTGCCGGCGCGCATCGAACTGCCATGATCTGCCGGCGTTGCCTGGTCAGCGGGCGGGTGCAGGGGGTGTGGTATCGCGGCTCCACCCGGCGCAAGGCGGAAAACCTGGGGCTCACCGGCTATGCCCGCAATCTGCCCGACGGCCGCGTAGAGGTACTGGCCTGTGGCCCGCCGGCCGCCGTCGATACCCTCTGTGACTGGCTTTGGCAGGGGTCAGCCCATGCCGAGGTCAGCGATGTGCAGTGTGAGCCCGTTGAACAGGCGCCACCGCCAGCCTTCGTCATCGCTTGAACGATGCGTAACTGGGAAAGGCAAGCCGCCGCTGATGCCAGCCTGTGCACCTATCAATTGCATATTATCGTTGCATGCCCGCGTATTCTCAGGATTGGCCGACTCGGTGTTTTCCGCTTTCCCGCGGGGCGATATTTCTACACCGGCAGCGCCCGGCGCAGTCTGCTCGCTCGCGTGCGGCGGCATTTGTCACCGGACAAAAAACGGCGCTGGCATATCGACTATCTGCTCACCGCACACGCCGTGAAGGTTATTGATGTGATTCTTACGAGCGACGGCGAATGCCAGCTCAATCGGCGCGCCGTTGGAGAAATTATCGTCCCCGGCTTCGGCGCCAGCGATTGTCGTGCGCGCTGTGGCAGTCATCTCAAGTTTCTGAGCGAGGGAAAAAATTGAATGAAAAAGACATGCTATGCGGATATACCGCCCTATGTCACCCGCGATGGTTCCGTGATTCGCGAACTCATGCATCCCTCGCGGCATGCACTACTCGGCAGCCGCCAGCAGAGCCTTGCCGAGGCGACCGTCGCCCCCGGTGATACCACCGTTCTGCACCGGCACCGGCAAAGCGAAGAGCTGTACTACATTATTGTCGGACGCGGCCTGATGACCCTGGGTGAGGAGACCTTCGAGGTCATGGAGGGAGACACGATTTGTATCCCTGCGGGAACGGCGCATTGCATCCACAATGGCAGCGACAGGGCGCTTAAACTGCTGTGCTGTTGTTCGCCGGCCTATATGCACGATGATACAGAACTGCTTTGAAAAATCGTTTTTTTGTTATGCAGGGCTAGTGTGGTGTAACGTATAAAGTGTACCTATCAGCGTGGTGGGAAGCCGTTAGCTGCAAGGCGCGTCTCGCCGGGAATGGCGTGCCCTTTTCAAGAGACGCAACGCCGCAGA
>DRKU01000196.1 GCA_011051615.1 Gammaproteobacteria bacterium
AGGAGAAGGTCGCCCATGTGCGCCGTCAGCTGGAGCGCGGTGAGTCCTTCGTGGTCTACTCCGAAGAGTATGAAAGCGTCAATATCGTGCCGCGACGGCAACTGGAAAATTCGTAGCCGGAACGCCTCAACACGAGGATCGTCAAACAGCTGCACGGGAATGACGACACGGATCTGAAATGACGATCCCACTGCCATCCCATTTCCGGGGTCATTCCGGAAGGGGCGCAGCCCTTGCCCGGAATCCACAGAGACAGGCTACTGGATGCCGGGTCTCGCTTCGCTCGCCCGGCATGACGCCGCAAGGCGGCGGCACAAATGCCTGGCCGTCGAATGTGCCGCTGTTCTTCACCACGGCACCGATCCTGGAACAACGGTCCCCCCGCCCTCAGGGTGGGGGACAGGGGGTGGGGATCAAATTCTCAACCCACAGATGTAGTCGGTGGAGAACACCAGTACCTGATCCCCTCACCCTGGCCCTCTACCCCTGCGGGGCACCGAGGTCCCTCAGGGAGAGGGGAACGAAATGCGAAGTCTCGGGAACAGGGAATCAGAAATTGCGGTCCCCCCGCCCTCAGGGCGGCGCCGCCATGGAGAAGGTGAGACCGGAGGTCGAGAAGCTGGCCTGGGCCATGGCGGTGGTAGAGCGAAGCAGGACGCCCGAGCCGAAGGGACAGGGGGCGGGGATCAAATCCTCGGCCCTCGAACCTCGTCACGCTTCCGGGTGGGGATCAAATTCTCACCCCTCGAATCTTTCGCCGGAGTAACCGCGTTTTCAATGCCCTTTGGATACGCGGTGACAAATACAGTGTTGCGGGTAGAGATGCCGAGGCTTGTCAAAAAGGAACCGCTGCCCCCTCTGGTCACAGGGAGGCGGGAGCAGGGAACAGCGGTTCAAGCGGAGGCGATGAGTCGCCAGGATCTTTCCAGGATATAGCCGGCTCTTAGCGTTCGCTAAGCATGTAGTCGTCGATGTACTCAATTTCCACGCGGCGGTTTTCCTGCCAGTTGTTCTCACTGATGACCGGCACATCCTCGCCATGGCTGGTTACCAGGATCTGGCCTTCGCTTACGCCATTTTCCATCAGTGCCCGGGCAACCGCCTCGGCACGCGCGCGGGCGAGTTTCTCGTTGAGCGCATTCGGACCGCGTATATCGGCGTGACCGGAGATGGTGATCACCGAGTTGGGGTGGCCCACCAGGTAATCGGCATGACGCTTGATCTCCTCGTAGTCAGCTTCACTGAGACTGGCCGAGTTGGTCCTGAAGCTGAATACGAAGCGTGTCGGCAGGGTCGCGGTATCGACACCGATACCTTCGGGTGTCTCCGTCTGCACCGGTGCGGCACCGGTCGGTTGTGTCAAAGGTTCAGGTGCGGTCTCCAGCGTGGCGACGAGTTCGGGCTGTGCTGCGGCATCGGTTTCCACATTGGCGCTGATGGGTGACGGGTCTTCCATCAGGGCCTGGACCACGGCTTCGGGTGAAGCATCGCTGGCCGGTCGTGTGGGCTGGGTACCGGAGCAGGCAGCCAGCGCAGTGGCAGTGGCGAGCACGGCGGTAGTGAGTAAAAAGGGCTTTCTGTTTTCCATGGTGTATTCTCCTGTGGTCTGTACCCGGGGTGGTGTGCCGGGTTACTGATGACCATTCAAGCAGGAGAATATGGCGTGCCTGGTCAGGCAAAATGACAGGGATATTGAGAAATATGATTAATTATTGCGGTGTATCGCCGGCAAGAGGCAGTTGCACGACAAACTCCACGCCACTTCTGTCGTCGCGGTTGCGTGCACTGACACCGCCGCGATGGAACTCCGCGATCAGACGCACGATATAGAGACCGAGGCCCAGGTGGGGATCGCTGGTCTTGCCACTACGCATGCTGACCATGGAATCGAACAGGTTGCCGTGCATTTCTTCGGGCAACAATGGCCCCGGGTTGCTGACCGTCAACAGCGCATTGTGGTCTCGGCGGGCGATGTGGATTTCAATGGCCTCACCCGTGGGGGCGAAATCGTTGGCATTGCTGATCAACTTGTCCAGCAACTGGGCGAGCATTTCCGGTGAGCCGTCGACGTGCAGGGGACAGGCGCCGGCGGAGACACGGAGTGTGAACGGTCGCTGCGGATGGGCAAGACGGTAGCCTTCGGTGCTGCCCTCGACCACCGCGCACAGGTCGAAGACCTCCCGGCTTTCATCATTCAGTGTCTGTTCGAGGCGCGTGGCCTCGCTCATGCGGGTGAGAATGTCATTGAGCCGTTGCAGGCCCTCGCGGGCGCGTACGATATACGTCTTCGCCTGCGGCGCATCTTCGTGAAGCTCCAGGTTATCGAGAGAGGACTTGACTACCGTAATGGGAGTGCGGATCTCATGGGTCAGCTTACTGGCCATGGACTCCAGGTAACGGTTGTAGTGGCTGATGCGATCGAGCATGTCCGAAACACTGCGCGACAGGTCACCCAGTTCATCGGCACTGTCGAAGCCGGCAATGGAGCCCTCGATCCTGCCATCGCTGCTTATGGCCGCATCGGCATCATCGCGCAGGCGGCGGATACGTGAAGTGAGGTGTACCGCAAAACCGAACAGGACGGCAATGGCCAGTGCAAAGGTCAGCAGGCTGAGATTGAAAAGGATCTCGATGGCGCGGTTTTGCGCCAGCAGGATGCGGTTGCTGGTCTCTTCGATGGCAACCGCGCCGATGACCTCGCCGTTACTGTAGACCGGGTGCGTGGCAGTGAGGATATGCACGCGCCCGTCGGGCGTCTGTCGCCAGCCGGTCTGTGGTACACCGGACAGCGCACCGGTGATCTCTTCGCCATCGAGGCGTGACACCGAGGACAGGTCGTCCTCGAACTGAAAGGCGGGTTGTTCCAGTACGGCCTGGTAGAGCAGGCGCAATAGCCCGGTTACGAAGCCGCTACGCTGATCGTCCGTCGGTTCGTCGTCTGCGTCGGCCACCAGTTGTCCCGCGATACCCATGACGCGTGCGTTGCGGTCCACCACCCAGACGCGTGTGTCAGGGCGCACGAAGCCGGCCAGGAAGGTTTCGATCTGGGGTGTGGGAATGATGACGGTTGCCATTTCTTCCGCTACATGGTGTCCGGCGGTACTGATCTGTTCCACCAGTCGGCGGCTGGCGGGATCATCCACATCGCCGATGGCAAAGGCAATACGCCGGCCAAGCATATTGATGGGGATGCGGATCTCGATGACGTAGCCGCCGCTGGTCTCCTGCCACTCGCCCTTGATGCGCACTTCGGGCTTGATGGCTACCGGTATGCCACTTTCTTCCGATACCAGGTGGGCATTGACCCAGCCCGGTGAAATGGTCGTGAGCAGGTAGCGGCGCAGTTTCCCGGTCTCATCGAGCATGGTGATGCGCAGGTGGTCACTCTGATCGAGCCGTTGGCTGTTGGGGTGACGATAGACCACGTGATCGTCTCGCACATGGAAGACGGCATACAGGTACTTGCCATAACGACCGACCTGGTGATCGAAGCCCAGGGTCGAAGGGGTATGCTCGTCCTGGCGAAAGATGCCACTGGCCTCATCATAGTGTCGCATGCGGGCGGCATAGGCACGCCAGTCATCGAGATAGCCGTCGAGCTGGATGGGCGAAGCCAGTGGTCGCACGAAAAGATGATGACTGCTGCGCTGCAGGGGTGCGTGGGTAGTATCGCGGATATCAAACAGGCGTGCCTTGAGCGCAAGGTTGGCGGCAATGGTCTCGGCACGTGCCAGCAGGATTTCCTCACGGTTCTGGCGCAGGTAGTCGCCCATTTCCTGGATATAGCTGTACCCCATCCAGGGAATGAGTAACAACAGCATGGCTACCAGCGCCAGCTTGAGGCGGATACTGATATGCAGACGGGGTCGGTTTGTACTCATGGTGTACTGGAGATCCTGGTCGTGCTGAAAGTCTGGCCCCGCGCCACCGGTGTTTCACGTACCGGCGCAGGTGTTCAGTCGTCTTCGACCCAGCGGTAACCCATTCCATAAACCGTATCGATAGCAGCGAATGCGGTGTCTACCTCCTGGAACTTGGCGCGAACGCGTTTGACATGAGAGGTAATGGTCGCATCATCGACGACGATTTTTGCATCCTGCATCAGTTGTTCCCGGTTCTTTACGTGACCGGGCCGTCGTGCAAGGGAGTTGACGATCCAGAATTCGGTAAGTGTCAGGTCGACCTTTTTGTCACGCCAGTATACCGCGAAGCGATCCATGTCCAGTCGCAGGTGGCCGCGATGCAGGGCGGACTCGGCATCGTCTGATGGCAGGTTGTCGATGCGACGGAAGAAGGCCTGAATGCGTGCGCACAGGTTGGGCAGACTGATGTCCTTGGTCAGGTAGTCATCGGCACCAAGACGCAGGCCCGAGATGGTGTCCAGATCACTGTCACGTGCAGTGAGAAAGATGATCGGCAGGGTGGGAGACATGGCGCGCAGGTGGCGGCACAGTTCGAAGCCACCGTCCACCTCATCCTCCAGACCGATGTCGAGCAGGGCGAGATCGGGTAGCTGCCGATCGAAGGCCGCCACGGCCTGTCGGCGGTTGGCGAACAGGTCCACCGCGAAGCCCTGCTGGCGCAGCGCATCGGCATAGTTCTCCCGGATGGCGGGCTCGTCTTCGACGATGGCAATGGTACGGCTCATGGCTATCTCTCCGTTTTTCAATAGATTAGCACAGTCGCCCCGGTGGTTAAGCCCCCTTGGTCCGATTGTCAGAATTGATCAGGATTGGTTCGCGGATCGCCATTTTGCGCCGCGGTCAGGCCAGATGCAGGCGCTTGAATAGGCTCACAGGCGCCTGGCAAGACCAGGGAATATCGAGGACCCCATGCTGACCGGGATGTTGGCCCGGGCGCCACCAGGAGGGTTTGACAATGGCTCAGGTAAGCATGAACGACGGAAAGCCGTACGAGGATCATCGCAGCCTGCAGGTGGAAACCGTGCGCGGCTGGCGAGAGGTTGCCCGGGATGTGTTCTACGACACCGCGCTGGCCGTTCTGTGGCTGGCCACGCTGTGGATGCTCATCATGGACGTGGTCGCGTCATGAACTTTCTGCTCAATGTAAAGGAGAATCGCATGAACACCTGTGATATTACCATCACGTTTCGCTTCGACGACGATGAGCTGACGCGGGAAGTCATGGACTGTCTCGGCCAGGAGCAGGAGGAAATTGCCTGCGAGGTGATCACTCTGCCCGGCGGCGGGTCCTTCGATGATATCGTGCATCCGTTTCCATTCGTCGAATGCGAGGAGAAGGAACATGGCACCGATGTCATCGTTGCTTTTTCCAGTGCGCAGGACAGTGAGCTGACCACCCTGATCCTCGACCTGGTGCGTACCGCGGCGCGCCGCAAACAGTACGAGCTGTTCTATCAGGATTAGGTTCAGG
>DRKU01000197.1 GCA_011051615.1 Gammaproteobacteria bacterium
GAGACCACGGTCACGCGACTGGCCAGCCGACATGCGGATATCCGTCAGGCACTGGACATGATCGAGAGTATTGCCGAGCAGACAAACCTGCTGGCCTTGAATGCCGCTATCGAGGCTGCGCGTGCCGGAGAGCATGGTCGCGGTTTTGCCGTCGTGGCCGACGAGGTACGCAACCTGTCCTCGCGCACCACCGAGGCCACCGGCCAGATCCAGACCTTGCTGGAGACCATCCGCAGCGACAGCGATGCAGCGGTGGTGACCATGGACGAGAGCATGGAAAATTCACGCCAGAATCTCACTCGCGTGGGTGAGGCCGGCGAGGCCTTTGCCAATATTGCCGCTACCCTGACCGCCACCCAGGGCCACGGCGCCGAAGCCGCTGATCTTGCCGACCAGCAGCAGGCCATGGCACGGGTGATCCACGACCGTATCGCCGAGATCCGCGAGAATATCGGCCAGCTGGTGGCCATTGCCCGCCAGAATATTTCCGATAACGGCGATCTGGCGCAGTTTTCCGTGCAGCTGGCTGCCCTGGTGGAACAGGGTATTGGTGCCAAAGCGGGTGCAGCGGTACCCCCACCGCATACCGATGCTGCCGGCGAGGTGGAACTGTTCTGAATACGTGTTCCAAATTCCACTACAGTTTACAGACATCAGGCTCTCACCGGGGCGGCGTTTACGGACACGCGGTAAATACGTCCCTGTACGCTCGACAGCCGCATCCATGCGGCTGACGGTCCGTAAACGCCGCCCCGGTGAGAGACAGGCAAATGATGTAATCCGTTGTTTCATGTGATCGGGGATTTGGAACACGTATTTAGTCCCCTTGTCCTTCATTGTTACTGGCCTCCTGTCAGTATCTCATCCAGCCTGGTTCCGGGCGGGTTTCCCTGTCGTTACTGTGATTTAACCCAGCAAAAAACTTAAGTTTGCTGATGAAAATGACGATAGCTGTAAAACTGACGAAGCCCATTAAATCCATGTGGGTAACAGGGAATCGCGATGGCGCAAAAGAGCTACCTCTCCACCCGCGAAGCGGCCGATCTGCTTGGCGTGGCAGTGAGCACGGTGCAGTTGTGGAGCAATAACGGCCTGCTGCATGCCTGGAAGACCGGCGGGGGGCATCGGCGCATAGCGCGAGGATCGGTGGAGGCCATGCTGGCGCGCCAGCGGGGTGTCCTGGCGCGTGTGGAACGCGAGACCCGGCCCTCGGTGGTCATCGTCGAGGATGACGAGCAGCAGTTGCGCATGTACCACCAGCAGTTCACACATCGAGATATCGCTGTCAATGTGATCACGGCCCAGGATGGTTACGAGGGCCTCATCAAGATTGGCCTTCATCAGCCAGACGTCATCATTACCGATCTGATCATGCCCAATATCAACGGCTTCCAGATGATCCGCCTGATTCGTGACATGCCGGAACTGATGCACTGCCTGGTCCTGGTGGTGAGTGGGCTGGATGAAACGGAGGTCCAGCGGCGGGGTGGCCTGCCTGACGGCGTTCACCTGTTCACCAAGCCGGTGGAGTTCGAGAAACTGGAAGCCTGTATGCAGGCGAAGTTGCGTGTCAACGTGGCGTAGGCACGCACACTTCAGTGGTCAATATATAGAATGAGAACAATGTGATGCAAAAAAAACAACGTCGTACACAGACATCACCAGGGACGAGTACAGAGACAGCACGACAGGAGACCTTGCCCCGCGTTGCAGGAGGGACTTCGCAGAAGAGGTGTTCTCCTCATGCCCATTCTTTGCCCCGGGCCGTCAACCTGATGATTGGGGATGGAGAGCTGGCCGTGGAACTGGCCGCCGTGCTGGAACGGGCGGGGTACATCGTACGGCAGTACTCCTGTTACGAGGATTTTCTTGCTGCCTGCCGCAGGAAGTCCTCACTGGCCTGCATTATCGACATGCTCTTTGTCGACGGTGGTGAAGATGCCGCCCGACTGGAAGAGACTGTTGAAGCCTGCCCCCCGGTTTTCTTTGTTTCCCCGCAGGATGGTGTCGAAGCGCGCCTCGCCGCCGTGCGCGCAGGTGCATCACGGTTTTTCTATCAGCCTCTCGATAGCGCCAGGCTGGTACATAGCCTGGACAATCTGGTCAGGGATCTGGACGTACCCGCAGGGCGGGTGCTCTGGGTTACCGACTACAGTAGCCCTGAGCCAGAAGCCATCTCCGGCCTGCGCGATGCCGGGATGGAGGTGGAAATACTGGAGCAGCCGATGGCGATACTCGATGCGCTCGTGGACTTTGTTCCCGATATCACGGTTATCGACGTTGCCGGAACGGAACCTGCTGCGGTCGAACTGGCGTGGCTGATTCGCCAGGATGATAGCTGGGCGCATATGGCGGTATTGATGCTGTCAAGTGATGTGCAAACCCTGCCAGAGGATGTGAAACGGCTGAGCAAACCGTTGCATGTAGTGCAGCTGGTTGAAACGATAAGTGTCGCTGCATGCCGTGCGCGACGGGCGTATGAACTCACCCGGGAACTGCGCCATGCCCTGCGCGAAAGCCAGTACCAGCTGATCACGATGGACCAGCACGATATCGTCAGTGCTACCGATGTGGCGGGGCGCATCACCAAGGTCAATGATCGCTTCTGTGAAATAAGTGGTTACAGCCGCGAAGAACTACTGGGGCAGAACCACCGTATTCTGAAGTCCGGCGTACATCCAGCGGCTTTCTACGAAGATATGTGGCGGACCATTTCACAGGGCCGTATCTGGCGCGGCACCATTTGTAACCGAAAAAAGAACGGTGAGGAATACTGGGTCGAGTCGACCATTGTACCATTCCTCGATACCAGTGGACGGCCATACAAGTATGTCTCCGCTCGCACCGATGTCACGGAGCTACGCAAGAACGAACAACGTCTTGAGCTCGGTCAGCTATATGCCAATATCGGAACCTGGGACTGGGATATCCGCAGCGGTACCCTTTACTGGTCCGATCGCGTGGCACCGTTATTTGGTTTCATGGAGGAGATCCATGAAACCGATCTCGATTCCTTCTTTAATCTGATCCATGAGGATGATCGTGAGCGAGTCACTGATGCGATCAATATCAGCCTTGGGAACAATGTCGAGTTGTCCTGTGAGTTTCGTGTCGTATGGCCCGACGGCACGCAGCGCTGGATGCTGGCGCGCGGAGATGTATTGCGTCGTGACGATGGTAATCCCCTGCATATGCTCGGTATTGTGCAGGACATCGATGTCCGTAAACGTGCAGAGCAGAACCTAATCGAGGCGCGCGATCAGGCTGAGGCGGCGAACCGTGCCAAGTCACAGTTTCTTTCCAGTATGAGCCACGAACTGCGTACACCACTGAACGCCATCATGGGATTTGGCCAGTTGCTGCGCATGGATGCCGAGAAACAGCTCAGCGACAACCAGAGAGATAATGTCGATGAGATCCTCAAGGCAGGTAAGCACCTGTTGTCGCTGATCAACGAGGTTCTCGATCTGGCCCGTGTGGAAACCGGTAATATTGAACTTACGCTTGAGCCCGTCCCGCTCAACGATATTCTGATCGAGTCGCTGCAACTGATTATGCCGTTGGCCCATGCGCGTGCTATTGAAGTCGTCCTGCTCCGTGAAGATGAAACAATCTCCTTTTCCAACCTTAGTGAGGATGGTTACGTGGTGCAGGCAGATGCGACACGCCTCAAGCAGGTAATGCTTAACCTGCTCAGTAACGCGGTCAAATACAACCGTGATGGTGGTCAAATCACCGTACGTTGTTTTCACTCTCGCGAAGGGCGTATCCGGGTCGCGGTCAGCGATATGGGCCCCGGCCTGAGTGAGCAGCAACAGGCCAGGTTGTTTGTAGCCTTCGAACGTCTGGGTGCCGAGGAGAGCGGTATCGAGGGTACGGGGATCGGCATGATGATCGCCAAAAGTATCGTGGAGTTGATGGGTGGCACCATTGGTATCGAGAGCCGCCTGAATGAAGGAAGTACCTTCTGGATAGAACTGGCAGAAGGTCGCCTGGAGATGGAGGACAAAGCCATGAAACAGAACTGTTCACCACTTGTCGTAAAGGGTGTTTCACGTAACAGGAAGACCCACACCGTGTTGTATATCGAAGACAATCCCGCCAACCTGCGCCTGGTCGACCAGTTGCTCCAGCGCCGTGGTGGAATTCGCCTGCTCAGTGCAACTGAACCCGAGGCAGGTATCGAAATGGTCAGGTCAGACAAACCGGACCTGGTGTTACTGGATATCAACTTGCCCGGTATCGATGGATACGAGGTACTTGCTGCCTTGCGTAAACTTGAAAATGGTCACGATCTTCCAATCGTAGCCATCAGTGCCAATGCCATGCCGCGTGACATCGAGCGCGGCAACGAGGCCGGTTTTCTGGATTATATTACAAAACCCATCGACGTAGTCGCTCTACTGGCTGCCGTTGATGCCGGTCTTTCGAAGCACGAAGCTGCGTAGCAGTCCATGGCTGGTCCTACGTGCATTGACAAGCAAGTCAGGTCCCGGGACTGGCGGTTGTTCCTGGTGCCGATCATGCTGGTGTTTCTGGCCAGTGCCTGTGTACGTACATCACCGACACGCCGCATCGAAATATTACATGTGGCCATCCTGCCCGACCAGAGCGAGATGCGCATCCGTGAGCGTTATGCGCCCCTCGTGGAACATCTGCGGGAACACGCCGGGTTCTCCGCCGAGCTGCGTATTCCCGGATCGTATGAAGAGTTACTGCAGTGGTTCCGGGACAGGGAAGTGGACCTCGTTCTGTTTGGCGGCATTACTTATGTGCAGGCGCATCTGCAAAGTGGGGCGGTACCACTCGTAATCCGCGACGTTGATGGTCGCAGTCGCAGTGTGTTACTGGTAAAAGACGACAGCTCAGCACGGACTATCAGGGATCTGAAAGGATTGCCGCTGGCCTTCGGGGATCGACTTTCAACGACCGGGCATGTTATGCCGCGCTACTTCTTTGGCCTGCTTGGTATTGAACCGGAGACGTATTTTGGAGATATATTCTATTCAGGTGCCCACGATCTTACCGCTGAATGGGTCAGAGATGGCCGCATTGCTGCGGGGATATCCAATTCCGGCATCGTGGCCGAGATGTATGCAGATGGTCGCCTGAAATCCGGTCAACTGAGGATCCTGTGGGAATCGCCTCCGCTGGCGGACTATGTGTGGGCAGTGCCGTCGGACATGTCACGTGAGGATCGCTCCCGGATCCGGGACAGTTTCCTGCACATGAACTACCGTCCGGAGGACGCGGGTCTTCTTCGGAAACTGGGTGCAAGCTTCTACCTGCCTGTAGATCACGCTGATTTCGCCATTCTGGAAGACTACCTCCGTCGACACGAGTCCACGGGGGTTACGCCGTGAACATGTCGCCGGCCAGACACCAGATTCGGAGTATCAGGCGCAGTATGTATGGCCTGCTGCTGCTGGTCGTTGGTCTAGCAATCCTGTTGCTGGTCATAGTCATCATTCAACATAAAGAGAGCCAGCGCCTGGAGGAACTAGCCTATGAAAACCACCTGCGAGCCAGTGAAACCATCCTGGCACTTATCAACACCATCAAGAAGACCAAGTTACACCTGGCCGAGCTGGAACTGACAAATGGAGGCAAAGGTACTGCGCCAGCAAGAGCTTTCCCGCCGGATCGGCAAATTGCGCTCTCGGCGCGTGACCACGTGGATGCGCTGAAATATGACATGCACCGACTGCTGGAGCGTCTGAACAACATTCATGAGCGTTTTCCAGATGCAGAATTCAACGTTATGTATTCAGCGCTCAGGAAGGTTCCTGTTTCAACGCTGACGCAACTGGAAGCCATGCAGGCAGAAGGAAACTACACGGCAAAACGATTTGATGCGGCCACCGCACAACTTCTTGCGCTCGGTTTGCAATTGCAGCGCCTGCACAAGCTGGCTTACGATGAGGCGCGCCAGCGTTCTGACGCCTATGAACAGCACAGTCGTGAGCAATCCATTGGTCTGGTGCTATTGACTTTTGCAATTGGGGTGTCAGGCGCCGTCAAATTGCTGCGTTACGTACGGCATATACTTGGAGAAATGGCTGACATGCAACGCGACCTGCAGGAGAGCGAGAAAAACTTCCGCTCCCTGGCGGGTAATATACGCGGCGGAGTACTCGTTGTTCAGGACGGCAGGCCAGTGTTTGCCAATGAGGGCCTGACGGAGATGCTTAGCTATGACAGCCCACTCGAGATACAGCGGCTGGATCTGAACGAGATATTCGCACCCGACTGTCTGTGTGAAGTGCAGGACCTGATAGATGGGTGTAATACAGATAGTGCTGCACGAAATTACTCCGAGAGCCGAGTCATCGATCGCTACGACAGGGTTGTTATTGTAGAAGTGGCATGTTCGGCGACCACCTGGCAGGCAACCCCAGCCAGTCTGATAACGATACGCAATATTACAGAACTGAAAATAGCCAACGACAGATTGCGTGAAACTTCTACGCTGCTTGACAATATCGTCGAGAATGTTCCCAATATGATTTTTATGAAGCGTGCCTCGGACCTCAGTTTTGTATTTTTCAATCGTGCTGGAGAGGAACTGCTCGGTACGGAGCGTGATGCGTTGATTGGGCGCAACGATTTCGATTTCTTTCCACAGGAACAGGCCGAGTTTTTTACTCGCAAGGATCGCGAGGTCCTGTATCGTTTTGGTGCGCTGGATATCCCGGAAGAGGAGATCGAGACCCCGCAAGGAACCCGAATCCTGCATACCAGAAAGATTGCCCTGTACAATGAGGCGGGTGATCCCGAGTTTCTGCTGGGGATTTCCGAAGATATTACCGAGGGGATCCATAGCCAAAGGGCGCTCACTGAATTCAAGCGTACTCTCGATCACGCGCTCGACAGCGTTTTCATGTTCGATGCTGAAAGTTTGCTGTTTATCTATGCCAACGAGGGTGCAGTCCAGCAGCTGGGTTACTCCGCACATGAACTGATGTGTATGCATCCCTATGATATCAAGCCGGAATACGATGAAGACAGCTTTCGGGAAATGATCAGCCCCTTGCTCGAAGATCCCCTGATGACACTACGCTTTGAAACCGTGCATCGACACCGCGATGGCAGGGATATCGATGTGGCGATCTCTCTGCAGTGCATTCAGAACACCGGTGAGGGTGCACGGTTTGTCGCAATTGTACAGGATGTCAGTGAACGCAAACAGGCACAAAGGGAGCTGGAGGAATATCGTGACCATCTCGAAGAGCTGGTCGAGGCACGTACTGCGGAACTGGTTGCCGCCCGCGATGAGGCGGAACGGGCAAATGCCGCCAAGTCGGAATTTCTCTCTCGCATGAGTCATGAGCTGCGAACTCCCATGAATGCCATTCTTGGTTTTGGGCAGATATTGCAACTGGACGCGGAGGACTTCACGGAAGTTCAGCGCAACAACGTACAGGAGATCCTCGATGCCGGTCGTCACCTTCTGGAGCTGATCAACGAGGTGCTCGATCTGGCACGCATAGAGTCCGGTCGACGAGAGATCCATCTCGAATCGCTTTACATGGAAGACATCCTGCAACAGTGTCTGCCGATGATTGGGCCGCAGGCGGAGGCCCGGC
The DNA here is from genome assembly GCA_011051615.1 of Gammaproteobacteria bacterium. GTDB lineage: Bacteria > Pseudomonadota > Gammaproteobacteria > CAMYNG01 > CAMYNG01 > HyVt-448. The sequence continues at coordinate 7,587 of DRKU01000197.1, forward strand.
AACTGGAGGTTATTGACGAACTCAGCGACCGTGGTCAAATCATCAGTGCAGATCACACAGCAATCAAGCAGGTTCTTCTCAACTTGCTCAGCAACGCGGTGAAATACAATCACGATGGTGGACGTATTCTGATACAGGGTAATCCGCTGGATCGTAACTGGCTGCGTATTCGAATTACTGATACAGGTCCGGGGCTGACTCCTGAACAGATGGATCGCCTGTTTACCCCATTCGAGCGTTTCGAATCCGTGCGTAGCGTTGAAGGAACGGGGATTGGGCTGGTGATCACTCGCTATCTGGTTGAACTGATGGGCGGGCGTATTGGACTGGAAAGCACGCCGGGTGAAGGTTCGTGTTTCTGGGTAGATATTCCCCTGGCGAGGGAGGCGCAGGCAGGTCGATGATGAGCTCCCTGGTAGAAGCATCACTCAGTACTGATCCAAGGGGTGCAAGTATACTTGTGGTTGACGATGAACCAGCCAATGTCAAATTGCTGGAGAAGATGCTGGCCATGATGGGATATCGGAATGTGGTTTCGACACTGGACGCACGTGAAGTATTACCTTTGTACCGGCAATATCAATATGATCTGATAATTCTCGATCTTGATATGCCTCATCTCGATGGCTTTGCCGTTATGGATCAGCTTGGCGATGCCACTGGCGGCAAGCTACCACCGATCCTGGTTTTGACTGCCCAGCATACTCAGAGCTGGTGCCAGCGCGCACTGGATAATGGTGCACGCGATTACGTGACCAAGCCCTTCAATACCGATGAGCTGTTATCTCGCGTGCGTAACCTGCTTGAGGTGCAGATGGCCCACAAGTTCATGCGTTACCAGAACGAGATCCTCGAAGAAAAGGTTCGGCAACGCGCACAAGCCCTGCATGATACACGCCTGCAGGTCATCCGCCATCTGGGCAGGGCGGCGGAATACCGTGACAATGAGACCGGCCTGCATATCATTCGCATGAGCAAGATAGCCGTGGTCATAGCGGAAGCAGCTGGTCTCGATGCCTCCGAGTGCGATTTGCTTCTCAACGCTGCGCCCATGCACGATATCGGCAAGATTGGCATACCAGATCACATTCTTCTGAAACCGGGTAAGCTGGACGCGGAGGAGTGGGAGATCATGCAGACACATGCACAGATTGGTGCCGACATTCTCGCCGCTGACGACTCCGATCTCATGTCCATGGCCCATGATATTGCCCTTACACATCACGAGAAATGGGACGGCACAGGTTATCCCAACCGCCTGTGCGGCGAAGATATACCGTTGGCGGGTCGCATCACGGCGCTTGCCGATGTCTTCGACGCATTGACTTCTGAGCGGCCCTACAAAAGAGCGTGGTCGATGGAGCGCACTGTAGAACTTATTCAGTCAGAACGTGGGCGCCATTTCGACCCGTCTCTGGTGGATCATTTCATGGAGAAGCTGCCGGCAATTGTCACGATCATGAAGAAGTATGCAGAACCGGAGGGAAACCAGGGTGGCAAATGACAAGAAAATGACGCCGCCGACAACCTGGAAGATCCTTGTTTCGGCCTGGCCGGCATGGCTCGCCAGTATTGGTGCGGCGATACTGCTGTATCTGTTACAGGGTTCGTCACTGGCGGCATTACTGGTGGTTTTCGTATCCATTCCCTGGATGATAAACCTGTTAAATGCTCGCCGGGCGGTATCAGAACCAGAGTCGGAATTACCAGATACCGATACATGGCACAGTTCTCAATTGCAGGAGTGTGTACAACACCTCAATGCGGTAAGCGAACGCGAGATCCCCCCGTTGCTGGAGAGCCTGAATCAACTCAACGGAGTTATCACAGATGCCGGTACCCGTCTGCACGGTAGTTTCAATGGCCTGATGGAAAACTCCAGCCGTCAGAGTGAGCTGACCAGAGCGGTGATTGGCAAGCTTGGTGCTGAGGAGAATACGGAAGAAGATGAAGATGGTGCGGTATTGACCTTCGATCAGTTTGCCTCCGAGACAGCCAGGGTGCTCAGAGACTACATGGACATTACGGTCATGGTTAGCGACAAGGGGATCGCTGCTGCTATCCGAATGCAGGACATGATCAAGCAGATGGACGGTATGTTCAGCCTGCTGGGCGAGGTGCATTTTCTTGCCGAACAGACCGGTTTGCTGGCACTCAATGCCTCCATCGAGGCGGCTCGGGCAGGCGAATCGGGACGCGGATTTGCCGTGGTTGCCGATGAAGTGCGCAAACTCGCGGAAAAATCCGCCCACCTCAATGAGCAAATACACGAGCATGTCAGGATCAACCGTATCACACTGAAGGAAGCGAATGGCCTGGTAGGTGAGATTGCCTCTCTCGATATGAGTCATGCTCTCGAGGCCAAGAGCAATCTGGACAACATGCTGGTTACCCTGGAGGAAGTCAATTGCTTCGTCAAAGACAGCCTGGCATCTTCCGTGGGTATTACCGAGGCCATTCGCCAGGAAGTTGGTGCTGCCGTTACAGCCCTGCAATATGAAGATATGGCTACCCAGTTGATTGCCCATATCCGTGCGCGACTTGAAGCTGCCAGCGAGGGTATTAGAGCCGTAGAGCCCCTGCTGCAGGGAAGCGAGACCCGTAATGTCTTGCAACGACTTAACCAGATTCTGCATGACTATGTCCACAGGAATTCCACGGCTCACCGGGCTGTAGCCTCGACGTCAATGGAGCAGGGTGATGTCGAGTTGTTCTGAAACTCCGGGTGCCTGAGGAAATCTTATGTCCATCGAAACACGTTTCAAAGATGACGATGCCACACTGATCATTGCCATCCGCGGCCGCTTTGATTTCTCCATGCTGGGCGAATTTCGCCAGGCTTACAGTGATGCTGCGCAACCCCCAGGACAGGTTGTGGTCGACATGCGCAACGCCGACACCATCGACAGTTCGGCGCTGGGCATGCTGCTCAATATGCAGCGCTATCTGAAGAAGGCGGATCGCGAGATCTGCATCATCAACTGTAACGAGGACATCAGCAATATCTTCAATATCACACGTTTCGACAGAAAATTTACGATTAGCCAGGCATGAACAAGATACTTGTCGTTGATGATATTGCCGCCAATCGCAGTTTGTTACGACAGATGCTTGTCAGCCTGCGAGAGTGTGAAGTCATCGAGGCCAGTGGTGGAGAGGAAGCAGTCGCACTTTTTGAGCGGGATGCACCGGATCTCGTATTGCTGGATTTTAACATGCCAGGCCTGGATGGTTGTCAGACTGCCAGTCGCATCAAGGCACTCACCGGTGGGGGTTATACGCCGATCATATTTGTGACCGCGCTGAGTGAAGAGTCGTCCCTGGCGGCGGCCCTGGCTTCCGGCGGGGATGATTTCATCAGCAAACCCTTCGATGTGGAAGTACTGGATTCACGCATCCGTGCGCACCTGCGAATTCGTGAACTCAACCAGCAACTACAGGAGCAGAACGCGGTCCTGCGTCGCCACAATGAGCGACTCACCTGGGAACAGGAGCTCATAGAGCATTTTTTCACCAGCGCATTGCAACAGAGTGACATGGACCGCGAGTTCATTCGCTATCATATGTCTCCGCTTTCAGTGTTCAACGGAGACCTGCTGCTGGTGGAGCGTGGTCCGGATGGCGGACTCTACCTGGTGATGGGTGACTTTACCGGTCATGGCCTGACTGCCGCCATGGGCACCCTGCCGGTGGCTACGATCTTTTTCCGCCTGGCACGGCAGGGTGTCTCGCTGGGTGATATGGCACGTGAACTCAACGACCAGCTCAACAGGCTGTTACCAGTGGGGATCTTTCTAGCTGCGACACTTGTGGAACTCAACCCACGTGGTGACCGTCTCTCGGTGTGGCAAGGGGGAATGCCAGCAAGTTGCTGGCTGGGTGACGACGGCCAGCTCAGGGGGCTGATCGAGTCACGGCATATGCCCCTGGGGATCCTCACTGCCGCTGAGTTCGATGACCGTATCGAGGTTTTTGATGTAAACCCCGGAGACCGGTTGTATCTCTACAGTGACGGTCTTAGCGAGGCCTGTGATGCCGACGGCCGTATGTTCGGGACATCACGGGTGCGGGAGTTGCTGCTGGCGCATGGTGAAGACCGTTTCGAACAGCTACTGGCTGCATTCCGCACCTTTACACAGCCGCGGGAGCAGGCCGATGATATCACCCTCGTGGAACTGATCTGCAAGGCGCTGGGACCACGGCAGTCGTTGTTGCCCAGAGAGATTGAACCACTGCCATGGTACTTTCGGATGGCACTTTCGGCGACGGACATCCAGAACAGTGATCCCATCGCGTACCTGTCCAGTGTTCTGGGGGGTATACCGGGTCTGGCACGTCACCGCGGTATCCTGGTGACCATTCTCAGCGAAATGTATTCCAATGCGGTTGATCACAGCATCCTTGAGCTGAATGGTATTGCCAAGATTGACGAGACGCAGTTCATGGCTTACTACGAACGGCGGGCGGAAATGCTTGAGAAACTGACACAGGCCAGCGTGAATATCGAACTGGACTATCGGCTGGCGCGGGAACCGTACCTGGTCATTCGCATCACGGACAACGGTCGGGGTTACCGGGGGCACGCTGTCAGCGGCAGCGAGAGCAGCCTGCACGGCCGAGGTCTGGCGATCCTGCACGGCCTGTGTGAGACGGTCGAGTTTTCGGCTAAGGGTCGGACGCTGGAGGTGCGATACCGACTCCAGGATATCTTCCCCGTCTGAGGTTGATTCCATGTTAACAGCATGGGATTAAAGTCCTGTGTATCGCTGACACGAGACTGAACACTGCGGTAACGCCAGGCGCGTTACTTTCAGGGTAGCTGCTTCTTGCTCGGTGGAATTGACCCGGCATTCGACCGGTACCCGGACCACACCGCATGCCGCGTGGTTCATGAGAATGTCCTGCGTCAGTCACGCTTCCAACCAGATCCTGCATGAGATACACGCCGCGCAGCAGCGCCATAAGGAAGAGAGCAAGCAGATCATGGATAAAATGCTGGCGGATCTTGAGTCATCATTTCTTTCCTCGGGCTGGGGGCTAACTGAGGATCAGGAGAAGGCACTGATTAAACTGGTAGAAAACGGTATCGAAGAATCGGATATACACATTGAAAATGGATTGAGAGTGGATGCGCGGTTCCAGGAAATCATCGACAATTTCGCCCGTATTGCCATCAAGTAAGCACTCTTTCCTGTACCGGCCTCCAGCGTTTCCCCGTCGAAGACCAGGTCTGCATCCTGGAAGTACGCTGCCGGCTGTGAAGGCCC
>DRKU01000198.1 GCA_011051615.1 Gammaproteobacteria bacterium
ATCCGGATCCCATATGCCATACAGTGCATATTTGTTGATCTGCATCAAGAACAGGCTGACCGGGCTGGCTATCTCTCCGGCACAACAATGTCGCCATGAGCATCCGCGGCACCAGGTAATGAGCGGCGTAATTTTTCTCCCAGCCAGTCGACCCTGGAACGCACCCGCGAGGAAAGCAGGTGCGTATGTGGGAAAACCAGGCTGACTGGCACGGTGGCCGGTTCAAAGTCCGTCAACACCATCGTCACCTCGCCCGCGCGCAAGAACGGCGCCACCTGGTAGGAGCGGCCCGTGGCCTTGGCGCCCGCCGTCAGGCTCCCCGCTCGGCGATCTGCACGGATCCCGCCATGGCTCGCAGCTTGTCCATGGACGCATATTACTCCGACGCGCGCACCCGGCAACTCATCGGCCGCCCCGCGCTGTACCGGTATACACCGCATGCATCCGGCCCAGGCGGTGGCACGGCGCGCTACCGGGAACTGGAAATCGAGACCTGGCGCGAGAGCAGGTTTCCACTACACCTCCAGTGGCGCCTTCTCGATTTTTCTCCCGATAACCCGGCGATATAGACAGACCACATTCCTCCGAAACCTTATTGCACGGGATCCATGCTCGACATGCCCAGCGTCTCCAGTAGCGCACGCTGAACCGGTGTACTCGATGCATTCAGATCCCGCACGCCGTAGTCAAGACCGGATACCGTACGTAGCGGGCGTTGCTCGCGTGGCATGGCAATGAGACTGGCAATATCGTCGGCTACGACCTGGGGATCGACGGCATCATCCGACTGATAGAATTCCTCGAACGAGGCCAGCATTTTTTCGGGAAATTCCGCCACATCACCGTAGTCCGCCAGACGAACCCCGTCCTCCGGTTTGGGGGATTTTGAAATCAGCGCTGTGCCAAAGGGTCCCGGTTCGACGATGACCGAATCGATCCCCTGTGCGGACAGTTCGTAGCGGTAAGATTCCGCGATCGCTTCGACGGCAAACTTACTGGCGCAATATACACCGAAATATGGAAATACCAGACGTCCGGCCAAAGAACTCACGTGCACCAGCAGTCCCGATTTCTGTTTGCGCATGTAAGGGATGACAGCTCGGTCCAGCTGAACAGGTCCAAAATAGTTGACATCCATTTGCTGTTTCACCTGCTCAAGGGTATATCCTTCGGTAATGCCGACGTTCATGATGCCGGCATTATTTACCAGCACATCGATCCTGCCCTTTTCACGAATTACCTGCTCGACTGCATTGTCAATCGATACGCCGTCTGTCACATCCAGATCGATAACATGCAGATCCAGGTTCGCCTGGCTTGCCAGTTCCCGCAATTCCGATGCGACGACGCTATTGCGCCCGGCGGTATCCCGCATCGCGGCGTACACCCTGTGACCCTGACGCGCCAAGGTCTCGACGGTCAGCCGACCGAAACCGGAGCTGCTTCCCGTGACAAGGACAACTTTTTCTGATCTTTCTTTGATATCTGACATGTGTTTCTCCATCTTGATGTTATTGCGATCCGCAGTACCACTACGCGGGTTGGAATGGAATGCGTCTGGAATAGACACTCTCCAGTGACGCCACGAAACTTCGAAAGACTTCTTCGAAATCGTGGGAAACCGATTCTTTAACCGACTTTCGCCTGTTGAGTGCATGCGCCCATCTGCCGACACGTGAGTCTCCTGCGTAAAGTCGCAGTGGATACTGTTCTTCGAGGAGATCGATACGCATGAACAACGGTGCAATGGCGGCATCCACCAGCGAAAATTTCTCACCACCGAAATACGGGCCAACACCCAGGTTACCCCCGAGTTGAACAAACTGGCGCCTGAGCTGGTTGCAGCATGTCTCGAAGGACTGAGGTTCCTTCGCAGTGATCATGTTGTAGTGCGTCATGATCATTTCCGCGCTGAATTCGATCCAGGCACGGTGGTGTGCACGCTCGAGGGGATCGGCAGGATGCAGTACCGGTGGATACACTTCGTCCAGGTACTCGTTGATCACCGCTGATTCGAACAGCACCGCATCCCCCACCCTGAGCACTGGCACCTTGCCCAGCGGGGAGAGCGCCAGGAACCACGCCGGCAGGTTGCCGAGGTCAACATGGGTCAATTTGAATTCCACCTGCTTTTCCAGCAGCGTGATGACGGAACGCTGTACGAAGGGGCAGACGTTGAAGCTGATTAACTCGGGTCGAGATGGCATCGGTTTCCGGCTCCTGATTATAGTGGACCGGTCGTCTTTTATGCGGCACAAAAAAATGCCCCGCTAGCGACCGGCAACGAGAAATTTATTCAACATGACGTCACGAAACTGTTCCAGCGGTGCGCCTGTCTTCTCAATCTTCATCCGCAACAGGGCGCCCTCGAAACCATCCAGCAGCAGATCCGCGAGCACCTTGGCCTCGATGTCCTGCCGGATGCTGCCGTCCTCCTGCCCCCGGCGCAGAACCGCCTCGAAGGCGTCGCGGGTGGCATTCATGGAACGTGCGACGGCCTTGCGGCAGACCTCACTGGTGTCGCTGATCTCCGCCCCCAGATTGCCCGCCAGGCAACCCCGCTTGTCTCCCTCCTTGAGGTGCATTTCAATTGCACTGTCGAAGAATCGCAGTAGTGCGACCCGACCCGGCACGGTGGCATCCGCAAAAGCCTCCGCCAGGTGCTGCTGGGTGATTTCCGTATAATAATCAACGACTTTTGCACCAAAGTCTTCTTTGCTCTCAAAATAATGGTAAAAAGAGCCCTTCGGGATATTGACCGCACCCAGGATATCCTTGAGGCCGATGCCATGAAAACCGTGGGCGCTGAAGCGCTCTATGCCCTCTTCGAGCAGGCGCAGTTTGTTGGAGGCTGTTTTCGACTGTTTCTGCATGATGACGCATATATTAGACCGGTCGTCTTGTTCAGTCAAGGAAAGTATCTCAACCTGATCCGCACGGAACCACCAACATCGCGGTCATCTGCCCGCTGATACGGTGAGATGCAACACCCGCGAAGCGGAACAATGCGGGGGCAATGAGTGAAAACGGCCCCGGTGTACAAGACACCGGGGCCACCTCACAGGACGTGCCGGGATCAGTACAGGCAGGCCGCACCGCTCTCGCTCTTGCCGCCGTCCTCGTTGGCGGCGCCCACTGCGAGAACATTGCCGTCGGCACTCAGCGCTACCGTACTGCCGAAGCGATCCCCGGCGGCCGTACCGGATGCCTTGATGAATGCCTCCTGCATCCAGGAGCCCCCGTCCCAGGTGAACAGGTAGGCCGCGCCGGCGCCACCGGCGCTGTCGTCGGCCGCCTGGCCATTGATCCCCGTTGACGGTGGTTCGTAGCTTGTATGCAACCTGTTCCTGATAAAACAGATCAGGATCCAGACGGTTCCAGCGGATTTGGTAATTCTTTCTCCATGGCGCGTATTGCTTCCTGCGGGCTGGCGAAACTCCTCCCGGTCCGACGCTGGTAATCTGCCAGGACATGTTCATCTACCGATTTGCCGACAGGAACTCTGTTCTCACGCAGCACGAAGAATGACAGCTTCGTACTCTTCGAGGCGAGTCTGGCACCATTTATCAGACACATCTCCAGCGTATCGGCAGCAACCTGTCCCAGGCGTTGCAATGTAAACGGTTCGTTGCGTTGCAATCGTTCGCTGGTTTCCCCGATAACACGGTGCAATGTTGCAAGATTCTGCTGCATCTTCATCAATTCGGTACTGACTGCCGGACCGGGACCATGATTCACGAGGATGAGCGCCTGATCCAGTATGGAATCGGTTTTCTCCAGTGCAGCACCAATGCTGTCAGCCAAGCATTGCATCATAACCTGGGAATTCTGGGGGCTGACTCCAGCACATTGGATCGCATTGAGCCTTAAAGCACAGGCTAATACACGATAACGCACATCGTCGCTGCCAAGTTCTTCCCCTTCCTCTGCCACGTGCTTGCACGCACTGTTATATTTGTATGCCCTGGCTAAAGGTCCGAAGTCAAATGAGGACGGAACGTCGATACCGTCAAACCGGTATACCCACTGGCGTGTCTTGTGGTGCGATACGGCCTCCGCTACAGCGTTATAGACCTCCATGATTCGGGCAGATAACACGGGGCCAGCAACTCGCCACTGTCGCCGTTCGCGGGTATCGAGCCAAATGGTGGCGATCACGGCAATCAGGAAGAGTTCGAGAAAAACGCCATGAACCTCGGTATGGATCCCCACCCAGTCCGGTTTCATAACGAACAGGTCCAGCAACAGGAGCAATGCAAGAATGCCCAGAGCCAGTGCCATTCCGATGGCGACCTCGTCGCGCCTTACCAGATTCCGATAGCGCTGGATAAACCGCTTCCACAACAGAATCATTGTATCGCTCCCTCATGGGTTGTAGCTGAACGCGTGGGAGTACTCGTCGACAATCCGACAAAAAGGGTATTCTCGGGACAACGACGCTGGTAACGTCCAGCATCCCTCTCACGGGCAGCCATACTGGCTGCCGTGCGTGTCACAATCCGCCTTATTGCGAAACTGTAATCACTCATCCACGTGAGCCTGAAGCTTTGGTCGAAATGCTTGCCAGTTCTTGTGTCACTCCCACTCGATTGCAAATACGTCATTTTTATTCTTCATTTTCAATGACTTATTATTGTTCCAATTGACAATACCATGAAATATACCATGCTCAGAAAATCCTTAAACCAATAAATTGGTCACGCACGATTTGGCTATCTTTAGCGTCAAAGATACTTATTCTTCCAAAGAATCTTGTAGTGAGGAGGCCAACCAGTCAACCATTGCACGTACTCTTGATGAAAGTAAACGAGCATGCGGATACACCAAACTCAGCGGCAATGCAGGTGGTTCAAAATCTGCCAGGACTTTCACCAATCGTCCTGCTTTGACGTAGGGTGCTGCCTGATAACAAAGGAACCGACCGAAACCCACACCGTACACACAAGCCTGTAATGTCGCCCCCACTTGGTTGCAGGTCAGTATGCTCTTGATGGGCACAACCCGTTGTTGCTCTTCTCGTACGAATTCCCACTGGGGGCTGCTCGACATCCCAGTAAACTGAACACAAGGCAAGTTGGCCAGTTCTTCAGGGCGTTCGGGGATACCGACCCGTTCTAACAGGGAGGGACTTGCACAAACCACCTGTCGAACAGAGCCAACCGGTTTCGCGATCAAGGTTGAGTCTGACAAGTGCGCAATACGCACAGCGATATCGACGCCCTCTTCCAGAAGATCAACCAGTCGATCGTGCAAGGATAGATTTACTCTCGTATTCGGATAACGCTCAAGAAATCCCGAGACAGCTGGCGCCACATGTATCTCGCCAAAGCGTAATGGTGCAGTAACTGTAATCAGGCCTTTTGGCTCCGACTGATACTGACCAAGTGACCGCTCCGCTTCCTCGACATCCGCGAGAATCTGCCGGCACTGTTCCAGATAAAGCCGACCCTCTTCAGTCAATGCGATGCGCCGTGTCGTTCTATTGAACAAGCGTACCTGAAGCGACTCTTCAAGCGTGGCAAGTACCCGCACCACCGATGGTAGCGATTTACCCATCGCTTCTGCAGCTGCGGTAAGACTGCCTTGCTCCGCGATTTGTACAAATACGTGCA
>DRKU01000199.1 GCA_011051615.1 Gammaproteobacteria bacterium
ACGGGAACCCTGCGTGCCGGTGCGGCGCGGGGTGGTCTCATGTTCCTGTTGTGCCCGCCACTGGCGGACTGGCCGGCCTGGGAGGACCCCGAGTATGCACGTATCACGGTGGCACCGTATGGTGCCGCCGACGTGGGTCGGCGATTCGTCCGGCGCCTGTGCACTCGCCTCGGCGAAGACAGGCGGGTGGTGCTGGTCCAGGAAGGCGATCCCCTGCCGCCCCTTCCTGCACCGGAGCCTGCAGATACTTCCGCGAAGCGGCATGAAGCCGACGTGACAGACCTTGCACCCTGCTGCACGGCGGATCAGCAGCGCGCCGTGACGGCGGTGATGAAAGTCATCCGCGGCCAGCGCCGCCGTCCCACGGTGCTGGTGGCCGATCGTGGACGCGGCAAGTCGGCGGCGCTGGGGATCGCTGCCGCACAGTTGCTGCGCGATGGCCTCGATGACGTTGTTGTTACCGGGCCGTCGCTCGATGCAGTCCAGGCGGTGTTCACGCATGCTGCTGCCGGTCTGCCCGGTGCCGAGCGACGGCGCCAGGCACTGCACTGGCAGGACTGTTCGCTGCGCTTCGTGGCCCCTGACATCTTTCTGCGTGAGCAGGTACGCACTGGCCTGTTGCTGGTGGACGAGGCGGCGGCTATCCCCACACCCATCCTCGTCGATCTGCTGGCGGTCTCGCCGCGCGTGGCCTTTGCCACCACGGTGCATGGTTATGAGGGCAGTGGGCGTGGTTTTGCGCTGCGCTTTCGCCACGCGCTGGATAGCATGACGCGTGGCTGGCGCGAAGTGCGCCTCGAAGCACCTGTCCGCTGGGCGGTCGATGATCCGCTGGAACGGTTTATCTTCGATACCCTGTTGCTGGCCGCCGAACCCTGTGGCGATCCCCAACTGGACGATTTTGATCCTGCTGCCTGCCGTATCGAAAGGCTGGATCGCGATGCACTGGTAGCTGATGAAACCACGCTGAGGTCACTGTTTGGATTGTTGATCAGCGCCCACTACCGAACACGTCCCGATGATCTGCGCTACCTGCTGGACGGGCCCAATATTTCCGTCATCGTGGCACGGTACTGTGACAAGGTGGTGGGGACCGCGCTGCTCGCCGAAGAAGGTGGTTTCTCTGCCGAGGATGCACGCCGTATCAGCCAGGGCGATATTCGCCCGCATGGCCACCTGTTGCCCGAAACTCTGTCGGTGCACCTGGGGCTGGAAATGGCGGCCATGTTGCGTGGCTACCGCATCGTACGCATCGCCGTGCATCATCGTCTGCGTCGCCGAGGCGTGGCGGCGCGCATTCTCGAACATGTGCATCGCCAGGCGGTGGATGCGGGCATGGATTTTCTCGGTGCGAGTTTCGGCGCCACGCCGGAACTGGTGCGTTTCTGGAATGCCTGCGGTTACAGCAACGTGCGCGCCAGCCTGCGGCGTGGCGGCACCACTGCGCTGCACTCGGCTCTGGTACTGGCACCGGTGAGCAGTACGGGCAATGCGCTGGTCCAGGCGGCGCGAACACGCTTCCTGGATCTCTTTCCACATCAACTGTGCGATGTGCTGGCGCACCTGGAGGCGCCGCTGGTGCACGCCCTCCTGCAGGGCAGTGTCGCACCGCTGGCGCTGACGGCAACCGATCATGAAATGCTCAAGACCTATATCGCAGGCCAACGCCTGTATGACGTCAGCGTCGCCGCCATCTGGCGACTGGCCTGCCATGCGTTGACGCGCCCCGAGATACAGGTGCTGGGCACGGAGCAGGCATGGCAGGTTCTGATCACACGCGTATTGCAGAAACAGGACTGGCAGGAAATCAGCAAACGCCACGGGCTGGCGGGACGACGCGCAGTGGACACCTTGTTGCGTGAACTCATCGGCGCAATCTATGCGGAGTACTGGCGTCGCAATCTTATCTCGCAGGCACCGGAGATAGAGTGAGACGGAAAGAAGGATAACGTTTTTCGGTGAAATATCGTTTCGAGCGAATTTATATTTTTTAAACGCTATTCCTGCCCGGACAACAGCATCGGTTTTGTGACGCGGGTGGCGCATCACTGAATTGCGATAGCGTACTGGAATACGCTAGTATCGGGGAAGAAAGAAAATTACTAACGACAACAAAGCCGATCTTTCCTGACTGGTAAGAGGGGGTGGAGATGAAAATTCTTGGTGTTCTTCTGATTCTTTTCGGGTTGACCGATTTTATCGGTAGTTATGCCGGTCTCGATGTATGGACAGACTGGTTTGGCATTCAGTTGCCAGAAGTGATCTGGCGTTTTTCCGCATGGATCGAAATTGGTCTGGGTTATCTACTGCTCAAGGCAGGCTCGGGGAATGAAGCCGCCAGCCAGGAAGCCGAATAGCCTCAGGAGTGGATGAGGGCGAAGAAAACCGGCTGGAGAGCCTGCTGCGCCTGGCCATCGGCGAGCCGGCACACCGGCCGGAGTTCTATCGTGTCTTGCTGGATACGGAGGTCTTCATCCTCGGTCATACCGGTAACGAAGATGGCGCAGAGGCAGGCATGCAGTCACTCGCAGCGGGTGATCGCATCGCCATTCAGAACTGGCAACGTCAGGATGGCTCACCGATAATTCCATTTTTCTCTTCGCTGGCCATGTTGCAGGCGGCCATTGAAGATGAACAGCCCTACCTGGTATTGCCGGTGAAGGCCCTGTTTGAAATGACACGGGGCGCGACGCTGGTGCTCAATCCCATCTCGGAGTTTCCAAAGGAATTCGTCAGCGACGAGATCGCGCAACTGCTCGAAAACGGACCCGGTACACAACCCGAAACACGCGTGGTAGAGGAAGAGACTCATGTCCTGCTGGGACAACCCGGGGAGTACCCGGCGAAGATGGTGGATTCGCTGATCCAGTTTTTCGCCAAACATGCCGAGGTCAATGCCGCCTGGCTGGCCCTGATGCATGATACCAGTGTCGATGACAAGCCCCACCTCGTGGTGGGCATCGAGACCGATGGCGAGATCGAGCCGGTGATCCGCGAAGCCGGTGCAGTGGTGATGGACACCGCACCCGAAGGTGAACCGGTGGATATGTATCATGTCCGCGAGGGAGATAGTGGTCTCAGCGAATATTTCCTGAAAGAGGTCAAACCTTTCTACGAGCGCAGTTGGGGTCGCCGGCTGGGTCTCGCACCGGAACCGGGACAGGCCTGATGCGTGGTGTGTTGCCCGCGAAATTCCGCCCACAGTTCTGCTATGTTTGATTTCGAGGAACTGGATTTCCAGTCCACGCCACTGGGTGATATCAGCCTGCGACGGCGTGCCGAACCGCGCCTTGGTGGTGAAATCGTCTACGAAGTCAAACTCGGTGATGAGTTTCTCATGTCCAGCCTGTTTCCCGAGGCTGAGATCCAGCTGGCACGGCTGGGCCTCGAGGCACTGGTCGAATCTGGCATGGATACCGAGCTGGATGTGGTGGTCGGTGGTCTGGGACTGGGTTATACCGCTGCGGCGGTGCTCGAAGTTCCCGCCGTGGCCTCGTTGACGGTGATCGATGTCATGGCGCCGGTGATCGACTGGCATCGCCGCGGTCTGGTACCACTCGGTGCGACCTTGTGTGATGATGCGCGTTGTACCCTGTTGCAGGGCGACTTCTTTGCCCTCGCCGCGTCAGATGCGGCGGGCTTCGGCGCAGGTGATGCAGTTGCCCCGGTTCACGCGGTGCTGCTGGATATCGATCATTCCCCGCGTCACTGGCTCCATCCCGACAACAGAGGTTTCTACAGTATTGGCGGCCTGCAGGCACTGGCCAACAAGCTGCATGCCGGTGGCGTGTTCGGCTTGTGGTCCAACGAGCCACCTGATAACGATTTCATCGCTTTGCTGGGTGAGGTTTTTGTCGATTGTCGTTCACACGTGGTACGTTTTGCCAACCCGTATACCGGGGGAAGGTCCAGCAACACGGTCTATCTGGCGCACCGCGCCTGATCCCTTCGGACGGGTTATGGACACCTTCGTGCTCAGCCGATAGCCTTATCCTGTGCGAGTCACTGCCAACTGGAGGAATGCCGCCATGACTAACGAGAATACGGGCAACGAGAGCGGCGTTGCCGTATCGGCGGTGCCGGTGAACATTGCCAGGCCCAAAGACAACGCAATGGGTATCGTCGCCTTTGTTTTCGGTGCCATCAGTATCGTCATCCTGGCGCCCCTGTTCGTGCCCCTGTCACTGCTGTTTACGCTCATTGCCCTGCTCAAGCGCCAGTTCCTGTTCAGTTTCCTGGCCCTCGTTTGTGCGACGATTGGCTTCCTGACTTCCCCGATCCTGCTGGGTCTGGCGGGACTTGCGACACTGAACTTCCTGCAGTAGGGAGAATATTCTCCAGGCATGACCTGAGTAATTGATCTCATTTGAACAGCGGGGTAGTATCCGCACCGTTGTCGGCGCTGCGCGTCGCGATGGATACCACAATAATAATCAGCAGGGATCCGCACCACCGCATTACGGATGACGGCGTTTTTCCTGCTTCCCTGCCAGTCGCCAGGCAAATTGCGAGTTCGCCTGCGTGGAACCAGGGTTGTCACAGCCACCTGTCTTCACGCAAGCCTTTAAAAAACAAGCAAAAATAACGCTCGCACGGCAGGAGATATGCAACAGATCGTCATAATTGCTGTCTATACTTCTCCGTGGAAGGGCATAAATCCGGTTTCCCGTACGTCCTGATAGAGGGGAACCCCGAGGTGAGGAGTACCGCCCCATGCAGAGGCAATACGCTGCACTGAAAGTTCTGTTGCCGTGGTTGTTCGCCATGGTGTTTGCCAGTGTCGTTCCTGCGGTTTCCGCGGAAACACGCGTGATCCAGGCCCAGCTGTTGCTCGCTCAGATTTACGCCGGTGCCGACAACATGGAAGGCCGCGTGTTGTCGCAGAAGACGGGGCAGCCCCTCGCCGGCGTATCGGTGTCGCTGGTGGATGCCGATAGCGTGGTCATGGATGTGACCACAACCGACAAGGAAGGCAACTTCAACATCGAACTCGATGTCCTCGATGACTCCGGCCTGGAGGCCATCCGCCTGCTGTATCTCAAGTTCGAGCGCAAGAACGGCAAGGCCTATCTCATCCCCGTGAAGAAACTTATCAAGTCCTTCACGCGTACAGTGTTGCTACAGGACGTTTCACTACCCTGAGCAGAAGTAGATTCAGCGCGTGGCCTTCTTTACCAGCCTGTTGACCACGCGCGATGCCGCCACGAATCCGAACGTACCCGTAACCTGCGCCGCCGCACCGTAACCGAAACGGCAATCCAGGTGTACGCCGTGAATGCCGGGTTTTTCATGGCTCACGGTGCCATCTTCTTTTGGATACACCTGTTGCTGGCTCGAAAACACGCACTCGATACCGAAGTAGCGCTTCGGGTTGCGGGTAAACCCATAGTCGTCACGCAGGGCCTTGCGTACCTTCGCTGCAAGGGGGTCATTCCAGGTACGGTTGAGATCCTTGACCTTGATCATCAACGGATCGGTGAGCCCACCCGCAGCACCGGTAGTGATCACCGGGATGCGGTTGCGTTTGCAGCAGTAAATCAGGCCAGCCTTGAACCTGATACTGTCGATGGCATCGACAACGTAACTGTATTCACGCCCGGGATGGATCAGATCGCGCAGATTGTCCATGGTAAGGAAATCATCGATGACGTTGACCTGGCACTGTGGGTTGATGGAGGCCACGCGCTCGGCCAGCACTGCGTGTTTTTTCTGTCCCAGGGTTTCGGACAGTGCCGGTAGCTGGCGGTTGATGTTGCTGGTGCTGATGGTGTCGTAGTCGATGAGGGTCAGTTCGCCGATGGCATTGCGTGCCAGTGCTTCAACGAGCCAGGAACCGACCCCGCCAAGACCGACGATGCATACATGGCTGGCCGCCAGCGCCGCCGCACCCTGTTTGCCGTAGAGGCGGGTGATGCCACCAAAGCGTTCTTCGTCGATACTCACGGGGTCTTCCTGGTGTCGAAGGCGAATACCGACGCCGCGTTGGCGTTCGTCCAGCGCGCGACGTTTTCTTCCGGTTCATTGCGTACTGCAGCCAGTGCGGCAAGAACCTCGCCGAGGTAAGCCGGGCTATTGCGTTCGCCGCGGTGCGAGGCAACGGTCATGTCCGGGGCGTCGGTCTCCAGCACGATGGCCGCGCGGGGCAGCTGGCGTGCCAGCTCACGTAGCTTACGCGAGCGTTCATATGTGAGCATGCCGCCAAAGCCCAGCTTGAAGCCCAGCGCCAGGTACTGCTCGGCCTGTTGGCGGCTGCCGCTGAAGGCATGGGCGATACCGCCGGGTGGTTTGAAACGCCGTAGCAGGCTCAGCACTTCGTCATGGGCCTTACGCACGTGCAGGATCACCGGCAAGTGGTGTTTGGCGGCCAGTGCCAGTTGTGCCTCGAACAGGGCTAGTTGGGCTTCGCGATCATCGTCACCGTGATAGAAGTCCAGGCCGATCTCACCCACGGCGATCACGTTCTGCTCACGCAGCATGTCATCGAGTTGCCGGACGTGGTTCTGTTCATGATCGGCCATGAACATGGGGTGCAGGCCGAGGGCGGGGTAGAGCCCTTCGTGCCATGCACACAGATCCAGCACCCGTGACCAGTCGGTGGCGCGCACACCGGGTACGACGATCCGTGTCACGCCTGCGGCACGGCAAGCGGCCAGCACCTGTTCCCGGTCCGCATCGAAGTCGGGAAAATCGAGGTGGCAGTGGGTATCGACAAGGGTGGCAACAGTCATGCCCGGGATTCTAGAACATTCTACAGGGCGGCTGCACATGCTGGCGGGAAACACATGGGAAAATGGACACCACCCGGAGGTGGCGTCCACTGAGAGCAGGTTACCTGGAGTCCGGGCGGACTAGAACTTGATCTTGTTGGTAATGCCGAGCTGGCAGTAGCGCTTGAACTTCACCGGCTTCGACCTGATGGTGTAGGTCTTGCCGTTGCTGCCCTTCCACTGCACCACCAGGCGTGCCGTGCCACCCTGCCATTTCTTCGGCTTGCCCTTCCACGGATGGCTGAGCAGGGAAGTCGCCGTGCCGGCCTTGTTCATCTTCCAGGCCCGCACCGGGCCTTTCTTGTATGCCGCGCCGGGCAGGGTGTATTCGATCCATACCTTGCCCGAGACCTTGCCCGTGGTGGCGATGGTGGCCTGGTAGTCGATGTTGCCCGGGCAGGTCATCCTGGCAGAGGCCTTCTTGATCTTGAAACCCTTGATGGTCACGCTGCCGGCACCGATGACATCCGGATGCTTGATGACGATCTCGTAGTTGCTGCCCTTGGGCGTGACCTTGATGATCGACCATTGCGGCGGTGCATATCCACCCAGCCTGGCCTTGAGCAGACCGGTGAGCTTGCCGTTCAGGGACTTGCGCACGGCGGCGGCAACCTTCTTGCGGACATCCGCACGGCCCAGTGCCTTTTTCAGCTCCCCATTGATCCGCGCCTGAAGTTTCTTGTAGATCGCGTTCTCGATCTTGCCGCAAAGCTTCTTGAACGTCTTGCACAGCCTGTTGGGGATCTTGAGGTCAGCCTTGAAACTCGCCTTGGGCGACCTGTAGGAGATGCTGCCGTCGAGCGCGGTCGGTACCGCCGAGATGGCGAACAGGGCATTGTTGAGATGTATGTCGCGCTCCATCTTGAGCTTGCATTCCTTGCCCTTGCGCAGGCATTTGCCCTTGATCTCCTCGCCCTGACTTTCGAAGGCGATATCGAACGACAGCGTGTTGCCCGGTGCGGTTACCTGGATCGACTGGGAACGCAGGTCGTTGATATAGTGTTTCCAGCGCCGCTTCTTGGTCACCTTGATGGTCGATTCGGGAATGCTGAAGCTGATCTTCTTGCCATTGGGCAGCAGGATGTAGCTCTGCTGCGACAGCCAGGACGTACCTTTCTTCTTGCCATAGTTGTCGAGCACGATCTGTGTGCCCTGCAGGGCGGTATTGAAGGCCGCAACCACGGCGGCTTTGGGTACCTTGATGGTTGTCGTGGCGGCGTTGGCCTGGCAGGACATCAGTGCCAGTGCCGTAACAGGTAAGAGAATAAAGCGTTTCATGATTGTCTCCTTGCAGGTTCTGTTTGACGGTTCACGCGACGTTTGCTCGTCACACACTGCTGGGTCGTGGGTGAAGCGCGAACGGTTCAAGTCGGTGAGAAAAAACTTTTTGAACCGCTGGCCTGCCCGTCGCGACTCAGCATGAGGCGGCCAGTCCATGTGGTCGAATTCGTGACGCAAGGCGCTTGTCATGCCAAAGGAGAGCTTTGTATGCTAACTGCACTGTTGATTGGGCAATCAGGCGTAGCGGACCTGGGGGAATGGTGTGACCGTTTTTCACCGCAGGGGGAGGGGAACGTGCCCACGGGATATCGACGACGAGACATGGGAGTGTGGACCGCAGCCTGTTACGCCGGTCTGCTGGGGTTCAGCCTGCTGAGGGGAATGCCCGCACTGGCGGCACCCGCCGATGGTGAACCGGCCCTGCTGCCGGCATCGGCCGGCCTGCGTGGCACGACCGATCCGCTGCGTATCCGGGTCCCCGGGCTCACCGACGCCGCGCAGGCGCGCTACCTCGTCGAACTGGACAACCTCGATGTCTCGAACATCGTCGCCCGCGAGGATGATGTGCTCGTGCTTACCCCCGTCCAGCCTCTGGCTCCCGGTAAGCACAGCCTGCGGCTGGTGGAGAATACCCCCGACGGAGAGATCATCGAGTTGGCTTACTGGACCCTGGAAGTGCGCCAGTCGGCCTGGTTCCGCGAGGCCGACGGTGCCGTCGATGCGAGCCTGAGTGCCATGGGCCGCGTCGCCACCGTCGGCGTCGATCCTGAACCTGATGCCACCCAGTCCGAAGGCGTGGCGCAGCTTCGGGGAAGTCTGGCCGATGGGCGCTGGAGCGCGGAGGCGAGCGTGGACGTGATTCATCACAGCAATGCGGCACAATTGCCACGCGGCCGGGGGATCGCCGATGCGGGTGATTTCCTCGCCACCGTCACGCGTGGCGAGGCACAACTGGCGCTGGGACATCACGAGCCGGTGTTCGACTCGCTCATCGTGCAGGAACTGCGTCGCCGCGGCGCGTCGGCGGCCTGGGGTGGTGCAGACAGCCGTGTTCGGGTGGCCGCCTTTGCCCTGCGCACGCAGGAAGTGGCCGGCTTTCAGGAGGGACTCGGGATTGGCGATGCCGACAATCGCATTCGTGGTCTGACCCTGAGTGCCTATCCCTTCGCGGCCTCGCCCCAGGCCCTGCACCTGTCGGCAAGCGTTATCACCGGGAACGATCCGGGGCAGGAAGGCGAGGGCGTGGGTGGCGAGAGTGGCCCGGTTACCGAGGGTCGCGCAATGGCGGTGGCGGCCGACAGTCAATGGCTCGATGAGCGCCTGCGCCTGCGTGCGGAAGTGGCGCAGACACGCTTCGACTTCGATGGTGTGGGTGGCAATCCCACCGAGCGTGACGATGCCGCCACCGCGTTGCTGACGTACATGCCCCTGGAGGATGGCGTCATCGGTGGCGAGTCGGCCAGGCTGTTACTTGGACTGGAACGTCGCCGGCTCGGTACCTTCTTTCGCAGTATCGGCGATCCCGCCGCGGTTGCGGATCGCGATCTGCTGCGTGCCTTCGGTGAGTTTTCCTGGGCGGGCTGGGACGTACAGACCGGGCTGGGCGAGGAGACCGACAACGTCAACGACCTGCCCCTGCTGCCACGTATTCGTTCGCGGCAGGCGAGTCTCTCGCTGACCTATACACCACCCGAACCGGACGACGAGGGTGCCGCCACGCCCTGGTATGGCGCGCCGAGCTACAGTTTCAGTTACGTGGATTTCAGCCAGGACGTGGAACGGGCAGGCGCGGGCCTGACCACCGGCGCCTATCGCAGCACGGATACCTGGTCGCTCGCGGCGAGTTTCACCTATGCCTGGGGGAGCTGGGGTGTCAGCCACACACGCGGTAGCGAAAATGATTTCAGCGGTACCGGCGCATCCACCGATAATGCCATGAGTGAGGCAAGCCTGGCATATGACACCGAAGGCGGCCTCAGCCTCGGCCTGAACGTGCAACGCAGCGTGACCGAGGATCGTAGCGCCGGTGTGGAGACCATCACCGAGACCCTGGGCATGGACATCGCCTGTCCATTGCGCGAGAACCTCGAGGGTACCCTGAGTGCGGCCTGGAACCGCGAGCAGAGCAGTGATGACAGCCTGGCCCTGCGTACCCTCGATCTCACCGGCGCCCTGCAATGGCGCGTGCGCGAGGCGCGGCCGGGAAGGCCGGGACTGAGCCTATTGGTGGACTGGCAGCACCAGCGCCAACGCGATGCCGTCGATCCCTCGGCGGACATCACCAGTAACCAGATATTCTTCCGCCTTACCCTCAACTGGGTGGCGGAACAATGAGGAGGCGGATCATGCAAGGACATATTTCCCTGCTCAGGCGCTCCCCCGGCATGCTCGCCGTGCTGTGCCTGATCACCGGCCTGTGGGCCGCGTTCACACCCATGCCTGCCGAGTCCGCCATCACGGCCGTCAATACGACGCCGGCGGCGCGCAGTGTGCCGCTGGGCCGCGCCGGCTCGGTGGCCTTCGTCTGGAACGTGACGCGTACCCTGTCCTCTGGTGCGGGCGGCACGGTCTCATCTGCCAGCGGCACCTTTCGCGCCGGCAGCACCAGCGGCACGGTGCTGGGTACCGTGGCGCGCAGTCTGTCGCAGACCCGCCCGGGCACGGGCGTGACCGTGTTCGCCTTTCGTGAGTCGGTGCTCGTGCCGTCAGCGGTGATCCATCGCGCCCATCGGTTGGGCGTGGACAGGATATTCTACGTGCGCACCTTCGATGATGGCGTTACCCCCGGCAGCGGTGCCATTCCCCTGCGCATCACCGGTGGCGCCGGCGGCAGTTTCGGTATCGCCCGGCTTGCACTGAGCTTCGAGGATGGCAGTGTCATAGCCGTCGCCGAGCCGGATACGCCGCTCCACGCCACGGCGCAGATCACTGTCTCTGGCAGCGGCCTGTTGCGCGCGGTGTGGGAAGTCGCCGATTCGGCTGCCACCGCGGGCAGCCCGGTGTTCCGGCCGCTCGGTACGGTGCGCCGTTATGTCACCGGGCGCGAACGTATCACGCTGCAGAGCCCGCCCCTGCCCACACAGCTTACCGGCCTGCACCTGGTGCGTCTGCGCATCAACGAACCGGCGCCGGACTTCGAGATACCCCAGTTGCGTTATTTCGTGCGCGCTGTCGCCGCCGCACCGCCGCCTGCCACATTGGAACTGGGGGCGCCGTCGCCAGCCGCCCTGTTGCACGACGAAACACAGTTTTCCTGGCAGGCGGTTGCCGCTGCGCGTGCCTATCGGCTGGAGATTGGTGTTGCCGAAACGGGTGCCGCCAACGAGACGGTGTTGACCGCGGGCGTGGTGGTGGGGGCCGAGCGGGCGGCGGCGAGCCTGTCGCCCATGACGCGTTCCCACCTGCAACCGGCTTCACGGTACCGCTGGCGCGTGCTGGCCATCGATGCCGATGGGCGCGTCATTGCGCGCAGTGACTGGCGGGAGTTGCGTACGCCTTGAGCAACAGGGACACAGAGACGGAGTGCGCTGAGGAACTGCTGGGGCAGATCGCCGCCGGCAGTGAAGCGGCACTGGAGGCCTTCTATCGCGAACACCATGCGCGCATTTTCGCGTTTGCCCTGAAGCGTTGCGGTGATCCCGTCGTCGCCGCCGAGATCCTCAACGAAGTCATGCTCGAGGTCTGGCGTCACGCCTCGCGCTTCAGTGGCCGCTCCAGCGCCATGACCTGGGTGCTGGGGATCGCCAACCACAAGATCCTCGATGCGTTGCGTCGTCGCGGTCGTGACGCGCGGCACGATGAGCTGGATGATACGCTGGTTGACGACGACACGCCGGCATCCTTTGATGTCATTGCCGGTACGCAGGATGCCGGCGCCGTACGGCACTGTCTGGAGCGTCTTTCCGACGCGCATCGCACAGTGGTGCACCTGGCCTTCTACGACGACATGCCCTACCCGGAGATCGCCGCCGTCGTCGACTGTCCACTGGGCACCGTGAAGACACGCATGCTGCACGCGCGAAAGGCCCTCAGGCGTTGTCTCGAGGCACTGGGGGCAGGGCAGTGAACCGATGCGCGCGATGGCGCGACTACCCTGATGGGCAAGCCAGTTTTTTTGAGGTAAAACCATGACGACTTCCGAAACACCCGAACATCCCGATGAGCTGTTGCCGTGGTATGTCAACGGCACGCTCGGCGGCGATGAACGCGAGATGGTGGTACGCCACCTTGAAACCTGCGTGCGCTGCCGTGACGAAGTGGCATCCCTTGAAGCACTACGTGCGCAGATCCGCAGCGAGGAGATCGGCGCGCCCGGCGAGCTGGGACTGCGGCGCCTGATGCGCGATGTTGCCAGTGAACGCCGGGCGCGTCATGGCCAACGGCGCTGGTGGGTACCGGTTGCCGCTGCCGCCGCGGTGCTCGTCATCGCCGTCCAGGGCGTCATGCTCATGAACCTGCCGCCTGCGCACGATACCGGCATCGTGCCGCTGGGCGCGGAACAGGCGGCGGGCGTCATTCAACTGCGTTTTCATGCCACCGCCAGCGAGGCGGAGATCCGTGCGGCGTTGCAATCGGTGGACGCAGTGCTCGTCGGCGGCCCCGGCGCGTTGGGTATCTATTATATTCGCCTGCGCGGCGCCGACGGCACGGACCCGGCGCGCGTGGCAGCGGCAGTAGAAAAACTGCGCGCTCAGTCCGACGTGGTGAGTCATGTGGCGGCCAACTGAATGCCTGCGCGGCCTGGCGGCATGCCTGGTGCTACTCAGCGGTAGCCTGTCTTCTGCCACGGCGGCGGTACGTGGCGCACTGCCGGATCTGAGCGTGGAGGAGATCACGGTGAATGCGCGTTGCCAGGTGGTGGTGCGATTGAAAAACCGTGGACCGGGTGTGCTGCCCGGTTCGGCCTGGGCGGTGGACCCCCGCCGTGGCGTGGTGCTGAAAATCCGGAACGGCACGGACAGGCCGCGCAGCGCCATGCTCCACGGGATTGATCCACAAAAGCACCTGCAACGCACCGGTGCGCAGCTGATCTGGGTGAGCGGAGTGCTGGTGGACGGACGCGTCACCATCCGCGCCGAGATCGATGCGGGTAACCGCGCGCGCGAAATCAATGAACGCAACAACGTGCGCGAACAGACCCTGCGTTGTGTCGCCACACCTGGTAACCGCACACGGGTGCCGACGACACCACCCCCTGCACCTATGGTTCCGCCCACTCAGGATGGCAACCTGCTCGATACGGCGGTGCCCGATGCACCTTCGGCACCACAGCGCCCGGTCACGGACAATCCAGCCGAATACGAGCCGGGCGAACTGCTGGTCTTCAGTTCCGGCATGAATGCGGCGCGCGCCCTCGCGCGTGAGGCCGGTGTGCTCGGTATGCGCGTCAAGCGCCGGCGCGTGCTGCGGGGACTGGGGCAGGTGATCACCGTGCTTGGACTGCCGGCGGACATGCCGGTGCCGCAGGCGCGCGATGCCCTGCGCAAGGCAGTGCCCGGGCAGATCATCGATGCCAATCACCGCTATCGCCTGCAGGCGGATGATGCGGTGGAACGCTACCCACGTCGCCTGCTAGGCTGGCCGGTGTCATCGGTGGCCTGTGGGCGGAGCATGCGTATCGGACTGGTGGACACCGGTGTGGCGCGGAAGCATCCGGGCCTGCAGGGTGCGACCATAACGGAACGCTATTTCGTGACTACCGGTCGCACACGCGCGGGCAGGGAACACGGTACTGCCGTGGCCGCCCTGTTGCTGGGGCAGGGCGCGGGCGGGCTCGATGGCCTGCTTCCCGGGGCGCAACTGTACGTGGCGGCCGTCTTCCGCCGACGTGCTGATGACGCGGTGGACACCTCGGCGGAGTGGCTGGCCTTTGCGCTCGACTGGCTGGTGAGCGAAAAGGTCAGCGTGATCAATCTCAGCCTCGGCGGGCCGCGCAGTCGGCCACTGGAGGCGGTTATCGCGCGTGTGATGGAAAAGGGTATCGTCGTGGTCGCAGCGGCCGGCAATGGGGGCGAAGACGGCGCGCCGGTGTATCCTGCCGCCCAGCCCGGGGTGATCGCCGTCACGGCCGTGGATGCCGCGGCGCGCCTGTGGCCGCGCGCCACGCGCGGTGACTATATCGATTTCGCTGCGCCCGGGGTGGAGGTGTGGACGGCACGGGCGGAGGGCGGTGCCACTTTCGTCAGTGGTACTTCCTATGCCACGCCCTTTGTCTCGGCGGCGCTGGCGGTTTTGCAACAGCGGACTGGAAATGGCCGTGCCGCATTGCACGCGTTGCAGCGCCAGGCGCGCGATCTCGGCAAGCCGGGGCGGGATCGTGAGACCGGCTGGGGATTGATCCGGTTGACCCGCGCCTGTAACTGAATGGTGGTATTTCTAATAAGAGGAGCGCTGCGCGGGGCAGTTTTTCGACCCATGCATCGAGACGCGCGTACCACTCGTCGAGGATGCCGGGCTCCGCGGGGGTGGGGGGTGGCGCCGTTACCGTGCCCGAGATACCGCCCCGTTCAGCGGCCCGTTTTTCTCGCTGCGCGCGCGTCCCTCGGTCTCCTGCCGTTCCTGCCGGGCGCGTTCCATGGCGCCGTAGTGACTCCAGAAATTATTGCCATAGCCGGTGGCCTCACCCATGGCATAGTCGTCATCGTCAATGTTGTTTCCCCTGCTGTCGTGTAGTCAGGGAACAGCATTCTCTGACTGTCCTGTGCCCCGATCCTCCTGTTGCAAGTGTAGTCAATCCACGGCAAGCCTTCGTTTCACCGTGGCCGGTATCGGCAGTAGCGGGGTCAGGTATCGAAACAAGATACGCTGCCGTGAGCTGTTTGCATGGCCGTCGCCGTTGGAGGAAAATGGCACTGTCTTCGTAACCGATACCGTAAGCATGACTGTTCTTTCAGGGTTTTTCGCCCCTGCCGCCCCGCGACGATGGACGGTCTGGCACCTGTTGTCATACATGGTGTTGTTCGCCATGGTCACGCCCCTCGTGGCCGGCGAGGCGCTGGACACCCGCAAGGTGGCGCAGCAGCTTACCCAGTACGAGCGCCAGCTCAAGCGGCGCAGTATCGACGTGGCGCAGCTCAAGGAACTGGCCAGTGCCGTCACCGGCCTGCAGGGTGCGGCGCGCACCTGTGTGGCCGAGACCGAGCCGCAGATCGAAAAACTCCAGCATGACCTCGACAGCCTGGGCGAACCCAGCGCAAAGGACTCCGCGGATGTAAAGCGGCAGCGGCTGGACATCAAGAAGCAACTGGTCGAGGCAGAGCGGCAGCTTGGCACCTGCAAGGCGCTGGTATTACGCAGCGACGATCTGCTCAAGGCGATCAATGACCGCACACGTGATGTGCTGGCACACAAGCTGATGGCGCGTGGGCCGGACATCCTTGCACTGTTGAAGGAAAACTGGTCCGAACCACCACAATGGGTCGCCACCACTGTCCAGTTCCTGGTTACAAACAGCGGCATCGATCTGCTGAGTACCACGCACTGGTTGATTCTGTTCGTCTCCCTGCTGCTTGGGATCGGCGCCGGTCTCCTGTTGCGCACCGGACTGGTAAAATGGGTCGAACGCAAGTCCTGGCAGCTGGATGAGTTTGCCAGTAACTTCATGCACACCCTGTTTGCCACACTGGCCTGCTCGGCGCCGTACCTGCTGGGCAGTGGCGCGGCGGCCATTCTGTTCTATGTGACTGCCTCGTCGCAGCAACCGACGCCTTTTGTCACCATCATCGCCCTCGGTCTGCCGCCATATTTCCTGTTCCTGGCGATTGTACGGCTGGTGCTTCACCCACCTCCACCCGCAAAGCTGTTTCTGAACCTGCCGGAGTCACTGGCGCACTCGCTGGCAAAACGTCTCAAGGTACTGGCGATCCTCGTCTTCATCGGTTACCTGGTGTTTGCTTCCCTGCTGGCGCAAAGCCTGCCGGAACCGGCCATCCTGATCTTTCGTGGCATCTTCGCCACGGTGCTGATCCTGAATCTGATCTGGGCCATCTCCCTGATCATGCGTCTGCCGGTATTCGCACGCCGCATCTGGCTGGTCGCGCTGGTTCATCTGTTGCTGGTGGTTGCCCTGGTCGCCGAGTGGATGGGGTACCGCAACCTGTCCCTGACCCTGATCCGCGATGTCATCGGTTCCCTGCTGGCACTCGGTATCACGCTGTTGCTGCTACGCCTGTTTCGTGACTTCTACGATATTCTCGAGTCGGGTAACAACGCCTGGAGTTATCGCATCCACCGCGTCATGGGCATCAAGGAAAAGCACCGCATTCCGGGGCTTCTGTGGTTGCGTTTTCTCACCGGCCTCGCCATCTGGGGCAGTCTCATCTACATCCTGCTGCTGGTCTGGGATGTCTCCGACACCATTATCCTGGAGATCCGCACCCTCCTGACCCAGGGCTTCACCATTGGCTCGCTGACCATTGTGCCGGTGAAGCTGGGCATGGCGCTGCTTACCATCGCGCTGGTGATCCTTGCCGGTGGCTGGGTCCGCAACCGGCTGGAGAACCGGTGGTTGAAGCGTACAGAGATGGACCGTGGCGCGCGCGAGGCAATGGTCACCATTACCGGTTATGTTTTCTTTGCGTTAGCCTTCTTCATCGGTCTCAGTGTGGCCGGATTCGAATTCCAGAACCTGGCCATTATCGCCGGTGCCCTGTCAGTGGGTATCGGTTTTGGCCTGCAGAACATCGTCAATAATTTCATCTCGGGGCTGATCCTGCTCTTCGAGCGCCCCATCAAGACCGGTGACTGGATCGTGGTGGGGGATACCGAGGGCTACGTGAAACGCATTCGTATTCGTTCCACGCAGATCCAGACCTTCGATCGCGCCGATGTCATCGTGCCCAATTCGGAGTTGATCTCCAACCAGGTGAAGAACTGGATGCTCAAGGATGATCGTGGTCGCCTGCGCCTGGCTGTGGGTGTCGCCTACGGCAGTGATACCGACCGGGTCCGTGAGATCCTCAAGCAGGTTGCCATGGAACACTCCGGTGTCGTTACCGATGGCAGTCTGCCCAGACCGCGCGTGCTATTTCGCGAGTTCGGTGACAGTGCGTTGAATTTCGAACTGCGTGCCTTCGTGCAGAATATCGACCAGCGTTTGCGCATCATCAGCGATCTCAACTTCGCCATCGACAAAGCCTTCCGTGAAGCGGGCATCGAGATCCCCTTCCCGCAACGGGACGTGCATATTCGGGATATGCCGGCACCGCCGGGAAAGGGGGCAGCCGAGGACTAAATACGTGTTCCAAATCCCCGATCACATGAAACAACGGATTACATCATTTGCCTGTCTCTCACCGGGGCGGCGTTTACGGACACGCGGTAAATACATCCCTGTACGCTCGACAGCCGCAGTCGCTCCGGGCGTGGCCCAGGCCAGCTTCTCGACCTCCCGGTCTCACCTTCTCCTGCCCTCTCGCGA
>DRKU01000200.1 GCA_011051615.1 Gammaproteobacteria bacterium
AACCGGGGCCAGTCCCCGGTTTTTCGTGCCCGATTTTGTTAGCGCCGGAACAGGGCAATCCAGCGCCAGATGTTGAGCAGGCTGGCCAGGGAAGCGGCGAGATAGGTCCAGGCCGCGGCCTTGAGGATGCGATGCACGGCACGGTGATCCCGTTCCTGGATGTAGCCGCCCTGCGTCAGGATGGGCATGGCCTTGCCGAAGCTGGCGTCGATCTCCACCGGCAGGGTGATGAGATGCACCACTGCTGCCGAGCCCATGCTGAGCAGGCCGGCGGCGAGCATGATGAGGCCGATCCACGGTGAACGCGAGACGATCATCAACAGCGGTGCGGCCATGAGGATGCCCGCGCCGATCTTCTGCGCGGCATTGGCCTTGCCCACCAGTTGCGTGCGCCAGGCGAGCAGGCGCTCCTTGCGGTGGTGCTGGATGGCGTGGCCGACTTCGTGGGCGGCCACCGCGATGGCGGTCAGCGAACGGCCGTTGAAGTTATCGGGGCTGAGGCGCACGGTGCGGTCCTGCGGATCGTAGTGGTCGCCGTGATCGGTGGCCTCCACCTTCACCTCGGGCATCTCGAAGCGATCCAGCAGGTGGCGCGCCAGCTCACCGCCCGTGCCGGGAATGTCATCACGCTCACCCGCGTAGCGCTTGAAGGTGTGCTGTGCCCAGTACTGGGGTGCGTAGACCAGGGCGAGGATGATCGCCAGCAGCACCAGGTAGATCATGGCGGCGTGGCCGGCTCAGTTTTGCAGCTTGAGCACGATGGGCTGGATGCCATTGTCCTGCAGGCGCTTGCGCGCCTTGCCCAGCTCGCGCACGCTGTCGAAGGGGCCGACCCGCACGCGGTGCCAGGTATCGGTCTTGTTGATGGTCACCGTCTGGATGCGCGCCTGCAGGCCAAGCAGGGCCAGCGAGGCCTTGAGGCGATCGGCGACGCGATAGTCGCGGAAGGAGCCGGCCTGCAACAGGTAGCGGGTTTTGGGTTTGGGTTGCGCAGCCGGTTCGCCCTCGCGTGCGCGCTCTTCGGCCAGCTCGGTTTCGGGCACCGGCACTTCCAGCTCGGGCAGGATGTGGTAGAAGTCGAAACGCGGACCCTCGCCATCCGCCGGTTGCGCCTCTTCCAGTTCCTCGCGCACCTCGGCGGCGATGTCGCGGGTCTTCTTCTTCAGGTCATCGACCACCTCTTCCATGGGCGGCGCGGGAATGTCGGGTTGCTTGTCGAGGTACACCAGCAGGGCGACGAACAGGCCGATGAACAGGCCACCGGCGAGCCATACCCAGCCGGGCAGGGGCGGGCGCTTGTTGGTGGACTGTTTTGCGTAGTCGCGTGGCATGGGCTCGGCCTACATGGATTCGGGGGCGCTGACACCGAGCAGGCCAAGCGCGTTGGCAAACACCTGGCGCGCGGCGGCGATCAGGCACAGACGCGCGTTGCGCAGCTCACTGTCTTCGACAATGAACTGGTGCGCGTTGTAATAGGTATGGAAGTCGTTGGCCAGATCGCGCAGGTAGTGTGTGATCTGATGTGGTTCGTGTTTCAGTGCGGCGTTCTCCACGGTCTCGGCATACACCGACAGGCGGCGCAGAATGGCCTGTTCATGTTCTTCGCCGAGCCGCGCCAGCGCCGCCAGTCCCGCGGTCTGATCGAAGTCGAAGCCCTTCTCCTTCAACTGGCGGAACACGCTGCACACCCGCGCGTGGGCATACTGGATGTAGTACATGGGGTTGTCGTTGCTCTGCTCGCGGGCGAGGTCGAGATCGAAGTCCAGGTGCTGTTCGCACTTGCGCATGACGTAGAAGAAACGCGCCGCGTCCGAGCCCACTTCCTTGCGCAACTGGCGCAGGGTGACGAACTCACCCGAGCGGGTGGACATCTGCATCTTCTCGCCGCCACGATAGAGCACGGCGAACTGCACCAGCAGCACGTCGAGCTTGCCGGGGTCGTCACCCAGTGCCTCGAGCGCGGCCTTGACGCGCGGCACATAGCCGTGGTGATCGGCGCCCCAGATGTCGATGACGCGATGGAAGCCGCGCTCCAGCTTGTTCATGTGGTAGGCGATGTCCGAGGCGAAATAGGTGCTCTGGCCGTTCTCGCGCACCAGCACGCGATCCTTCTCGTCGCCAAAGTCCGAGGAGCGGAACCAGATGGCGCCATCTTTCTCGTAGGTATGGCCGCTCTTCTGCAGGCGCTCGATGGCCAGCGTGACGAGACCGTTCTCGGTCAGCGAGCGCTCGGAGAACCATTCGTCGTAGACCACGCCGAAGTGTGCGAGATCGTCGCGGATGTCGTCGAGGATGTAGTTGAGCGCCAGGTCGAAGACCAGGCGGTACTGGTCGGGATGCAGCAGCGACCTGGCGCGGTCGATGAGACCATCGATATGCGCCTCCTTGTCGCCACCCGGCGCGCCCTCATCAGCGGGCAGATCGGCGAAGACCTCGGCCGCCGGCCGCTGCATGGCCTCACCGTTCTCACGGTGCAGGGTGGCGGCGATATCCCACACGTAGTCGCCCTTGTAGCCGTTGGCGGGAAAGTCCAGTTCCTCGCCGCACAGTTCCAGGTAGCGCAGCCAAACACTGGTGGCGAGGATGTCCATCTGGCGCCCGGCGTCGTTGACGTAGTACTCGCGGTGTACGTCGAAGCCCACCGCGGCGAGCAGATCGGCGACCACGGCACCATAGGCCGCGCCGCGCCCGTGGCCCACGTGCAGCGGCCCGGTGGGGTTGGCGGAGACGAATTCCACCTGCACGCGCTTGCCTGCGCCGATCCGTGAGCGGCCGAAGGCCTCACCGGCGTCGAGGATGGCGGGCACGATGGCGAACGCGGCATCGGCGCTGAGATGGAAATTGATGAAACCCGGCCCGGCGATCGTCACCTTCGCCACCTGTTCGCTGGCGGGCAGGGCGGCGACGATGGCCTCGGCAATATCGCGCGGCTTCTTCCTGGCCGGTTTGGCCAGCATCATGGCGATGTTGGTGGCGAAGTCGCCGTGGCTCGGATCGCGGGTGCGCTCCAGGTGGACGGCGGGCAGATCGGCGGGCAACTGGCCGTCGGTGACCAGCGCGTCGAGCGCCGCGGCGACCAGGGATTGCAAGTGGGTTTTCATGGAAATAACGTTACCGGGCAAGACCTGTGCTGTGCAAGGAACGGCGCCCGTCCCCCGCAGTGTGGCAAAGCGCGTAGGGTAGCAGGTTCGAGCCGTTAGCCGCTAGACGATATGCACCACGCTGGCGCTGGGGGGGGGATTACGCGGTGTAGAGGTTCTGAAAACAGAAACTGAATCGATATTTCGGAACAGTTGTCTGGCGGCTGGAACCCGATACGCCCTCGCATTCCGGTTGCGGAGATACGACCATGGGCTTGGGCCATGCGGTGTGTGTTTCGGTGACCTTGCGGTACAGTCGTCGGATCCTCGGCCCTCGCCACTCGAACCTGTTGCCCGCGCGGGCAACTCAGAACATGTCCTGCGGGTCCACGTCCATGGACCAGCGCACTTCGCGCGCCCACGGCGCGGCCTCCAGTTGCGGCAGCCATTGCGACAACAGGGCGTGCAGCGGGCGGCGCTCGCTGCATTGCACCAGCAGCTGCGCGCGGTAGCGGCCGGCGCGCTTTTCCATGGGTGCCGGCAGCGGGCCGAGCAGGTGCACCCCGGTGGGACACAGGGGGGCGGCCAGCTCGCGGGCCTGCTGCAGGAAGTTGAGCGGCGCACCCCGCCCCGGTGCCTCGGCGCGCAGCAGGGCCAGATGGCTCAGGGGTGGCCAGCCGGCCTCGCGGCGCTCATGCATGAGGACCGCGGCGAAGCGGGGATAGCCCTCGCGCACCAGCGTCATGAGCAGTGGATTGTCGGGGTGGTGGGTCTGGATCACCACCTCGCCGGGTTTCTCCGCCCGCCCGGCGCGTCCCGCCACCTGCAGGATGGTCTGCGCCATGCGTTCCGGGCCACGGAAGTCGGCGCTGTAGAGGCCCTGATCGGCATCGACGATGCCCACCAGCGTGACATTGGGAAAGTGGTGGCCCTTGGCCAGCATCTGCGTGCCAATGAGGATCTGCCGTCCACCCTGGCGCACGTGTTCGAGGATCTCGGCGAGGCTGCCCTTGCGCCGGGTGGTATCGCGATCCACGCGCAGGATCTCGGTGTCGGGATAGTGTTCCTGCAGGTGCGTTTCGATGCGTTCGGTGCCAAGGCCCACCGACAGCAGCTCGGTGTTGTCGCACTCACCACACTGTGTCATCAGCGGGCGTTCGGCGCCGCAGTGGTGGCAGCGCAGGCGGTTGTCGCCGCGATGCAGGGTCAGGTGGCTGTCGCAACGCTGGCAGGTGGCGATCCAGCCGCAGTCGTGGCACATGAGGGTGGGCGCAAACCCACGCCGGTTGAGAAACAGCAACACCTGGTTGCCCGCCGCCAGATGGGCGGCGACCATCTCGTGCATGACAGGCGAGAGCGCGCCGTCGAACGGCTGGCGGCGCACGTCCAGCACCCGGAAGCGCGGTGGCCGGGCGCCACCGGCGCGCTCGGTGAGCGTCAGGTGCGTGGCGCGCTCCACGGCCACCTGCTGGAGGCTCTCCAGCGAGGGCGTTGCCGAGCCCAGCACCACCGGTACGCCGGCGCGCTGGGCGCGCACCGCGGCCAGGTCGCGGGCGTGGTAGCGAAAGCCGTCCTGTTGCTTGAGGGAGGTATCGTGTTCTTCGTCCACCACGAACAGGCCCGGGCGCGCGAGCGGCGTGAACACCGCCGAGCGCGTGCCGATGATCACGTCCGCTTCGCCACGCGCTGCCGCCAGCCAGGCGGTGAGGCGCTCGGCATCGGTCAGCCCCGAGTGCAGGGCGGTGATGCGTGCTGCGAGACGGTGGCGGAAACGGCGTAGCAACTGGGGTGTGAGGCCGATCTCGGGGACCAGCACCAGCGCCTGGCGTCCCGCGTCCACCGCCTGCTGGATGAGATGCAGGTAGACCTCGGTCTTGCCGCTGCCGGTGATGCCATCGAGCAGGAAGCGTCCCGCCCCATCGACGCGATCCACCGCCGCCTGTTGTTCGGCGTTGAGGGCCGGGCCGGGTTCACCCTGCCCGCTATGGATCGGCATGCGCCAGCTGCGCGTCACCCAGCCGGCCGACTCCAGCCGCGCGAGGGGTTCACGCCAGGTGGCGTGGTGGGCGAAGTCCGCCGTACCCAGGCCGTCCTCGCCGGCGGCCTGCAACTCGCCGAGCAGGGCCGCCTGGCGCGGCGCGCGCGGCAGGGCCGTGGCCGGGTCCACCTCGCGGCCGGCAGCGGTGACCTGCCAGCGGGCTTCGCCACGCGCTTGCGGCGCCTCGCCCTGGCGCAGCAGGGCGGGCAGGGCGTGCTGGAGTACTTCTCCCGGCGGGTGGTGATAGTAGCCGGCCGCCCAGCGCAGGAAATCCAGCATGTCGGCGGGCAGCACCGGCGTGCTGTCCAGTACTTCGATGATGGGACGCAGGCGTGTGTCGGCCAGCGTGCTGGTGGCGGGACTCTCGGTGACCACACCGATGAGCTTGCGCGGCCCGAAGGGCACGCGTACGCGCACGCCGGGCGGACAGTCGGCCACCTGCCAGGTGGCCGGCAGACGGTAATCGAACTCGCGCCGCAGGGGCACGGGCACGGCCACGCGGATCACCGTGCGCGAACTCATGTCAGGGGACGCCACGGGCGGTGACGGGTCATCGGGATACCACCCTGCGGACCGTTTTGCGGGGCGCGCGCGACCCGAATTTGCTCGCCATGCTGCATCTGATTTCTGGAAATAATGCCTTAAGTCGTTGTTGCGATTTGAGAATGATTTTTATCCACAGAAGCTGTGGATAACTGTGTGGATGAAATGGGGTAAACCGCGTCCAGCCCTCGATTTTATTACAGTGTTGTTAAAATGGTCATATTTTGAACGTCATTATTACCATCTATAAAACAACAGGTTACAGTATTTCAGGAAGCGCTGATATATTTTTGACGCCCCGCACGGCCAGCAGGGTTACGGCGCCTGAAGATTGTGCATAAAAGTCGCCGTCGAAGCCATTTTGCATCTTGTCAGGAGGCCAAATCCTGTGGTAGAGGGCCGCCCGGGGACGGGTTTTTGCCGTTTCCGAGAGGTGGCGGCGTGCCAGGGTAGCGCGTCAGTCGTCGCTGCCAAATCCCGGTGCGGGCAGGCCGTCGATGGAGCGGGCATTCTTCTCGCGCTGGTACTGCGCGATGCCCTCGGGGCCCTTTTCCGCCGCCCACTGGGTGAGCCGTTCCCGGTCGGCGACGAAATCCATCAGCGGCACGCCGTAGCCACAGGAGGTCTGCACGCGCGTGACCATGAGATGAAAGATCTGGCGCACGCCGGGGATGTCGTCGGCAAACAGCGCACGCAGTTCATCCCAGTCACCATTACCAGGCTGTACCACCTCGCCCTCGCCATAGAGGCGCAGGATGCGTGGGTCGCCTTCGAAGGCGCAGAACATGACCGTCAGGCGGCCGTTCTCCGCCATGTGGGCGGCGCTTTCGTTACCGCTACCGGTGAGATCGAGGATCGCCACGCGGTTGGGATCGATGACGCGCAGGCTGTCGAGGCCGCGCGGTGAGACATTGACCCGCCCCTGCGCGCTGAGCGGGGCGGTGGCGACGAAGAAGACATGCTGTTTTGCGATCCAGGCTGCGATCTCGTCGTTGATTTCACCATAGACTTTCATTGTCGGGTCCTGCCGGAAAAGGAACGGGTGGTCGGACCGCTATCCTACCGCGCCCGCGGCCATGGACGAAAGGGTCGCCGTCACGCTGACCGGGCGGCGCGACTGCGCTGGCCATTGACCGCGCGGTGCGGCAGGTCCAGCATGATGGTAGGCATGATCGTAACAGGGAGGTACGCGCGCACATGAGTCAGTACACCGTCAGGGCGGGCGATACCTTGGGGCGCATCGCCGTGCGCCTGCTGGGTGATGCCACCCGCTGGCGGGAGATCGCCGGGCTCAATGCGCTGGCCGATCCCGATGCCCTGCGCGTCGGCCAGGTACTGGAGATCCCCGACGCAGAGCCGGCCGCATCACCTCCGCCGCCTGCCGTGGCACCGCTGATGACCCCCGCCGCGCCCGAGGCCACGCAGATGCTGACGGTGCAATTCAGTGAAGAAGACGGTCGTATCGACGCCGCGCTGGGCGAGCGTGCCGACAAGTTCACTCTTGGCAACAGGTATCGAAAGGGACTTTTTCGTCGCGGCAGCTATCCTGCCGATGTGTTTCTGCGCTCCGGGGATCCCCTCCTGCGCCAGGTGCGGCTCAGTGACTCCGAGATCAACGTCCTGCTCGGGGTGTCGGAGAACGAGGGTGCGCTGGATGCCATCAATACCTGGGACAACAGCTTCCTCAGCTTCGGCATGTTCCAGTGGACGGCGGGCGCAGCGGCTCAGGCCGGCGAGCTGCCCGCCCTGCTGGCACGCGTGCAGGCGTTGTTTCCTGCCTGGTTCGACAACTACTGGGGACAGTTCGGCCTCGCGGTGGATGACGTCAGTGGCAGCACGGGCTGGTTCGTGCTCGATGGCAAACGACTGGTGAGTGCCGCCGACAAGACCGTGCTGCGTGAACCCATCTGGGCGCTGCGTTTCGCGCGGGCCGGTAGTGACCGCGTCGTGCAGGCAGTGGAAGTGCTGCATGCCATCTCGCGGCTCGATGGTTTCTATTTCCGCAAGCAGTCCCGCTTCGACGATCATGCGCTGGCGGATCTGGTTACTTCCGAATACGGTGTGGCCCTGTTGCTTGACAACCACGTCAACCGTCCCGGTTACGTGGACAAGTGCGTGGCCGCGGCGCTGGCGCAACTGGGCCTGTCGGCGGCACAACTCGACGGTGCGGACACGGAGACCGAACGCCAGTTGCTGGCCGCCTATCTCCAGATCCGCGAGACCTTCGGCGCCTCGCCCATGACCGATGCCAGAAAGCGCGCGGCGGTCACCACGCGTTACCTCGATGAAGGCATCCTCTCCGATGCACGCGACAGCTTCGTCAGCAACCGGGACAAACGTCAGTAGCGAGGAAGTTCCTGCTCGAACCGCGCTACTGGATGGCGCGCAGGCGATGGATGGCCACGTGGGCCATGCGGATCCAGGCCTCTGCCTGGGCAGCATCGAGCAGTTCGTGCGCGGTTTCGGCGAACAGGCCCGCCCAGCGGTTGAAGTCGGTGGCCGCCAGCCCGAGGCCTTCGTGCTTGCCCACCATGTCGATGGCCGGCGGGTTCGGGTTCTCACCGCCCATGCCAATCCACCAGAATTCGATGAAGCGCTGCCGGTGGGCGTCCAGGTCGGGGATGGCCCGGAAATACGCGCCCAGCACCGCATCGGCGAGCAGCCGTTGGTAGAATTTTTCGATCACGGCTTCGAGATTTTCGCGACCGATCTGTTCACACAGCGGTACCTGTTGCGGCGGAAGGCCCATGGCCAGATTAGCGGAAGCTCAGGCAAAGTCTTTAACAATCCGGTATGATCGCGCCCTTCAAAAGCCGTTGCCGGTAACGCTCATGACCGGGCTTCAGGTGCTTACCAGCCAGCCACCCGGGAACCGCCCCACAAGCCACAGTCAGTCTGGAAGCCAACGTGAACTGGGAGACAATCGCGCAACACATACGTGACGCCGTGGGCGAGTCGTTTACCATCGAGCGCCACGACAGCGTTGGTGGCGGCTGTATCAACCAGGCCTGGCACATACAGGGCGCGGCGCAGGACTACTTCGTCAAGCTCAATCGTGCCGAGCAGCTGGCCATGTTCGAGGCCGAGGCAGAAGGGTTGCGTGCCATGGCCGAAGCCGATGCCGTGCGCGTGCCGCAGGCGATCTGTACCGGTACGGTGGACGGCCAGGCCTTCATCGTGCAGGAGTACCTGCCCATGGGCGGGGGCGGTAAGGGGGTGATGGAACAGTTTGGCCGTGAACTGGCCGATATGCATCGTTATACCCGCGACAGTTTTGGCTGGCATCGTGACAACACCATCGGTTCCACGCCGCAGCCCAACGACGAGAACCCGGACTGGATCGACTTCTGGCGCGAACGACGGCTGGGCTTTCAGTTACAACTGGCGGCACGCAAGGGCGCGGGCCGTGGACTGTTGAACAAGGGGGAACGCCTGATGAGCGATCTCGATGCCTTCTTCGATGGCTACCAGCCCGAGGCCTCGCTGCTGCATGGTGATCTCTGGTCGGGCAACTACGGCGTAACACGCGAGGGTGAACCGGTGATCTTCGACCCGGCGGTGTATTTTGGTGATCGTGAAGCCGACCTGGCCATGACGGAACTGTTCGGTAGCTTCGGCGATGCCTTCTATGCGGCATACAATGAGGCCTGGCCGCTGGATGCAGGCTATCGCGTGCGTAAAACCTTCTACAATCTCTACCACATCCTCAATCACTTCAACATGTTTGGCGGTGGCTATGCCGGGCAGGCCGAGTCGATGATTGATCGCCTGCTTGGTGAACTGCGCGCCTGAACGAACATCCGCTGGCCAACCGTCGAACCCATATCATCGTGATCAGGAAACTGCTGCAACGCTTTCATCACCCCGAGCCCGCCGCGGAAGGTGAATACCGGCCCCGTCTCGAGGCGCGTTTCTTTCACCCGCGTTTCTGGGGTACATGGCTGGGCATCGGTCTCATTCGGCTGGTGATCAAGTTGCCGCGGCGCTGGCGCGATCGTATCGGTAACTGGCTCGGTGACCGCGCGTGGGAGAACCACCCCAAGCGGCGCGAGATCATCCTCATCAATCTCAGGTGGTGTTTCCCCGACATGCTGGAGCACGAGCGCGAGGCCATGGGTCGGCGCAACCTGCGCCTGATGATGCGCACCTTTCTCGATTATGGCTTCCTGTGGTGGGCCGGCGCACGCACACTCGACCGCCTCATCACTATCGAGGGCGAGGAGCACATCCGCGATGCCCTCAACGAGGGGCGCAGCGTGCTGCTGCTCACCGGTCACGCAGTGGCGCTGGACTTCGGCGGGCTGGCCATCTCGCGGCGCTTCGCGGTGGTGGGGCTGATCAAGACCATGCGCAACGAGTTGCTGGAGTATTTCCTCGCCCGCGGGCGCATTCGCTTCGGCGCCCACCTGTGCCTGCGCGAGTCGGGGATCCGCGGCGTCATCAAGGCGGTCAAACAGGGACACATCTTCTACTACGTGCCCGACGAGGATCTCGGCGGCAGCCAGCGCACGGTGTTCGCCCCCTTCTTCGGTGTGCCGCAGGCCACCATCACGGCGCTGGGGCGCATGAGCCGCATGGCCAATGCCGTGGTCCTGCCCACCATGAGTTATTTCGATGCCGATACCGGCTGCTACCGCGTCATCATCGATCCGCCGCTGGAGGACTTCCCCACGGGCGACGAGCAGCGCGACGCCGAACGCCAGAATGCCGAGATCGAACGCCTTGTGCGCCGCGCGCCGGAGCAGTACATGTGGTCCTTCCGCCTCTTCCAGACTCGGCCCGAGGGCGAGGAAAACCCCTATCCCTACGGCTGAGGAGGTGGGGGTACACCTCTGTGGCATAAAAAATCGCCGAAAATTAAATAAAATTACCCACTTTCGGTAAAATTACACCTTATTTCCAATCATAAAACCCACCATCTTCCTTAAGAGGGTATAAAAGACTGTTTGTGGGAAAAGCTGTCCTCAGTCGGCCGTTTTCACGCCCATAAGTGGGCGAATGGCATTGAGCAGGGAGGGAAACAGCAGCGGGTTGGCCCTTTCCTCGGCCGCCAGCAGTTCCTTGAAGTGCTGACGCTGGGTGGGCATCTGGAAGCAGGCGGGGCAGGAGTCGGGTACCACCGGCAGGCCGGCGGCGGCGGCGAAGTCGCGGGTCTGGGCCTCGCGCACGTAGGCCAGCGGGCGGATGATGCGCAGGTCGCCGTCGCGGTTGGTGTAGTTGGCCTTCATGGTCTTGAGCAGGCCGTTGTGGAAGGCGGCCATGATAAAGCTCTCGGCCATGTCGTCCAGGTGCTGGGCGAGCGCAATGACGTTGTAGCCGTGTTTGCGCGCGGTGGTGTACATGATGCCGCGCTTCATGCGCGAGCAGAAGGCGCAGTAGGAGCCGTCCTCGTCCAGGTGCTCCTGCGCCTGCTCCATGATCGGCTGCTGGCAGTAGAAATAGGGGATGTCCAGTGCCGCCAGGTAGTCCCTGAGGCCGGACGGATCGAAGTCGGGCACCATGGGATCCACCGTGATGGCGCCCACCGCGAAGTTGACCGGTGCGTAGCGGCTGAGGTGGTTGAGCACGTGCAGCAGGCTGAGCGAGTCCTTGCCGCCGGAGATACCGATGAGGATGCGATCGCCGTCGTGGATCATGTCGAAGTCGTGGATGGCCTTGCCCACCGGGCGCATGATGGCACGCGGGGGCTTCACCGGCACGGCACGACCCACGGCCTCGGCGGGTTCGACCGCCCGGGTGGGGGATTTTATCTGAGCACTCATATAAAGTAGTGTATCGTGGTCGGGGTCGGGGCAACAATGGCGGCGTGACCCCGACCGGTCACGTTTTCGTTGTTAATCAGGAAGTTAATAAACAGAATCAAGAGGATTGAATTATGTTGGGCGGTATTGAACTGGCAGGCGTCTTTACTATCTTCCTTGTCATCCTGGCCATCGTCATCGTGGCCTCCGGGGCCAAGATGGTGCCCCAAGGCTGGGAGTACACCGTGGAGCGCTTCGGGCGCTTTACCCGCGTCCTGAGTCCCGGCTTCCATGTGATTATTCCCATCATGGACCGCATCGGTCACAAGATGAACATGATGGAGACCGTGCTCGATGTGCCTTCGCAGGAGGTCATCACCAAGGACAACGCCATGGTGCGCGTGGACGGCGTGGTCTTCTTCCAGGTGCTCGACGCGGCCAAGGCCTCCTACGAGGTCAACCGCCTGCAGGTGGCCATCCTCAACCTGACCATGACCAACATCCGTACCGTCATGGGCTCCATGGACCTCGACGAGTTGCTCTCGCAGCGCGACAAGATCAACGCCCAGTTGCTGACCGTGGTGGACGATGCCACCACGCCCTGGGGCGTGAAGGTCACGCGTATCGAGATCAAGGACATCAGCCCGCCGCGCGACCTGGTGGAGGCCATGGCCCGCCAGATGAAGGCCGAGCGCGACAAGCGCGCCGACATCCTCGAGGCCGAGGGCAAGCGCCAGGCCGAGATCCTGCGCGCCGAGGGTGAGAAGCAGGGCGCCATCCTCGAGGCCGAGGGTCAGAAGGAGGCCGCTTTCCGCGAGGCCGAGGCGCGCGAACGTCTCGCCGAGGCCGAGGCCAAGGCCACGCACATGGTCTCGCAGGCCATCGCCCAGGGCGACATCAACGCCATCAACTACTTCATCGCCACCAAGTACGTGGACGCACTCAAGGACATCGCCACGGCGCCCAACGAGAAGCTGGTCTTCATGCCACTGGATGCCAGCGGCGTCATCGGTTCCATCGGTGGCATCGCCGAACTGGCCAAGGACGTGCTGGCCACGCAGAAAGCCCGCTAACGGCATACCGGAGCTGTTGTCACTATGGACATGAATCACTGGCACTGGTGGATCCTCGGCCTGGTCTTCGTCATCCTCGAGGTCTTTGCGCCAGGCGCCATTTTCATCTGGATGGGTGCCGCCGCGGGCGTCGTCGGTCTGCTGGAGCTGGTTTTCGACCTGGACTGGAAGCTGCAATGGGGGATCTTCGCGGTGCTCTCGGTGGCCAGCATCCTTGCCTGGCGCTACTATCTGAAGAGGCATCCCACGCCGACCGAGCAGCCGGTACTCAATCGCCGCGGCGAGCAGTACGTGGGACGGACCTTCACCCTGGAGGAACCCATCGTCAATGGCAACGGCAAGATCCGCGTGGACGACTCCACCTGGAAGATCGAAGGCGAGGATTGCCCGGTGGGCACGAAGGTGGAAGTCACCGGCGTCGATGGCGTCATCCTCAAGGTGAGGTGCACCGACTAGTTCCATCCCACCACGGACCCGCCGGGAGGGCAGGCCATGGCACAGGACACGGTCACAACGGTCACACCCCGCGAAGCGGTGCAGATCCTTGAAAAGGATCCGCGCGCGCTGCTGGTGGATGTGCGCTCACACATGGAGTTTCTCTTCATCGGCCATCCCGTGGGTGCCATCAACATCCCCTGGATCGACGAACCCGACTGGGTCATCAATCCCCACTTTGCCGCCGAGGTGCGCAAGCTCATGCTCGGCGGGCTCGACCACCGTGCCGGCGGTCACAATGTGCCAGTGTTACTCATCTGTCGCAGCGGCAAGCGCTCACTGGAGGCCGGTGAACTGCTGCTCAGGGAAGGCTTCCATGATGTTTACAACATCGCCGACGGTTTCGAGGGGGAGCTGGACGAACATCATCATCGCAGTACCCTCGGTGGCTGGCGTTTCGAAGGTCTGCCCTGGGAACAGTGCTGACGCCCGGCGATCACTTATCAGCGAGGTGACATCATGAGTGAGGAGACCACCACCGGCAGTTGCCTGTGTGGCAAAGTGGCCTATGCGTTTATCGGCCCGGTACAGGTATTTCAGTACTGCCACTGTTCCCGTTGCCGCAAGTTTACCGGCGCGGCCTTCGCCCCCAACATCATCATCGAGCCGCAGCAGCTCGAGTGGCTGCGCGGGGAGAAACATGTCGGTCACTACGACCTGCCGGAGGCAAAGCACTTCGCTACCGCCTTCTGCCGCCTGTGTGGCAGCTCGCTGCCGTGGTTGACCCAGAGTCGCAAGGCGGTGGTCATCCCCGCCGGTACCCTGGATGGCGATCCCGGCGTGCGGCCGCAACACAATATCTTCTGTGCCGACCGCGCCGCCTGGTTCGATGATGTGGAGGGCCTGATCAAGTACGAGGCCCTGCCGGTGAAGGGCGGATAAGCCCGTCAGGCCTGTCGGGTGCGGCGGGACGGTTTTGCACCGTATCCTGCCCGGTTCGTGTATCGCACCAGGTCGGGAGTCCCCGACGTTCGCTCACCCACTATCCCTGTCTTTCCACATTAGTAACCACTTACATTATCACCGGAAAAACCCCATAAGCAGTCCTTTCTTGACAAACTCAGACGCGCGTCCTACTTTTATCAGGTGTAAGTCATACGTATGTCCTAATATTCCCATATACCTGAGGAGGTGCTCCATGTCCGTCGCAAGTGAAGAAATGATGGCCTTGCCGCAACACCTTCAGCCGGATGCGATGGACGCCTGGCTGGAGAAAAAGCTCGATGAAAAGCTGGCCGAGCGTGAAGCGGCAAAGACACCCTCGCTGGCGATCATCGCCACCAAGGGTACGCTGGATATGGCGTATCCGCCGTTTATCCTCGGCTCCACCGCCACGGCGCTGGGCTGGGACGTGTCGATCTTCTTTACCTTCTATGGCCTCGAACTGCTCAAGAAAGATCTGAACCTGGAAGTGTCGCCGCTGGGTAATCCCGCCATGCCCATGAAGATGCCTTTCGGCCCCGAGTGGTTCAAGGCCATCAACTGGAACATTCCCAACGCCGTGCAGGGCATCGTGCCGGGCTTCGAGAATTTTGCCACCGGCATGATGCAGAAGACGCTGAAGAACAAGGGCGTCGCCAGCATCGCCGAACTGCGCGAGATGACCATCGAGGCGGGTGGCAAGCTGGTGGCCTGCCAGATGACGGTCGATCTGTTCGGTTACGACATCGATGATTTCATCCCCGAGGTGAAGGACTGGATCGGTGCGGCCTCTTTTCTTCCCACGGCGGCAAAGGCTGACGTGTCTTTGTTCGTCTGATCCCATTCACCACACGAGGAGAACATCCATGAATATTGCTCAGGAAGTCGATGCGCGTGGCATGAACTGTCCGCTGCCCATACTCAAGGTAAGGAAGGCCATTGCCACTGTTGGTGATGGTGACGTGATCAAACTCATTGCCACCGATC
Organism: Gammaproteobacteria bacterium; assembly: GCA_011051615.1. Taxonomy (GTDB): domain Bacteria; phylum Pseudomonadota; class Gammaproteobacteria; order CAMYNG01; family CAMYNG01; genus HyVt-448. Next base: position 14,879 of record DRKU01000200.1, read on the forward strand.
CCGGTTCGGTCAAGGACATGCAGGCCTTTTGCGCCCAGACCGGTAACGAACTGGTGGAGAGCGGTGAGGAGGACGGTGCCTATGTCTTCCTCGTGCGTCGCCTGAACTGAAAAGCTGGCAACAGGCACTGACAGGAAGTGTCCCCGGCCCAGGGACGGGCATTTTCAGCCAGCGGGGAGCCGGTATAACAACAACGAGGAACGACATTGTGACAAGCGATCTGTTTTCACCCATTAGCGTAGGAAAGCTGGAATTGCCCAACCGCGTGGTCATGGCGCCATTGACGCGCAACCGCGCTGGAGAGGGCAACGTACCCACTGATCTGAACGTGGAGTATTACCGTCAGCGTGCCAGCGCTGCGCTCATCATCACCGAGGCCACCCAGGTAGCCGCGGAAGGTGTGGGTTACCCGGCCACGCCAGGCATCCATACCCCCGAGCAGGTGGCAGGCTGGCGTAAGGTCACCGACGCGGTGCATGCGGCCGGAGGGCATATCTTCTGCCAGCTGTGGTTTTGCGGACGCATCTCGCACCCCAGCATGCTCAATGGCAAGTTACCGGTGGCGCCCAGTGCCATCCGCCCCGAAGGTGAAGCCATGACGTATGAAGGTCCACAGCCCTTCGTCACGCCGAAGGCCCTCAGTGAAAAGGAAATCGAACATATCATCGGCGAGTATGGCCGTGCGGCGCGGCTGGCACGCGAAGCGGGCTTCGATGGTGTTGAAGTCCATGCCGCCAACGGTTATCTCATCGATCAGTTTCTGCGTGACGGCAGCAACCAGCGCGACGATCGCTGGGGCGGATCACTCGAGAACCGCGCGCGTTTCCTGACGCGGGTTCTTGATACCGTCTTCGAGGCCTGGCAACCCAATGAGGTGGGCGTGCGCCTGTCACCGGAGAACCGCTTCAACTCCATGTCCGACTCGGATCCGGCAAAAACTTTCGAGTACGTGGCACACCAGTTGAGTGGCCTGGGACTGGCCTATCTGCATGTTCTGGAAGGTGACATGCTCAGCGGTGAGCGGACACTGGATTATCGTCACCTGCGGGATGTCTTTGGCGGTATCTACATGGCCAACTGTGGCTATACGCTGGAACGGGCGCAGGCGGCCATTGCCAATGGTGACGCCGACCTGGTGGCCTTTGGCCAGCTTTATATCGCCAACCCGGACCTGGTGGAACGCTTCCGTGAGGGTGCGCCGCTCAACACACCGGACCCGGAAACCTTCTACGGTGGTGATGCCCACGGCTACACCGATTATCCGTTTCTGGAAAGCGAGACCGTGAGTGCATGAGATCGAGCGGTGAAAAAACGCGCGTCCTGCTGACGGGTGCCACGGGTTTCGTGGGCAGCCACGCCCTCGAAGCCCTGGATACCTGTCCGGATGTGGAACTGGTCGCGGCGGTGCGTGACCCGCGCCGCCTGTTGCCGGGCTTCAAGGGCGAGGTACGCCGGGGCGACCTGCGCGATCCTCGCTACGTGGATGCCATCGTACGGGACGTGCAGGTTGTGGTGCATGCCGGCACCTGGTCGTCGTTGTTTTCACACCGGCAGGAATCGCGTGAACTGTTTCTCAAGCCTGCCCTGGCGCTCATCGACGCGGCGGTCAGGCAGGGCGTCAGCCGCTTCATCAACATCAGCACCACCTCGGCGGCGGCGCCGGACTGTGCGGAGGATCCCAACAGCCGCGGTATACCCCGCTATTTCTGGCCCCACCTCACCAACATCGTGCGCATCGAGAATCACATGCGCAACCACTCGACCTGGGCCACCACCATGGTCAATCTGCGCTGCGGCATCTTTGTCGGCCAGCGTTATGGTCTTGGTGTACTGCCGATCCTGTTGCCACGCCTCAGGACCCATCTCGTGCCCTGGGTGGGCGGAGGGCGTACGCGTCTGCCGCTGGTGGACGGGCGGGACATTGCACAGGCCATCGTGCACGCGGTTCGCCAGCCGCAACTGGCAGGCTACGAAGGCTTCAACATCGTCGGCCCGTATTCCCCCACGGTGCGCGAGCTGATCGACTTCCTGCACAGTGAATTCGGCTATCCCCGGCCGCACTTCAGCGTACCCTTCGGTGCGGCCTACCTGTTTGCCTGGCTGATGGAAAAACTGGACCGGGTCCTGCCCGGTGATCCGTTGATCACCCGCAGTATCGTGCACCTGCTGGAAGAAACCGGTGCCACCAACGAGCGGGCCAGTGCGGTACTCGGCTATCGGCCTCAACACGACTGGCAGGAGTCGGTACGCCTGCAGGTGGCAGAACTCCACCGCCGCCAGCGGCGCCCCATGGCGCTGGCCAGACCTGTCTAAATACGTGTTCCGAATTCCACTACAGTTTACAGACGTCGAACTCTCTCCGGGGCGACGTTTACGGACCATCAGCCGCAGGGAAGCGGCTGTCGAGCGTACAGGGACGTATGTATCGCGTGTCCGTAAACGTCGCCCCGGAGAGAGACAGGCAGACAGGGCAATCTGGTTACTCTCAGGTGATCGGGGATTCGGAACACGTATTTAGTGGGTTACCCCCACCACGCGGCGGGAGAAGCGGTTTAATTTGTGAGGCCTGGGCGAGCTATAATGGCGGGCATGGCCAGTCGAGGTGACAGCAACCGCCAGCGTATCGTCGAGGCGGCAGACCAGCTCTTTTATATAAAGGGCTTCAACCACACATCGTTCAGTGACATCGCCGATGCCGCTGGCGTCGCGCGTGGCAATTTCTACTACTACTTCAAGAGCAAGGACGACATCCTCGAGGCCGTCATTGCCCGTCGCGCGGACAACATCCGCGAGATGCTGGCCGAGTGGGACGAGGAATATCCCGATCCCCGCGATCGTCTGCACCGCTACGTGGCCATCCTCACCAACGAGCAGCACCACATCGAGCGTTACGGCTGCCCCATGGGCACCCTGTGTACCGAGCTCTCCAAGCTCGAACACGACCGCCACCGGGACGCCGCAGAGATGTTCGACGTCTTTCGTGAGTGGCTCGAAGAACAGTTTCGCCTGCTCGGCCACGCGGACGACGCGCGCGAGCTGGCATTGCACCTGCTGGCCCGCGGCCAGGGCGTGGCCACTATTACCAATGCCTACCGTGATCCGGCCTTCCTGCGCCGCGAGGCGGTGGAGATCCTGCGCTGGCTGGACAGCCTGTGAGCCGCGGGCGCCGGCAAAAACCCGAGATCATCGAAGGTGACGCCGAGCTGCGTCTCAACCTGTTCATTCTCGCCGCCCTCTATGTCCTCGTCGGGCTGCTGATCAATCCCCTCATCGACTGGTTGCTCAGTCAGGGCGTCGCCAGCGATCCCGCCTCGCTGCAGGAAGCGGCGCGGCGCAAGGCATTCGTTGCCACTATCGTGCACGCTTCCTGGCGCGCGGTACCGGTGTTGCTGATATTCTGGTTCGCCTTTCGCATCTATGCATCCGCGCGCCTGCCGCCGGGCGGCATGAAGCGCTTCCCGTTCTCGGTGGTCTGCATCCGCGGGCGCACGGCGAAGATGTTTGCCCTGGTGTTGATGGTGGTGTGCACCGGGCTGTTGTCGCGCGAGGTGCTGGTGCTGGTACGCAACGCCCTGGCCTGAGCCTGTCGTGGGCGAGAGGCGAAAACGGCGACCTGTGCCGTTTTTCCCCGTCCTGCGGGCGTGCTAGAGTGGGCGGGATCCGAAACCAGACTCTCGGGACTACCATGTTGCGAACACCAATTGCATTTGGCCTGCTGGCGGCCACCAGTATTGTTTCCACCCCGGCCATGGCCGAGGGCGGCTCCGGTTTCTACCTGGGCATGAGCGTTGGGCCGAGCTTCCTCGATACCACTATCGAGTCCAGCGTCGGCACGGTGAAGGACAACGACATCGCGTTCAAGATGTATGCCGGCAAGCGCATTCTAGACTGGCTGTCCATCGAGTTCGCCATCACCGACATCGGCCGTGCCAGCCTCGTCGGCACCACCGGCAACGCCTTCACCGTCGATGGCACGAGCGGGCAGTTCGCACGTACCGCCGAGGTGCGCAGTGCCTTCCAGTCCTTCAACATCAGCGCGGTATTCGACTATCCCTTCCTGCAGGATTACTACGCCTTCGGTCGCGCCGGCATCAATATCTGGAATGCCGAGATGGAGTCCTCGCAGACCACCTATGTGTCGCCCGACAACCAGAGTGGTGCCGGTTTCTATCTTGGCGGCGGTGCTGGTTACCGCTTCAACGAACACCTGCATTTTCGTGCCGAGCTGGAATACTACAGCGTTGGCGCCGAGGCCAGCGGTCTGAGCGGTGCCACCGCGCTGAGCGTCGGCGTCCAGGTGGTCTACTGAAGTCTCTTCCCCGACGTAATCCTGCCGTCAACCGTGAATGCGATCGATGATAGGTTTTAACTATCATTACAGTTGAAATAAACGATTTTATCTATTCCTTTGCCGCCCCGATAATGTGTGCATCAACCACCCATACAGGAGAAACACATTATGTTGAGCAATCGCGAAGGAC
>DRKU01000201.1 GCA_011051615.1 Gammaproteobacteria bacterium
AATTGGTCGGGGCGAGAGGATTTGAACCTCCGACCCCTGCCTCCCGAAGACAGTGCTCTACCAGGCTGAGCTACGCCCCGACTGAAAGGCCGCGCAGGCGGCGCTTGTACTCTTACTACCCGCAACAAAATCCGAGAAAATGCCGGAATATGTCGCTAAAATGCGCGATTGACGGCGAATTCGGCGAGTTCCAGCAGGGCATCCTTGTAGATGGATGCGGGAACCCCTGCCAGGGCGGCTTTGGCCCGGCCGGCCTCGTCCTTCGCGAAGCGCGCAGTGTAGTCGATGGCCCCGGTGGATTCAATGGCGGCCTTGACTTCGTTGATGTAGGCCAGACCGCCTTCTTCGATGGCCCGACGCACCAGTGCAGCCTGTTCTGGCGTGCCCTTCTGGATAGCGTAGATCAGCGGCAGGGTGGGTTTGCCCTCGGCCAGGTCGTCGCCGATGTTCTTGCCGATGTCGGCGCTGGAGTCGCCGTAGTCCAGTACATCGTCGATGAGCTGGAAGGCCGAGCCCAGGTGCATACCGTAGCTGGCCATGGCGGCCTCCCCGGCCTCATCCTGCCCGGCCAGCACCGCTGCCAGGCGGGCGGCCGACTCGAACAGCTTGGCGGTCTTGCCGCGGATCACAGCCATGTAGCGTTCCTCGGTGGTGTCCGGGTCGTGGACGTTGAGGAGCTGGCGTACCTCGCCCTCGGCAATCGTATTGGTAGCCTCGGCCAGCAGTTCCATGACGCGCATGGAGCCGACTCCCACCATCATCTGGAAGGCACGGGAATAGAGGAAATCACCCACCAGCACACTGGCCTCGTTGCCCCACAGCTCGTTGGCGGTCTCCTGGCCGCGGCGCAGTTCGGAGGCATCGACGACATCGTCGTGGAGCAGGGTGGCGGTGTGGATGAACTCGATAATTGCTGCAATATCAATATGTTGGCGGCCATCGTAGTTCAGCGCGCCGGTGCACAGCAGGTGCAGTACGGGGCGCAGGCGTTTGCCACCGCTGTTGATGATGTAGTGCCCGATCTGGTTGATCAACACCACCTCGGAATGCAGCCGCTCGCGGATACAGGCGTTGACGTCCTGCATGTCCTGCTCGATCAGGGCATAAATATTGTCAATGTCCATAAGCACTTAGCACGGCCGGTGGCCGGGGTCTCAAAGGTCTGGCATGTTAGGCGGGCGCCGGTTGGGCGTCAAGGCGATGCGACGGACGCAGCCCCGTCGAAATAAAGCTAAGTACTTGAATTTTTGGTATCTCTCGCGTTGACGCGGGGCAGGCGGGGGGGTAGAATTTGCGCCCTTTCAGGCTTCAGTTATTCCTGCCGCCGTACGCGGGGCGGGGATAAAACAGACGGAGAATCAGTCATGTACGCGGTAGTTGAAACCGGTGGCAAGCAGTACCGGGTAACCGAAGGCGAATGCATCCGGGTCGAGAAGATCGATGCGGAAGAGGGTGCCACGGTGGATCTGGACAGGGTTCTGATGATCGCCGACGGCGACAAGGTCACCATTGGCACCCCGCTGGTGGCGGGCGCCACGGTCAGTGCCACGGTCAAGGGCCAGGGCAAGGGCAAAAAGGTCACCATCATCAAGTTCCGTCGTCGCAAGCATCACCAGAAGCAGCAGGGTCATCGCCAGCTGTACACGGAACTGGAAATTACCGGCATCAAGGCCGGCTGAAGATAGCGAAGCGGAGTAATACGAGATGGCGCATAAAAAAGCAGGCGGCAGTACACGCAACGGCCGCGATTCGGAATCCAAACGCCTTGGCGTCAAGCGCTTTGGTGGTGAGCAGGTGACGGCCGGTAACATCATCGTGCGTCAGCGCGGTACGCGTTTTCATGCTGGCACCAATGTCGGCCTGGGTCATGACCACACGCTGTATGCCAAGGCCGACGGCAAGGTCGTTTTCAAGACCAAGGGACCAAGGAAGCGTAAATTCGTCAGCGTGGTGACGGCGTAAAGGGCAGTCCTGGTTTCCAAAGACGTGCACAAACCCCGTCCTTCGCGACGGGGTTTGTCGTTCTGGTCACGGGAAACCTCGCTTCAGACAGGTACGCAGGACAGAGCAATGAAATTCGTAGATGAGGCCACCATACGCGTTGAGGCCGGTAACGGCGGCAACGGCTGCGTCAGTTTCCGCCGCGAGAAGTTCATCCCGCGTGGCGGACCCGACGGTGGTGACGGTGGCGATGGCGGCTCGGTATTCCTGGTCGGTGATGTCAATATCAACACGCTGGCCGACTTTCGCTTCACGCGCCGTTATCGTGCCGAGAGTGGCCAGCCGGGCCAGGGTCGCAACTGTACCGGCAAGAGTGGCAGCGATACCTATATAAAGGTACCGCTGGGTACCGTAGTGCACGATGCCGACACCGGTGAGTTCATCGGCGACGTGGTCGAGGCGGGCCAGGTGCTGCGCGTGGCCCAGGGTGGTTTCCATGGCATTGGCAATACCCGTTACAAGAGTTCCACCAACCGTGCCCCGCGCCAGTTTACTCCGGGCACGCCCGGCGAGCGCCGTCGCCTGAAACTGGAGCTCAAGGTGCTGGCCGATGTGGGTCTGCTGGGACTGCCCAATGCCGGCAAGTCCACTTTCATTCGCGCGGTGTCGGCGGCGCGGCCGCGGGTGGCAGATTATCCGTTCACTACTCTGCATCCCAATCTTGGCGTGGTGGGCCTCGAGGCTCACCGCAGTTTTGTCGTCGCCGACATCCCCGGTATCATCGAAGGCGCTGCCGAGGGCGCAGGGCTTGGCATCCAGTTTCTCAAGCATGTCTCGCGCACGCGCCTGCTGCTGCACCTGGTGGACGTGATGCCACCCGATGGCAGCGACCCGGTGGAGGCGGTCAACACCATTACCCGGGAGCTGGAGAACTTCAGTCCCGAACTGGCTGCGCAGACACGCTGGCTGGTGTTGAACAAGTTGGACCTGGTGCCGGAGGATGAACGCGATGCCCTGTGCGAGGACATCGTTGCACGCCTCAACTGGCAGGGGCCGGTGTATCGTATTGCTGCGATCAGCAAACAGGGCACGCGTGAACTCTGTTTCGATATCATGGATTACCTGGAGACGTGTCGGGCCGAGGCCGCCGCGCCGGCCAGCACGGAACAACAGGAGGGATATCGCCCGGAGCAGGACGGCACCGGGCGCGGAGACTGACGCACCGGCGGCTGACCCGAGTGTGCGAGGTGACGTTATATCTCAGCAATTGTGCCGGCGTGGCGACAGACTTCTGACAGGGCAACAAGAACAACAGTAATCATGGACATGCGTAAACAACTGGGACAGTCCCGCCGCTGGGTGATCAAGATCGGCAGTGCCCTGCTGACCAACAACGGCGTGGGTCTGGATCTCGACGGCATCGGCGCGTGGGTGGCGCAGATGGCGGCGCTGCGCGACGAGGGCGTGGAAGTGGTGCTGGTGTCTTCCGGCGCCGTGGCCGCCGGTATGCCGCGCCTGGGGATGACGCAGCGCCCCCATGCCCTGCACGAATTACAGGCCGTGGCGGCGGTGGGGCAGATGGGCCTCATCCAGGCGTGGGAGTCGGCCTTCACGAAATTCGATCGTCATACCGCGCAGGTGCTGCTTACCCATGACGATCTTTCCAATCGCCAGCGCTATCTCAACGCGCGTAGCAGCCTGCGCACGCTGCTCGACTATGGGGTCATCCCGGTGGTCAACGAAAACGACACCGTAGTTACCGAAGAGATCCGCTTCGGCGACAACGACACGCTCGCCGCGCTGGTGGCCAACCTGGTGGAGGCCGAACTGCTGGTGGTGCTCACCGATCAGGAAGGCCTGTTCGATCGTGACCCGCGTGCTCACGCAGAGGCACAATTGATCGGTGAAGCACAGGCCAACGACCCGCAGCTCGATGCCATGGTGGGTGACAGCGGTGCCCTGGGCCGCGGCGGCATGCTGACCAAGCTGCGTGCCGCGCGCCTGGCGGCGCGTTCCGGCACCAGTACCGTCATCGCCAGCGGCACGCAGGCCGAGGTGCTAAGCCGCATTCGCCGGGGTGAAGCACTGGGCACCCTGCTGGTTGCAGATCGCGCCCCCCTCAGTGCGCGCAAGCAATGGCTCGCCGGACACCTGCAACTGCAGGGCAAACTCATCATCGATGCCGGCGCGGCGCGGGTATTGCGCGAGCGGGGCAGCAGCCTGCTGGCGGTTGGGGTGCGTGGCGTGGAAGGCCGTTTTGCCCGTGGTGACGTGGTGGCCTGTGTGGATGAAAGTGGCACGGAGATCGCCCGTGGTCTGGTCAACTACAACCACGACGAAGTGGCGCGCATCAAGGGCGAGCCCAGCGACAGGATCGAAGCCATCCTCGGCTACGTCGACGAACCGGAACTCATTCACCGCGACAACCTGGTACTGGTTCAGTAGCGAGTTGCTAGTGGCTAGTGGCGAGGATTGAGGATTGCATCCCTCCTTTCTGAAGGAACTCGGTGCCCCGCAGGGGCAGGGGGAATACTGAGCCTGGTAAAACGGTCCCCTCCCCCTTAGGGGGAGGGACAGGGAGAGGGGATCAAACTCCTCGTACCACGCACCTTGAACCTGTCCTGTCAGGCACAAAAAAGCCGGCGCCCTGGCGGGGGCCGGCTTTTTCGTGGAAACGGTATTGTTTACAGGGCGCGGATACGGGCGTTGAGGCGGCTCTTGTAGCGGGCGGCCTGGTTGCGGTGGATCTTGCCCTTGCCGGCCATGCGGTCCAGCGCAGGGACGACCTGCTTGTAGGCGCTCTCGGCGGCCGTTTTGTCACCGGCCTCGATGGCCTTGACGGTATTCTTGATATAGGTACGCATCTCCGAGCGCTGCGCGGCATTGAGGGCGCGGTGCTTGAGGGCCTGACGGGCGCGTTTTCGGGCCTGTGCTGAGTTTGCCAAAGCTCAATACTCCATAATATTCAGTGAGTCCCGGCACGCGACCGGGGCGAAGGGCGCGTATGATGCGGTTTTCCGGTCGTTTTGTCAATGCCGGCGGGCCCTGTGGGTGGTCCGGCGGCAGGCGAGGGCGGGATGCGGTAAGATGGTGACCATGGGAAATAACCATAAAGAAAACAAGGAAATAAGCCCGCTTATGTCACTCCCCGGCAACCGCCTCACAGCGGACGGCAGGGGCTAGATGGGCCTGCTTCGCTCCACCGCCGTCACCGGCGGCATGACCTTCATTTCGCGTATCACCGGCTTCCTGCGTGACGTGGTGTTCGCCTATGTCTTCGGCGCCGGGGCGGCCACCGACGCCTTTTTCGTCGCCTTCAAGATCCCCAATTTCCTGCGCCGCCTGTTTGCCGAGGGCGCCTTTGCCCAGGCCTTCGTGCCGG
>DRKU01000202.1 GCA_011051615.1 Gammaproteobacteria bacterium
TGATTGGCCAATTCTGAGTCTCGTTATCTGGGTGCCCATCCTGGGTGGCGTGCTGGTACTCGCCACCGGCAAGGATCGCAATGCCACCGAGGCGCGGGTGCTGGCACTGCTGTTTGCCGTGGCTACCTTCGTGGTTTCCTTGCCGCTGGCATTTGATTTCAATACCGCTACGGCAGCCATGCAGTTTGTGGAAAACCACAGCTGGATCGCGTCCTGGAATATCAATTACCACCTGGGTGTGGATGGTATCGCCGTACCATTGATCCTGCTCACCAGCCTCAGTACGGTGCTGGTGATAATCGCCGGTTGGGAGGTGATCCAGAAGCACGTCGCACAGTACATGGCGGCGTTCCTGATCATGGAAGGTCTGATGATCGGTGCCTTTTCCGCGCTGGATGCAGCCCTGTTCTATGTCTTCTGGGAAGCTCTGCTGATACCGATGTTCATCGTTATCGGTATCTGGGGTGGCCCACGGCGCGTGTATGCCACCATCAAGTTCTTTCTCTATACGTTCCTTGGCTCGGTGTTCATGCTGGTGGCCTTACTGTATCTGTACTTCCAGACCAACAGTTTCGAGATTTCCGCGTTCCAGGAATATCCTCTGGGCATGACGGCGCAGATACTGATCTTCATCGCGTTTTTCCTCGCCTTTGCGGTCAAGATCCCCATGTGGCCGGTACATACCTGGTTGCCGGATGCCCACGTCGAGGCCCCCACCGGTGGTTCGGTGATCCTGGCGGCGATCATGCTCAAGCTCGGTGGCTACGGTTTCCTGCGTTTTTCCCTGCCCATCACGCCGGACGCCAGCGCGGAACTTGCGGGCGCAGTCATTGCTCTGTCCCTGATCGCCGTGGTGTACATTGGCTTCGTGGCACTCAGCCAGAAGGACATGAAGAAGCTCATTGCTTATTCATCCATATCGCACATGGGCTTCGTCACGCTGGGTATCTTTATCGTCTTTGGCATCGTGCAGGGCAACATGCAGGGTGGCGCCACGGGCAGTGATGTCTACAATGGCGCGGTGATCGGTATGTCCGGCGCCATGGTGCAGATGATCTCGCACGGCTTTATCTCCGCCGCCATGTTCCTCTGCGTCGGTGTCATGTATGACCGCATGCACTCGCGTCAGATCGCCGACTATGGCGGTGTGGTCAATACCATGCCGCATTTCGCCGCCTTCATGGTGCTATTCGCCATGGCCAATGCCGGCCTGCCGGGTACCTCAGGCTTCGTCGGTGAATTCATGGTCATCCTCGGCGCCTTCAAGGCCAATTTCTGGTATGCCTTCCTGGCAGCCACCACATTGATCCTCGGTGCGGCCTATACCCTGTGGATGGTCAAACGGGTTATTTTCGGCGATGTACGTAATGACAAGGTGGCGGCCCTCGAGGATATCAACGGCCGGGAGTTCTTCGTCCTGCTCGTGCTGGCCCTGTTCGTCCTCGCTATCGGTATCTGGCCCGCACCCCTGCTGGACATCATCGATGCCAGTGTTTCGCACCTGGTGGCGCAGGTTTCGACAGGCAAGCTATAGCATTCACCAAACAGACTATTAGAGTGGCACGGTAATGACATTTGAAATGCCCAATCTTCTCCCGGCGCTGCCGGAGATGTTCCTCCTCACCATGACCTGCGTGGTGCTGGTGGTAGATCTGTTTACGACGGACCGAACACGCGGTGCGACCTACATCCTTGCCCAGGCCAGCCTGGTGGGCACGTTCATTATTACCCTGGCGAGCTGGAGCGAGGTTGCACAGCTCACCTTCAACGGAACCTTTGTTCGTGACAGCATGGGTGATCTGCTGAAGCTGTTCGTCTATGCCGGTGTCTTCACCGTGTTCGTGTATTCACGGGATTATCTGCGCGCGCGCGACATCTACAAGGGTGAGTTTTTCGTGCTCGCGCTGTTCGCCACCCTCGGCATGATGGTGATGATCTCGGCACACAACTTCCTCACCATCTATCTCGGCCTTGAGCTGCTGTCACTGTGTCTCTACGCCCTGGTGGCCATCCAGCGCGATTCCATGCGTGCCTCCGAGTCGGCGATGAAGTATTTCGTGCTGGGTGCCATTGCCTCGGGCATGCTGCTCTACGGCATGTCCATGCTCTATGGCGTCACAGGCAGCCTGGACCTGGCCGAGGTCAACCGTGGTATTGCCGGTCAGCAGCGCAACATGGTGGCGGTCTTTGGCATGGTTTTCGTCATTGTCGGCGTGGCCTTCAAACTGGGCGCGGTACCGTTCCATATGTGGGTACCCGATATCTACCACGGTTCTCCCACCGCCACGACCCTGATGATCGGCACGGCACCGAAGCTTGCGGCCTTTGCCATGCTCATGCGTCTGCTGGTGGACGGTATGGGCACGCTGCAACAGGACTGGACGCCGATCCTCGTCATCCTTGCCGTGCTCTCCATGGCCATCGGTAACATCGTCGCCATTGCGCAGAGCAACATCAAGCGCATGCTGGCCTATTCGACCATCTCGCATATCGGTTTCCTCCTGCTTGGTGTGCTCACTGGCACCCAGTCCGGCTACTCGGCCTCCCTCTTCTACGTCATCGTCTACATGCTCATGGGGCTGGGCGGTTTCGGCATGATCATCCTCATGAGTCGGCGTGGTTTCGAGGCCGAAAACATCGAGGATTTCCGCGGCCTCAATGAACGCAGTCCCTGGTTTGCCTTCATGATGCTGATCCTGATGTTCTCCATGGCCGGTGTGCCCCCCTTCCTGGGTTTCTGGGCCAAGCTGGCGGTGCTTGCGGAACTGGTCGAAGTGGACCTGATCTGGCTGGCGGCGGTGGCAGTGATATTTTCCATCATCGGTGCTTACTACTACCTGCGTATCGTCAAGCAGGTCTATTTCGATTCCTGCGAGGAGAGCACGCCGCTGGAGGCCGCCGCCGACATGCGCGTGCTGCTCAGCATCAATGCCCTCGGCATCCTCGTCCTCGGCCTGTTCCCCGGCCAGCTACTGGCCCTGTGTCAGGGGATCTTCCCGGCCCTGGCATCGGCATCCTGACGCCGGCCACTTTTTCCCCATATGACCGCCGAGGCGGGGGCCGGTCCTGTCATGGGCCTGTGTGCCCGGTGGGGACCGCGTCGCGTCGAATCAGCTACCGCATTTTGCAACATTAAACCCTAATATAAGTATGTAGCGGTAAACTTAAGTAATTTGCTGGGGTATTCCCGCGCAGTTTTTCATGATAGGCTTCTGCAACTTGCAATATTTATAGCAATCTGCATTTTATGCGCCTGCGCCACAAACTGTTTATCGCCATTGCCCTGTTGACCAGCATTCCCTTGCTGGTGCTGCTGTTTGTGGTCGTCGAGCGTGCCGAGCAGGAAATCGAGACCCGCGTCGAGTCGGAACTGCATGGCACGCTGGCCAAGATGGAAGGTGAGCTCAAGCTGCTGATCAACGATCAGCGCGCGCTGGCGCGGGGGCTGGCGCGTGTGCCGGCGCTGAAGCAGTTTGCCACCACCGCCATGCAGGCCGACCATCCCGATTTTCGTCGCGCCTCCGAGTCTCTGGAACAGTTCTTTCTCAACTACCAGCACGCCGTGCCCAGTATCCAGGCTCTGCGTTTCATCGACCCCAACGGCCTGACCCTGGTCAAGGTCAAGGAAGGCAAGCCGGTACCGGCGCGACGCGTCGATGATGAGCGCAACCGACTGTTCGTTGCTGACCAGTCCAACAAGCGTTTCTTCAAGCAGGCCATCGCCAGCGCACAGGATGTCACCATGTCCGATTTCGAGCTGGGGCAGGTGACCCTCGATGCCGATTTCTGCCCGGCCATGGTGCGCTACACGGTCAAGGTGCGCGACGAAGTGGATACCCTGATGGGCTTCCTGGTCATCAACATGTGGGGCAGCCAGGTGGACTCTACCGTGGAGGCGGCGCTGGGTGGGCATCCGGGACAGCCCTATATCGTGGAGATCAACGATGCCGAGCCGGCGCGTGACGGCATCTACCTCTATCACCCCGACACCAACTTTCGCTTTGCCAACCAGCTCGGTACCGAACACCGTCTGTCGCGGGAACTGTCCGCTGAGGAGTGGGCCTACCTCAAGTCCCACAAGGAAGGTTCCATCTACCGTGCCAACGGCCAGATGCTGTTCTTCAAGAAGTTCGTCCCGGCGGAAGGCAAACCGGCACAGTGGGCACTGGTCATCGAAACCGATGCCGATACGGTGCTGGCACCCATCATCCATATGCGCAACTCTATCTGGTTGCTGCTGGCGGTATTGCTGTTCATTGGCCTGGTGGTGGCGCGCTGGTCGGCGACCCGCCTGGCGCAACCGGTCAACGAACTGGCCGGTCTCATCAAGACCTATGCCGATGGCAACCGCAAGGTCCGCTTCGAGGGCAAGGGCCGTGATGAGATCGGCACGGCGGGTCGGGCCTTCAACTACCTGACCGAAAGCCTGGAGCGCTCCGAGCGGGCGCGAGATCAGGCGGAACAGGCCGCGCGGCAGTCCGAGCGTCTTGCCGCCGTGGGCCAGATGGCCGCGGGTATTGGCCACGAAATCAACAATCCGCTGATGAACATCATGTCGCTGGCAGGGTTGCTGGAAAAGGAACTCCGCGAAACCGATGAACAGATGCACAGTGACATCGAACTGCTGATCAAGGAAGGCCGGCGTTGTGCCCGCATCGTGCAGGGTATTCTGAATTTTGCGCGTGCCAGCACGCCGGCCTATCGTCGTTTTGACATGCAACAGCTGATCGACGACACCGTATCCCTCATGCACCATCGCATGCAGTCCGCCGAGATTGAGCTGGAAATGGAGTGCAAGGGTGATCTTGAGCTGGTAGGCGATCCCAACCTGTTACAGCAGGTACTGGTCAACGTGCTGCTCAATTCCATCCAGGCCTCGCCGGCCCATTCCCACATCCACCTGCATGCCTGGGGTGAGGAAGACGATATTTATCTGGAGATCAGCGACGACGGGCCGGGTATCAACAATGCCAACCTGTCACAGGTACTCGATCCCTTTTTCACCACCAAGCAGGAAGGTGAAGGCACCGGTCTCGGCCTGTCGGTCAGTTACGGCATCATCAAGGAACACGATGGCGATATCCGCCTTGAGAACCGCCGGGAAGGTGGCGTGAAGGTCACTATCCGTATCCCCAGAGAGTCCAGCCGTGATGCGGAAACTCAGGAAACAGACGAATCCCAGGAAAGCTCGGAGGCAGTCAATGTCGGTTAGTCCAGCAAAAATCATGTTTGTCGATGACGATATGGTGACCGGTCGGGTCATGAAACGAAACTGTGATTCCAACAAGTTTCACTGTGAGGTATTTTCCTCACCCATCGAGTGCCTGGAGGCCTTCAAGAAGGAAGGTGCTGACCTGGTGATCACCGATCTGCGTATGCCGGAAATGAGCGGTTTTGAATTACTCAGTGAGTTGCGCGCCGTCGATCAGGATGTACCGGTGCTGGTAATGACCGGTTACTCTTCGGTGGAAAACGCCGTCGAGGCCATGAAGCGTGGCGCCACGGACTTCATCAAGAAGCCGTTTGAATTCGATGAACTTAAACTCATGGTGGAGCGTAATCTCAACTCGGTCAAGCTGAAGAATGAGAATCGCCTGCTCAAGCAGCGTATTCGCCAGAAGCGCAACCGCTTTGGCATGATCGGCGACACACCGGCGATGAAGACCCTGTTCTCGACCATCGAGAAAGTTTCCGAGGTCAGTTGCAGCGTGGTCATTACGGGTGAGTCCGGTACCGGTAAGGAACTGGTGGCACGTGCGCTGCATGATTACAGTCCACGCCGCGAAGCGCCCTTTGTCGCCGTGGATTGTGGTGCACTCAATGAGACCCTGCTCGAGAGCGAACTCTTTGGCCACGAGAAGGGTGCCTTTACCGGTGCAAGCCAGCGCCGCCATGGTCTCATGGAGCAGGCCAGTGGCGGTACGCTGTTCCTGGATGAGATCTGCAATATTTCCGATGCCATGCAGGTCAAGCTCATGCGTGCCATCGAGGACCAGAAGATCATGCGCGTTGGCGGCAGTGCGGCGATCCCGGTGGATATTCGTATCATCACCGCCAGTAACCGTGATCTCGAAGCCATGGTCGAAGCCGGCGAGTTCCGTCATGACTTCTATCACCGCCTGAACGTGGTCAATGTTCATGTGCCGCCTCTGCGCCAGCGCAAGGAAGACATCCCCGCACTGGTGGAAAGTTTCGTGCAGGAGTTTGCCGAGCGCTACCAGCGCCGCGTACAGGGATTCGACAGCGTTTCACTGCGTGCCATGTGTGATGCAGACTGGCCCGGAAATGTGCGCGAGTTACGTAATGCCGTCGAGCGTTGTGTAATACTCGCCGACGGCCCCATCCTGAGCTGGAGCGGCGGGACGGGCAGCGAGCAGGAGCTGGATCTGCCGGTGAGTTTCTCCAAGGACGAGTTCCTGCCGCTGGAACAACTGGAGCAGGAATACATCAACCATGTACTCAGGTGTCTCGATGGCAAGAAGACCAAGGCCGCCAAGGTACTGGGGATCGACAAGACCACCCTGTGGCGTAAGTTACGTCGTTACGACGGTGCCGACCAGGCGGTCTGAGGGGGCGGTGTAGAATACACCCTCGCTTGCCCTCCAGCGGGTGCAATATGCATAGGAAACGGGCAGGGAAGAATAAGAGAAGACTGAAATACTAATAAACGGGTGTGTGACCTGTTGATTTATAAGTAAAAAAGATATTCGAAGATTTGGGGCATCATGGAACGATCCTTGCTCCATAGGAGGGACGGCACAGTGCTTTCTGTGCCTCTTGTTACAACAATGCAAGTTGTCTGTATTTTTTAGGAGGAGATCCAAATATGTTGAAGTCAACCGTACGTACCTTCACCCTGCTGGGTGCCGCTGCACTGCTGGCGCTGTCCGCCATGTCTGCCCAGGCAGCCGACTGCCCCACGGGTAAGGCCCTGAACGGCTACTGCAAGCAGCGCGTTGTGTATCACATCAACAACCTGCAGAAGGCCACCGGCGCACTGCGTAACGTCAAGAACCACCTGAATGCTCTTGGTGATGACAACGTTGAAATCATCGTTGTTACGCACAGCTCCGGCGCTTTCGCAATGGTCGACGGCACCAAGAACAAGAAGGGCAAGCCTTTCACCGACACCATTGCCGCACTGGCCAACCGTGGTGTGAAATTCACCATTTGTGCCAACACCATCAAGGGCAAGAAGATTGACAAGAATAAGATCAACGAGCACGTTGAAATTATTCCTTCTGGTGTAGCTGAGGTTGCTCATCTGCAGCAGCAGGGTTATCTGTACGTCAAGCCGTAAGCGCTTTTTGCAGAAAACTCGTCAGGCGGGTGCACGCAAGTGCGCCCGTTTTTTTTATGTTGGTTTCACGTTATGAAGGCCGGGTAACAGGCAAAAAAAACGGGTGCCGAAGCACCCGTTCTCTACTGGCGTATGGACGCCGGCTTACTTGATGGTAGCTTCGCCACCACCACTGCCACCGGTGTTGTCCACCCAGCTGATCTTCAGGGTATCGCCTTTCTTGGCGCCCTTGAAGCGGAAAGACAGGAACGGGTTCTTGGATACACCCGGTCCCCAAAGGCAGGTCAGGACTTCCTTGCCATTGTGCTCACACTTCACCTCGGTGATGTATTTTGCCGGGATCTTCTTGCCGGTTGCCTTATCCTTGCGCATACCGGTTTCCATCGGGTGGAAGATGATCGCCTTGACGGTCGCCTTGCCGCCTTCGACCCAGGCGCGGATTTTCAGTTTCTTTTTAGCCATTGCTTAAGCCTCTCAAATTCAGTGGGTTCGAAACCTTAGCCGCCGCAGCCGCCGAGGGTGACCTTGACGGCCTTCTTGGCAGTCAGCAACTTGCCGTTGGCCTTGACCACGGCGATGACATCCGAGGTCTTGCGCATCTTGATGCGGCCGGTGACGAAGCCGTCCGACTGGGCGCTGAGGATGTAGCTGGCGGTCAACGGGTTGTTGTTTACCGGAACCAGAATCGAGATGGATTCGGCATTGGGCACGGTCGTGGTGACCGAGACCGAGACCACGGCACCGTTTTCAGCGATGTCGGGGGCATCGACCTTGACGTCGCTGCTGGCGGTGGTCGTGGGGGAACCCACCAGTGCGCTCAGGGCGTCATCCACCGACTTGGCGGTAAACGCCTTTTTGGGCCAGGCCGCCAGGACCTGACGCGGGCTCAACAGGCCGGCACTGAGTGCCACGGCCGCCGTACTGGCGGCCATGCCTGCGTTGAGGAAGGTTCTACGCGTAGTTGTCATTACCTCGTACTCCCTGGAATTCAGTTGATTGGGGTGAAAATTAACAGGCAGAAATTCACGATATACCTGAGTATTAGTAGAGCAATTCTCGTACCACTCTTAAAGTATGATAAAAAACAATAACATAAGCCTCAGCGCCCGGGTCATACCGGGCAAAACGGTGCATATTGCAGAAAACGGGGATTGCATTCCCCCCGTCATGGCCCCATTTACAAAATATCGGGTCCTGTGGCGATGACTTGAACACAAACTGGTGGCCCAGTCAGGCGGGGGCCGGGAAGAATTGGTCGGAAAGCCCGACAGGGCTTGAAAAGCACAGGCCGTGTGTCTAGAATTCGCCGCACCAGATGCGGGGTGGAGCAGTCCGGTAGCTCGTCGGGCTCATAACCCGAAGGTCGTTGGTTCAAATCCAGCCCCCGCTACCA
>DRKU01000203.1 GCA_011051615.1 Gammaproteobacteria bacterium
ACTACCACCTGGCGCTGCGCTATTGCCGGATCTTCCCCGAGACGTTCGAGATCGTTCCCCTCGGTGGCAACGCCGATAACCCCCGGCCGCTGCCGGGGAATGTGTGCACCACCTATCACGTGGGGCTGGTGGGCGATGGCGGGCGCTGGGGCGCGGCGTTCATTGACTACATATATAGTGATGCCGTCACGGCCGTCTATGCTGGGCACGGGCTGCGGCGGCCTTGATCGTAAGGGGCTAGTGGCGAGATGCGAGGGCCGAGGATTTGATCCCCTCATCCCGACCTTCTCCCTTAGGGAGAAGGGAATGGTATTTCATGGTCTTGCGGTCGAATGGCGAGGGCCGAGGATTTGATCCCCACCCCCTTGCCCACGGCCCTGGATTCCGGACACGCGCGATGCGCGTTCCGGAATGACGTGAACCTGCTCCTCGACGCTGTCCAACAGATTGCCACGCCCTCCGTGCCCTCTGCATGCTCTATGGTCGATCCCCTTGCCAAAAAAAATGCCGCCCGCAGGCGGCATCCCAGGGAGGATCTTGCCTGTGGTTATTTGAATTCGATGAACATGGCCGAGGTCCACACCTTACCGTCGTCCACCTGTCGGGCGGCGAGGTAGACCGGGCGATGGCCGTGGGGGCCGTTGGCCGGATCGATGTCGAAGGATCCGATCACGTCACGTGGCATGGGTTTGTCGGACAGGCGTTCCAGCGCCAGGAACAGTTCGGTGCCACCCAGTTCCTTGCGCAATGCGCCACCGCTTTCGATCAGTTCACGGCCGCTGATCTCCCATGAGAACGTCGGGCAATGGACGAAGGGATTGCCGTCCAGCGGGTTACCCACCTTGACGTAGCCATCGATGGTACCCTCGATGCGGATGGTGCAATTCTCCAGTCCGGTAACATCGATGTCGATGGCGTCTGAATCACCGTAGGTGTCGGAGCGAAAACGAATGGATGTGGGGGAAGCGCGACCGCAGGTCTCTTCGTCGTGTTCGAAACCGTGGGCGGTGAAGCTGTTGATGACGGCGTTCTGGATGGTGATGGTGCCCTTCCAGTCAGCCCAGCGGTAGCGATCCTTGATGCGCGCCCCGCCCCAGCGCAGGCGAATGCGGCGGCCGCAGTAGCCGTGTTCTTCCTGCAGGTTGCGTCTGGCGATGACACCGGTGTGATCGTACAGGGCGATCTCGTCCCAGCCGGCGTCACCGACGAAGCGGTATTCGATCTTCGCCTTCCCCTTGTGCTCGAACTCGTCACCCTGGATGTGCTTGCCACACCAGGTAAGTCCGACCAGCCGCTCACCGGTGGTGGCCCAGGTGTGGCGGGCACGCACCGCCTGGCCGATGGTCCTGCGATCCAGTTTATCGGCAATAACGCCGGTGACGCCGCCGCGTGTGCCAAAGACCGCTGTGCCCGGTACGCCGCCGCCACAGCGGCCACGGTGTTCATCGCCGTTGGCCGAGGCCCCCAGTTTGTAGCCGCGCCGCATGACATCGTCATACAGCCAGGGGAAGTGCCCCCAGGCGGATTCGATCTCCACCAGCCGCTCCAGCACCGGGTGATGCCAGTCCATGATGCAGCGGCGACCGCCCACATGGGGCATCAGCAGGTGGCCTTCCGGGTTGTCGATGTAGGTGGCCCACAGTTCTTCCAGGGGCCAGGCACCCGGCTGGATGGTGTCGGCCTCCATGTCTTCGTTCCACTCGAAGGAGCGGGCCACATTGCCGTCCTTGTCGAAGGGGAACTGGGGCACATCGTCGTGCAGGAAGACCACGTTGTGGTCGCCGCCGGCACAGGAGTTGCCGCACCACTCGGTGCCGGGATAGCAGACGAACTCGCCGTCCTTGTTGAGCTCGTTGATGAGTTCCACGGCCTTTTCCCAACGCGCCTTGGTGATCTGGAAGTCGTTGGCGGTATAACCCAGGATATCCAGGCCGGCGATATCACGCCCATAGGTGAGGTTGTACACCGTATCGTTGGTGCCCACGGTGTCGTCCGAGTGCACGTGCAGATCGGCGAAGTAGCTGCGTGGGAACGGCAGTTTCCTGTCGAAGGTGATGTAGAACTTGCCCGAGGCCACCGAACGATGTTCGGTCAGGGTTGCGGTGATTTCCAGCTCCCCGGCCCTGTCATTGGGCAGATCGGTGACCTGCGCCACCGCCCAGCCCTCGGGACTCAGTTCGATGTTCTTTTCGTAGACGGTCTTGCCGTCCAGGGTCGCGATGAGGTGAACCTTCTCGCCGCCAGTGTTGAAACAGGTGTTACCCCAGCCGTCCTCGGCGCGCACGCGCAGCGTCACCGGCTCACCCACGGTCGCCAGGCGTGAACCCACCATGACGATCTTCTTCGGCGCGCCCGGGACGATGTCGAACTCCACATCACCGGGGATATCGCAGAAGCGCGAGGTACCCAGCGGATCGATGTAACAGCGGAAACGGAAACCCTTTTCCACGAATGTCTGGATACGAGTGCCGGGACCACCAAAGCGCCGATCGCCCAGGCGGATGATGATGTGGTCGCCGGGTTTCAGGTAGCCGTCTACGGTATCGACGATGACAGCCTTCTGGAAGGGGCGTTCGTGACCTTTCTGGTCGAAGCGCACTTTCAGCGACTGCACGGTGGCGGGGCTCTGCCCTTCCACCAGCGGACCGGCCTGGTATTCGGCCGAGACATAGTTGGCCCCCGAGGGATCGGAGGTCTGAAACAGGGCCCAGTCAGAATAGAACTTGAAGGTTGCCTTGATCCAGGCACCGTCGGCGATGCCCGAGGCACCGACTTCATAGTCAAGCACGATCTCCTGCCAGCTGCCGGCCTCCAGCTCATCGATATGGCAATGGACCTGGCCAAGAAAGGGCATGTCCTTGGTTTTGGCATAGAGCCCCACGGGCGCGGTGTAGTCCTCACCCAGTTTTGCCTTGAGTTCAGCGTCGGTCATTTTTTTCATGGATCAAACCTCGTGATAGTCCACTACACGCGAACGCCCGGCAGACGCCGCGTACCTCTGGCAAAGCAACCTATTACAACGCGTAAGGAAAAGCTGTCTGCGGGGCGACATACCCCGCAGACAACCGAAGCACCTAGCCACCAAAAGGCCACGGCGCCAGTTGGCCAGCGGCGGGAGCGCCTTCCCATACCGGCATGCCCAGCAGCGCATACCAGGGCGCCATGATGATGATGCCGTAGCCAATGGCAATGAGAATACATAGCCAGCCCGCCTTTGCGTAGTCGGTCACCGAGAAGGTCTGTGACCCGTAGGCGATGACCGCCGCCGTGATCTGCGTGGGCAACAGATAGGCATAGGTATCGGTATCGGAGACCAGCAGGGTGAAGGCCACGGGATGCAGATCCAGCGGGCCTGCCATGGCGAAGAGGATCGGCGCCAGCATGGCGATGGCTGCAACGTTGGACAACATGCCGATACGGATCAAATGGGTACCGAGCATGAGGATGAGGATCGTCATCCACCAGGAGCGTCCCTCCACCAGGCCATGGATATAGTCGGCAAGAAAACCGGCCAGCCCCGACTTCTGCATGGCGGCCGTCATGGTGATGGCGCCACCGAGTAACAGGAAGGTGCCCCAGATGGTCTTGTTCTGAATATCCTGCCACTTGAAGGGGAACAGGCCGGGCACAAAGAGCAACAGCAACCCGGCAAGGGCAATGATGCCGAGCTTCTGGTTGTGGGCCTCGTAGATCCAGCTACCCTTGCCCATCATGAAGGCCAGTGCGACGAGCACGAACACCGAGATCAGCACCCACTCCGGGGCGGTCATCTTGCCCAGGTCCATGTGCTGCTGGTGGATGCGTTCGTGTCCGCCGGCAATCACGACGTCTTTTGTCTTGAAATGATAGCGAACCCACCACTGGGTCAGCACGAACATGCCAAGATAGGGAAACTGCAACAGCATCCAGTCGAGATAACCCAGGCCCTTGTAGCCATTGTCTTCGAAAATCCCCAGCATGATCAGGTTGGGCAGGTGGGCCGTTAGAATGAAGACGCCACAGATCATGGTGCCGTAGACCAGTGACTGGATGACGATAGCCTTCTTGGCCTCCTGTTCCTCGGGGGTGTCACCGAGCAGATTGGTAATGCCCTTGACCACCGGTAGCAAAGTGGCCGCACGCGCGTTGGCCGCCGGAATGAGGAAAGCGAGGATGATGTTGACGCCGAACATGCCCCAGATCACACGCCCCACGTTGGAGGCCTTGATCTTGTCGAGGATCCCCAGCGCGATACGACGATCGAGTTTAAGCAGCTGCATGATGGCCCCCACCAGGAAGGCAAACAGGCACAGCCACACCACGTGCTTGGTAAAGCCCTGGAAGGCCAGCGCATGGGCCACCTTGGCCTTGGGGCCGAACACCTCGGTCAAAATCAGCAATGTGGGTACAGAAATACCCGTGATCCCCACCGGCATGGCTTCGGAGACCCACATGATGCTGG
>DRKU01000204.1 GCA_011051615.1 Gammaproteobacteria bacterium
AGCCTCCACCTCGAGCCCCCCTACCCCGACGCCACCGAGCCCACCCTCCCCTGGCTCGACGAACAAGCCAACCTCCGCAAAGAGAAAAACTTCTTCGAAACCCGCGTCACCGAGTACCAGACCGGCGGCGCCCTGAAGTGGGAATAGGCAAGGGGGTGCCGTTGCGAGGCGCCCCGAGCCACAGGGACAGGGGACCCAGTCCTCTCTCCCGCAGATTGATGATCCGTAAGATCAATGCAGATGAAAATTTGCAGCGGCAGTGAAAAAACCGTCCCCCCGCCCTCCGGGCGGGGATCAGAATCCGAATTCGGTATACTTGGGCTGAAAATTCCTGTATCCGATCCCCTCACCCTGACCCTCTCCCTGTGGGAGAGGGGACCGATATTTAACCCTCTCCGAGAACTCGTAGCCGCGTATTTCCGCCCTTCTCCCTTCAGGACAGGACCTCGGTGCCCCGCAGGGGTGGAAGGACAGGATGAGGGAAGCAAATCCAGCCCTCGCCCCTCGTCGCTGTTCTTCACGATGACACGGAGTTCGAAATATCGGTTCCCCCGCCCTCCGGGCGGGGGACAGGGGGCGGGGATCTGATCCTTGGCTCTCGCCCCGCTATAGCATCACCGGTAAAACATGATCCAGTTCGCATTCCGGCGCCAACGTGCTGTGATGCAATGCCGGGAGCCTTCATCGACACCATCCATCATATGTCACGGCAAGGAGGGAACCATGCAGCCGCTTTCGCCCGCGCGCCATTCCATTCGCATCCTGTCACTGCTTTGCCTGTGGCTTCTCCTGGGCACGGCCTCGGCATCCCCGCCGGAGTCGGCCCTGGCCGACTACGTCAGTGCACCGGATCCCGCCTACGGCTACACGCCGGTGGCGAGCGTGCCCGGCAACGGTTTTACCCTCTACCTGCTGAGCATGAACTCCCAGCAGTGGCGCGTCCCGGGAGAAGTGGATCGTACCCTGTGGACGCACTGGCTCGCCGTGGTGGTGCCCGCGGTGGTGAGCCACGACACCGCCATGGTGATCGTCGGCGGTGGTGACAACGGTGGGCCGCCCGATCTCGCTTCCGACGAGGTGGCCTTCGGCGCGCAGATCGCGGTGCTGTCCCGCTCGGTGGTGGCTATCGTCGGCCAGGTGCCCAACCAGCCGCTGAGCTTTCCCGACGCCCCCGGGCCGCTGCGCGAGGACGCGCTGGTGGCCTACACCTGGGACCGGGCCATGGACAGGCTGGACTGGTCCTGGCCCGCCTACCTGCCCATGGTCAAGAGCGTGGTGCGAACCCTCGACACGGTGCAGGGTTTCGTCCCCGCCGTGAGCCCGGCCCGGGTGCGGGACTTTGTCGTAGTGGGTTTCTCCAAGCGCGGCGCGGTCACCTGGCTGACGGCGGCGGTGGATCTGCGCGTACGCGCCATCGCGCCCGGCGTCATCGACTTTCTCAATCTTGCGCCCAGTATCGAGCACCACTTCCGCGCCTACGGCGAATATTCTCCCGCCATCGGCGACTACGTGGACTACGACATCGTGCGGCGCCTGCGCACGCCCGAGGGTCAGGATCTGCTCAAGGTCATCGATCCCTATTCCTATCGCCGCGTTCTGGATCTGCCCCGCTACCTGCTCAATTCCACCGGCGATCAGTTCTTTCTTCCCGACTCCGCGAGTTTCTACATCGACGAGCTGGTGGGGGAGACCCTGTTGCGCTATGTCGCCAATACCGACCACGGCCTGAGCGGACCGACGGTCCCCATTGAGGATGCTGTCACCGGCCTCATCGGCTGGTACCTCGGCGTGCTGGCGGATCTGCCCCGGCCAGAGATCGACTGGGAACACGAGGAGGGCAGTTTGGTGGTGCGCAGTTCACGGCCGCCGCTGGCGGTGCGCCTGTGGCAGGCCGACAATCCCGTGGCACGCGATTTTCGCCTGGCCGTCATTGGTCCCGCCTGGAATGCCACACCCCTGGCAGAGGATGACGGCGTGTATTCGGTGCGCATCATGCCCCCGTTCACGGGCTGGCGCGCCTACTACGTGGAACTCACTTTTGCCGGTCCCGGTGGCCTGCGGCAGACATACAGCACGCCGGTGTTCGTCACCCCCGACACGCTGCCCTTCGAGCTGGATGATGCCATCGGCAGGCCGGTGGGGCCGCCCGCCTGGGCGGCGCGTATCGAGGCCGCCTTCGCCAGCGGCGGGGATCTCGATCCGGCCGTTCTGGCCGGCTGGTTCCCCTTCCCCGTGATGGGCCAGGTGGTGGACGATCCCGCCGCGGCGCTGGCCCTGCTCCAGGCGCCGCATCCCGGCGCCGCCGGCCGCGCCCTGCGCCAGTGCCTGGCCGTGCGCCTCAACATTGCCGCGGGGGAACTGGGCTGGTACAGCCGGCTCGGTCCCCACGCCCTGCATCTGAAAGCCGAGCAGCGTTACCTGTGGCGCTGGTGGGCGCACGCCACCGAGTCCTTCGTCGGGGGGGAACCGCGCGAGGCCGGCATCATCTGCCGCCTGCTGAACCATGCCAATGCCCCGGGGCGGAAACGGCTGCGACAGGCCGCGCATTGAGGGGCATGGCCGCTTGCGGCCTGTGGGCGCCCCGGCGAGAGAAAGGTGGTGATGTAGTCCGTTATTTTCAGGTGATCGGGGATCTGAAACAGGTATTCAGGCCGCCCCTGCCACTCGCTATGTGCCGCTGTCCTTGCTGAAACACCGATGCAGGCCGGGCAGGTCGCCCTTGCCCTCGCGAATGGCGTCGGCATCTTCGCCGCCTCCGGTAACACCACGGGTAAAGTCTTCGTCGGCGATTTCGATGAGGCTGTCCAGGTCCTCGAGTAATCGGCGGCCTTCCTCGAGCAGGAAATAGCGTGCCACACCGGCGTAGATCCCCTTGCTGATGATACCGGAGGTCTTGAGCCCCGCCTGCTCGGCAATGGCAGTGGACAGGCCCCACAGATAGCCGGTAAACACGCGCTTGTCACGGGGTTTGAACTGACTGGCGACGAGGGTCAGCTTGTCGAGCTGGATCTTGATGGAGCCGCACAGCATCGCTACCAGACGCCCGATGAGAAGCCCCAGTTTGTCATAGTCGATATCCGCGTACGGATCCTCGTCGCTCATTCAGATAGCATTCCCCGACCCCTGCTGGTCGCTGCAGGGCCAGGATTCGTGGCCGGTCTGTTCACCCGGCTTGAGCCGGCGGTAGGCGGCGCCATCGAGGGCCATGAACCAGTCATTGCCCTCCTGCCAGGCAGGTCGGTCGATGGCGAACTCCGTCTCAATGGTGGTGACGAACAGGTTGGTGGTGAGGACCAGTTCGGTATCCGTAAGCCTGGATATGTAGGCACTGCCAAGGTTGACCGATTTGCTGGTGCCGGGCGCCTGGCTGCAACGCTTGTAGACTGCCCTGCCATCGGGGTAGAGGACCAGCATGCGATAGTCAAAGGCCACGTCGCTGCCGAAGTCCTGTTTCTTGTAGAGCCATACCCCGGACAGGTGTGCCCTGTCGCCCTCCAGCTTCACGGCAGGGGGTGGGTCGGAGCAGCCGGCCAGGAAGACACTGAAGAGCAATAACAGGGAAAAAGGACGGGCAGGCATTGCTTCCTCCTTCAGCAGGCCAGGGGACTCCCCTTTCTACTGCACCGCTGCGTGAAATTCAAGAGCCTGCTGTGGAACGGGGCAGGTTTACCCCGTTCCGTCCGTGCAGTACCACCATCAGGCATTTTCGACGCAGGGGCCGTACTTGCGTCGCAGCCAGTAGTCGATGCTGACATATTTTCCGCCACCGATGAAGAACAGTGCCAGCAACATGATGAAGTAGGTAGCAGCCATTTCGATGCCATTGTTGAGTACGACGAAACTGCCCTGGCCGGTAAGCCAGTCGTAGTTCCCGTACTCCTGGAGAATTTCCTTTGCCTTGCTCAGGCGGTTGACAGCGTCGACGGCGTCACCGCAGTTGAACAGGCAGAACCCGGGATCGGCGATGGTCTGCCAGCCATGTTGCCAGTGTACCGAGAATGCGGCGACCAGCATGGTGAACATAAGTGGGATGGATATCCAGCGTACGCCGAGACCGAACAGCAACATGACGGCACCGACGACTTCGGTGCCGGTGGCCAGTCCGGCCATCAGGGTGGGGAAGGGCATGCCTAGCCCCCAGTCAGGATTGCCGAACCAGGCAACGGTATCCTGGAAAGATGCGATCTTGGTGGTACCCGCAATCCAGAAGATGGGAAAGAGATAAAGTCGTAATGCCAGTGGCGCGAGAAAATCCGCCACCCGCGTGCGATCCAGCAATGACTGGAGCTTGCAGAAGATGCCCATAACATGCCTCCATACTCAGACGGTTTTTGTTATGGTCAGCCGGACGGCTGGATCTGGATGTTGGTACCCAGTATTACGTCACGCTTGCGGAGATCGTCGAGTATGTCGCCACCACCACGGATCACGACTTCAGGCTGTGGATGTCCAATTTCTTCCGCGATCTGGGCAAGTAATTCCTGTCCGGTATGACCACTGTTTTCACTTATCAGTTGGATAAGACGCGCAGTGACCGGATTAGTTTCAAGAAAATGCACATCAAATTCACGATCGCAGTAGGCAATCAGATAGGTTGGTGTCTCAGGCGGCTGCTGTGGCTGGTTTTCTTCATTGATCTGGTGAACGGGGAAGGCAAAGCTCAGAGGCCAGGCCAGCGGTGACAGCGCCGGGATGCCGTTGAGCAGGTCACCCTGCTTGTCGATGCCGGTATCGTCGAATTCTTCTTCACTGATGGTCAGTGCAAGCTCGGTCCACTCGTAGTGGGCCAGTTCGAGCATGAA
Organism: Gammaproteobacteria bacterium; assembly: GCA_011051615.1. Classification (GTDB taxonomy): domain Bacteria; phylum Pseudomonadota; class Gammaproteobacteria; order CAMYNG01; family CAMYNG01; genus HyVt-448. Next base: position 4,803 of record DRKU01000204.1, read on the forward strand.
GGGTGGGTCACTTTCCTGCGGCTCACGTTCGTCTTCCAGATAACGCAGGAACTCACGCGGCATCTCGGGAAACAGCGGCGTATGTGCGTGATGATTCTCAAAATAGTCACGTATCAGGGCATGCCACTGGGTATCATCCATGATGGCGCGCAATACCCGGTAGGTATTGGCCATGAAACTCTCGACATTGTTATAGAAGAGATCGGCATAGACCTTCATGCGCCGCGTTTCGATTTCTTCGGGTCTGGCGTACTTGTCCGGGTTGCGCACACAGGCAGCAAACTCGAACTGCTTGCGCATGAATTCAGGCTGTTTATCCATGTCGTGCAAGGCTGTCATGATTCTTGTGCCACTTGTTCTGGAGGGCCGCGATGTTGTCCACTTCCTGAAGCAGCTCCGCCAGCGGGGGCAGGTTGAAATCCCGCTCCAGCAACGTGGGGATGACGCCGTACTTCTCGTAGGTCTTCTCCAGCAGGGTCCAGACCGGGTCGATGACATCGGCGCCGTGGGTGTCGATGATCAGATCCTCGTCTTCATTGTAATGGCCGGCGATATGGAGGTAGGCGATACGCTCGGCCGGGATACGGCTGAGAAAGTCCTCGGCATCGTAGCCGTGGTTGACACTGTTGACGTAGATATTATTGACGTCGAGCAGCAGGTCGCAGTCGGCCTCGGTGAGGACGGCATTGAGAAAATCGATCTCCTCCATTTCCTTGCCCGGCGCCGCGTAGTAGGAGACGTTCTCCATGGCGATGCGCTGTTCGAGCAGGTCCTGGACCTGGCGGATGCGTCTGGCCACATAGTGGACGGCTTCTTCGGTAAAGGGGATGGGGAGCAGGTCATAGAGATGACCGTGGTCGCTACAGTAACTCAGGTGCTCACTGTAGTAACGAATATCATGTTCCTTCATGAAACGTTTGAGGCGGTGCAGAAAGGCCTCGTCGAGTGGCATGGGGCTGCCGATGGACAGCGACAGGCCGTGACAGATGAAGGGGTGTTTTTCGGTCAGGGCGCGGAATTGTTTGCCGTAGGTGCCGCCCAGACCAATCCAGTTTTCTGGTGCAACTTCCCAGAAGTTCACCTGGTCGGTGGGCTGGTCTGCGAGCGGGTCCAGCAGGACCCGCCGCATTCCAAGTCCAGCACCATGAACGGGATAGTGTTTATCCTGTGTCATGGTTTACTACTTACTTCTTGGGCATACCGCCGCACTGGCCTTCACCCGGCTTCTTGGGCTTGGCCTTGGGGTCGCCGCCACAACGGCCTTCACCACACTGGCCTTCTTTGGGCTTGGCCTTGGGATCATTGCCGCATTTGCCTTCCTTGGGCTTTTTGGGATCACCGGCCTTGGGGTTACCGCCACAACGACCTTCGCCGCACTGACCTTCTTTGGCCAGCTGCATGTAGCCACTCTGAACTTCGCTGACAGCGAAGGGGTTGGCTCCGGCATCCGTGGCAGCAGCAACATTGCTGGCCGCGAGGGTCGCAACAAAAGCGGTGCTGGCAGCCAGCGAAATGGGCTTGATGAATTTCTTGGACATTGATATTGCCTCCATAGCGTTTAAAAAGGTCGAACCGTCAGGCCCGTTGTTTTCAGGTTGGGTGTTGAGCCCTGTAGTTGTTCTCGTCACCTGCGGCTTATGACAGGGGCCTGTTGTCAAAGTTTCACAGAAATGCCGGGCAAAATCTCACTTTTCCATCACAATCCCATGTAATTCGTGACCATTTGCACAATTTGCCGAGACCTACGCCGGGCTGAGTGGCCAGGGTTCCTCAGGCGTCACCGGGCCAGCAGGCGGCGCAGGCAGGCCAGGTAGTCTTCTTCACTGGGCAGGCGGTTGTCGCGCTGGGCCTGCCAGATCATCTCACCGAGGCATTCCATCATCTGGTGTTCGGCTGCGTGCTGGTCCCCGAACTGTATGGTAAGCGATTGATATATATCGGTAATACCCGCCGGTCGCGCGGTGCTGAGCTGCTCGTGGATGGCGATATGCATGGCCATGTGCAGGAAGGGATTGGTTTCGCCCTGCTCGGGACTGTAGTCGCGTTGCAGTGAGGCCTCTTCGTTTTCCAGTACACCGTGGTATTCCGGATGTCGGGCAACGATATCGGCAACCACCTGTTCCAGCGGCTCCATGGGCTGCCTGTCCTGCGCCTTGCGCCAGGCCGTGAAAAAAAGTCTGCGTAGCTCAGTGCGATCCTGACCGAACATTTTTTAACCAGTTGTTGCGGGAAAATGGCCACCATAGCGAAACTGCGGCGAAACTGCACGCCGAGGGCCACCGCCGTCAGGCCGGTATCGGCTACAATCGGTGCACTTTTGTGTGCTTCCCGGTACCGGCACCGGCCCGGGTGCCGATACTGGCTGTCTTCGTCTCGATCCCGGGAGTGCCTGCCGTGGCGGAATCTGAACTGATCGTTTCCATGTATGTGGTCGCCGCGCTGTTCTTCGTCGTCGCGGCGGTCTATTCCTCGGTCGGGCTCGGCGGGGGCTCATCCTACACGGCGCTGATGGCCATCCTTGGTTTCAGCACGCTGGCCATCCCGTTCGTGTCGCTGACGCTGAACCTGATCGTCACCTCGGTGGGCAGCTTCAATTTCATTCGCAACCGTCATGCCCAGTGGCGCCTGATCCTGCCCTTCGTGCTGTCATCCATCCCCATGGCCTACCTGGGTGGGGCGCTGGATCTTCCCAAAGAGGTCTTCTATGGACTGCTACTGGTGAGCCTGGTTTTCGTTGCGGCACGCATCTACCTGTGGCAGGACACCAGCTTGCGGCTGGATTTCAGCCCCCGTGCGCGCGTCATCGTGGCGGTGCTGGCCGGCGGCATCCTCGGCCTGGTGGCGGGTATCGTCGGCATCGGCGGGGGTGTCTACCTGGTGCCGCTGATCATCATCCTTGGCCTGGGAAGCCAGAAAGAGGCCGCCGCTTGTGGCGCCATTTTCGTGTGGCTCAATTCCCTCTCGGGACTCCTCGCCCGCCTGCAGTACAATGCCATCGACATCACGGCATACTGGCCGCTGGTCGCCGCGGTACTGCTGGGCGGTTTCGCGGGCTCCTGGCTGGGTGCGTTTCGCCTCGCGCCGCGCACCATGGACCGCATTCTCGGTGTTATCATACTCGTCGCCATCGTCGCCCTGCTGCGCAAGGTGCTGGGGTGACTGAAACCGCACCAGCCGGGACACGGATGGCAGACAGAACATAAACACAGGCAGGTAATGGATCCGGACAACATGGATATCTACAGGAAACCCGTACGTATATTGCTGCTCGCCAGCCTGGTATTCATCGTTGGCGTGGTGATCATGGCGCTCGGCGCCGAATCCCGTGAGCTGGTGCCCGCGCCGGGTAATGGTGAAATAGTGGCTGAAGACGCAGGTGTGACGCTGGGCATCGCCTGGTATACCGGGCTGGTGCTGGCCATCACTGGTGGTGGTGTGGCCGTGATCCTGTTCCTGTTTACCCTTGGCAAGCGTCTTCTCAGCGATACCCCCTACCGGCTGCGCGACCGCGTCGCCGTGATAATGGGTCTGGCGGTACTGCCGCCATTCCTGTTCCTGTTGCTGATGTTGTTCCGGGGCGTTGGCGCGCTGGGCTAGACAACTGCCCGTAAAGGCTTGCGGGCGGCTCGCCGTGCCAGACCGGGTTCCCAGCCTGCCGGGCAGGCCGAGGTCGTCATGACAGCAGGACAGGAGCAGGGCATTCCCGGACATGGATGAGAAGCAACGCACACGTGGGCTGCGGCGTTACCGTTGGGCGCTGGTTCCCGCCATCATCCTTCTCATCGGCTACCTGTTGCCCGAACAGTTGCACATCCCCGTCGAAGATGCGCAAGCCCATGACTGGAACCACGATACCTTCTGGTATGCCCCCTGGGGCAGGTCGGGTGTGCACAAGGGTATCGATATCTTTGCCCCGGCTGGCCAGTCAGTGCGTGCCGCCACCGGGGGGATCGTTATCTACAGAGGCAGTTTCGGCATCGGCGGCAGGGTCGTCGTGATCCTCGGTCCCCGGTGGCGGGTACACTATTACGCCCACCTGGCGGAATTTGCACCCGATGCCGGCATCTTTGTTGGCGGGGGAGACACGCTGGGCACGGTCGGCACCAGCGGCAACGCTGCCGGCAAGGCGCCCCACCTGCACTATTCCATCCTCACCCTCATACCTTATCCCTGGCGCTGGGATGCCAGCCCGCAGGGCTGGAAGAAGATGTTCTACCTGGATCCGTCGATACGCTTGTTGAGTATCGGAACACGGGCAAAAGCCCCGACAGGGCGTGCCGGATAAGGCACTGGTAAAGGCCGACGTGTCGGGAAAAAGATATACCGGTTGGACCAGTTTTTTTCCGAAAAAACGTACGCGAGTGACGTGTTTTGCTATTTTTGGTGAAGGGGAGCTTGGCGGGCGGGGTAGTAATAGCTGGCAGGCAGATACACCGACTCCATAAGCAGGGATAACGGGCGCCGACACCTGCCAACCGAGCAGGGAAGGCAATGACTGAGAAGAATTCAAAGAAGAGTCAGGGTGAAGCGCGGCAGCCGTTCCACTGGGTGGATCGCTTTCTCAAACCCCTTGCAAGGCTCGCTGGCCGG
>DRKU01000205.1 GCA_011051615.1 Gammaproteobacteria bacterium
AGGCTTCTTTGATTCTTCCCTTGCGGTGAAACCAACCTTCCCATCCCCGGCGGTTTGGCCTGTTCAGGGAGTTCGGTACCCCGCCGTCATTCCGGCCGCAGCCATGCCGCGCATGGCGGAGGGCCGGAATCCAGTGATCTGTCGACGCCAATGGATTCCGGACACATGCTGCGCATGTTCCGGAATGACGATACAAAACCTTCACCGCAAAGACCGCGAAGTACCGCAAAGCAAAAGGCTTCGTTGCCCCCCTTCGCGTACCTTTGCGTCCTTTGCGGTAAGACCCATGCGTCCCTTGCGGTGAGATGGGCCGACGCAGAAACTATTTCCTGCGCTTGACGAAACGCTTGAGGCGTTCGCGTTTCTCCTGCTGGCGTTTGGTGAGCTTGTTGCGTCGCCCCTTGTAGGGGTTCTCGCCGGTCCTGAGCTCGATGCGCACCGGTGTTCCACGCAGGTGCAGGTGCTTGCGAAAGCCATTGACCAGGTAGCGGCGGTAGCTGTCGGGCAGGCGTTCGGTCTGATTGCCATGAATGACGATACGTGGTGGGTTGCGGCCTCCCTGGTGGGCATAACGCAACTTGATGCGGCGACCACGTGACAGTGGCGGCGGATGGGCCGAGACCAGGTCTTCGAGCAGGCGCGTCAGGCGCGGTGTGTCGAACTGCGCCATGGCACAGCGGTACGCCGTCTGGATGGATTCGAACAGCTCGCCGACACCAGTGCCGTGCAGGGCCGAGACGAAATGGGTCTTTGCAAAATCGGCAAACGGGATCTTGAGTTCCAGCTCGTGCCGTATGCGCTCACGCTGATCACGTTCGAGACCATCCCACTTGTTGACCGCGATGACCAGCGCGCGGCCTTTCTCCAGCACGTAGCCCAGCAGGGTGGCATCCTGCTCACCAACGCCCTGGCGGGCATCGAGCACCATCACCACCACGTTGGCATCGTCGATGGCCTGCAGGGTCTTGATGACGCTGAACTTCTCCACCGCTTCCCTGACCTTCGCGCGGCGACGCACGCCGGCGGTGTCGATCAGGGTGTAGTCCACGCCATCGCGCTCGAAGGGAATGTAGATGCTGTCGCGCGTGGTGCCGGGCAGATCATAGGTCACCACCCGTTCCTCGCCCAGGATGCGGTTGACCAGCGTCGATTTGCCCACGTTGGGCCGCCCGACGATGGCGACGCGAATACCTCTGGCCTCTTCCTCGCCCGGCTCTTCGACGCTCTCCGGCAGGGTATCGAGAATGGCGTCCATCATGCTGCGCACGCCGCGGCCGTGCGCGGCGGAGATGGGATAGACCTCGCCCAGGCCAAGGGCATGGAACTCGGCGCACACCACGTCGGCGTCGACACCGTCGATCTTGTTGACCACCAGGTGCACGGGCTTGCCGGTGGCGCGCAGGCGTCGCGCGATGTTTTCGTCTTCCGGCGTCAGGCCGTCGCGGGCATCCACCAGGAAGAGAATGTGATCGGCCTGTTCCACCGCCTGCCAGGACTGGCTGGCCATGAGATCATCGATGCCCTCTTCCTGGCCGCTGAGGCCACCGGTATCAACGACGATGTAATCGCGCTTGCCGATCTGCCCGTCACCGAACTTGCGATCGCGGGTCAGACCCGGCATGTCGGCCACCAACGCATCACGGCTACGCGTGACGCGATTGAACAGGGTGGATTTACCGACATTGGGTCGGCCAACGAGAGCGAGAACCGGTTTCATCAGATGTGATCCTGCACCATGCCCGGGTCAGTCACCCGGGCCGCGCCGGGTTACTGTTGCGCCAGGCGAAACGCCGAGAGCACGCCGCGGCGGTCATAGACGAACAGATCATCGCCCGCCACGACCGGCGCGGCAAGAATGTTACGGCTGCGACTGTAGGGTGTCAGCGCCTCCTTGCCCTCGCCTTCCACGCGCTCCTCCTTCGCCTCGGCGGCGGCATCGCCTTCACCGACGCGTGCGCGCGCGACGATCTGGCCGCTGTCCCGTTTGATCCAGTGGACGAAGCCGTTGAAGTCACCGACGACGATGTAGCCGCTGGTCAGGGCCGGCCCGGTCAGGGCCCGGCGCAACAGGGATTCCTGTTTCCACAACACGGAACCGTTATAGCGATCCAGTGCCCACACCCGGCCCTCGGCATCGCTGACGAAGACACGGTAGGGATCGACGGCAATACCGCTGTGCACCGACATGTCGCGCACCCAGATGAGTCGCCCGGAGGCGAGATCGACGCAGGCCACGCGCCCCTGGTAGGTGGCCACGTAGGCCAGTTCGCCCACCAGCACCGGGTCGGCATCGATATCGACAATACGCTCCAGTTCGGAGCGACCGCGGGGAACGGCAATGGTGGTCTCCCACAGCACGGTGCCCTCGTCCAGCGTCAGGGCAACCAGCTTGCCGCTGTCGAGACCGGCCACCACCAGGCCATCCTTGATCACCGGTGCACTGGTGCCACGCAGGGTCAGTACCGGCACGTTGCGATCATAGACCCAGCGCTGGCTGCCATCACTGGCGGAGAGGGCGAACAGGCGACCGTCCACGGTGCGGGCCACGACGATACCGCGGTCCGACACCGGCAGGGCCAGCACTTCACTGGAGACCTGCGCTTCCCATTTCGGCTTGCCATCGGCGGGATCCAGCGCCAGCACGCGTCCACTGCTGGTGCCGAGCAGCAGCAGGCCCTCGCTGAGATTGAGTGCACCGGCCACGTCGGCACCCAGATCACGCTCCCAACGCACGTTGCCGGTGGCGGTATCGAAGGCCACCAGGTAACCGCGGTAGTCGATGGCGAAACCCTGCTTGCCGTCGAATACCGGGCGCAGGCGAAGATAGAGATCATCGACGCCGCCACCCACCTGCAGGTTCCAGCGTTCCACCACCGGTGTGGCCTCGCTCAGGGCGGTAAGCGCCAGCGGCGGTTTCACCGGTGACGGCGAGGAGGCGCAGGCGCTGAGCAGAATCGCCAGCAGGATAATTGTGACAGGCTTTTTCACGATGCCGGCTCCGGGTTGGCGGGACTGGCCGGCGTCGCATCCGGTGCAGCATCCGGCGTCGCCGCAGGTGCCGCTTCGGGCGCGGCCTCGGCCGGTGCCGGCAGGTGTTCGATCTTGATCTGGATGTACTGGCGCTGGCGGGGGTCGCTCATGCCCAGCAGGGCGACGTTCCAGGCGTCGCGCGCCTCCTCGGGTCGGTTCAGC
>DRKU01000206.1 GCA_011051615.1 Gammaproteobacteria bacterium
AGGCCGGCTTCATCGGCAAACGCCAGGGCGCGGGCAAGACGCGCGGGGGCGGAGCGGCCCATGCACTGGTGATTGAGATCGCCCTGGATGGCTTCAACCATCCCTTCGATGAGGCGCTCGCGTTCCACTTCGTGGCCTACCAGCCAGGCCTGGATGTCCATGACTTCGTCGGCCACTTGCCGGGCCAGATCCTGGTGCTGATGCCACAGGGCATCGACGTTGCCGCCGACGACCAGGCCGGCGATGTTGGTGGTGAGGATATAGACGTTCTTGCGCACCAGCTCGAACTCCATGTCCTCCGCTGTAGCCACTTCCCAGCAGGGGATGTCGAGACTCTCCAGCGCTTCCTCCAGAATGGGTGCCTGTGGGCCAAACACCGGTGAGGGCACCAGTACCCTGTAGTCATGGCCCTTCTTCTTTTCGAACCACACCGAGATGACGGTGGGATCGTCGATAGCGTGGCGTTGCCAGTCGCGCGGCAGCAGTTCGTTCTGCAGCAGACCCAGCCTGCCACGCCAGGCTTTGGGCATGGCGTCCAGCACCGGATGCAGGTCGTTTTCACCCACCGCCACCAGTACCAGGGCCGGATCGGGAATGGTGCGGGCGTATGCCTCGATGTTGGAACGGCGCGATACCGGGTAGACGGGATGCCCGGTACGGAGCAGACCGCGGGTGAAGACCCCGCCCATTTCCCCGATACCGATGACGACGACAGGTTCCTGCATGCTTGTTCCTCCCCTTGAGATTTTCGGCGTGGCTGGCCGGCCTGTCCGCTATTGTAGCGCAGCTATCGTGACCAGGAATGGAGCGCGTGGAAACGTTTTGCCTCAGAAGTCGTAGCGTATGCCCAGCACCATGGCGTTGGAGGCACCATGTACGTCGTTGATGAGGCCGTAGATCCCCGAGCGGTGATGGACGCGGATCAGGAAGCGCCAGTGGTGGCTCGATGGTGGTGCCAGGGTTGCCTCGAACAACAGGTAGTTCAGCCAGCGCGAGGTATTGGTATGGCGTCGCGCTTCCAGTTGCGAGAGTTCGCTGAGCCACGACACGCCTTCGCCGACGGCAAAGGTGGTGCGTACGTGGTGATCCCAGGAAAAACCCGCCCAGCGATAAATGGCCACCAGCACCGCTTCTTCGTATTCCTGTACGCCATAGTGCTGGTTGTACTGGACCTCGACGGCGAGACTGCGCTGGCGACGATAGCGCGCCAGCGTATGCCCCACGGCGAAACCGCGCAGGCGATGATCATGCTCGAAGCTGGCCTGCAGGGTCAGGGTTTCGAAGAGAGGGTCGGCACTGCGGCGGCCGCCATAGACGGCCACGTAGCTGTCCGCGGTGGCCTCGCTGGCGTCTGCCGCCGTGATCAGCAGCATACCGGTCAGCAGGGGGGCCAGAAACAGGAGTAACCGCCTGCCGGGGCGGGTGCTGCCTAACGCTGGTGGTCCCACTGGGTCTCCTGTTCGCCTGCCTCCCGGTTGAGGAGCCGGCAAATGACAAAGAGCAGATCGGAGAGGCGATTGAGATAAGCAATGATCTCTTCACGCACTGCCTGCGTGTGACCGAGGGTTACCACGCGCCGTTCGGCGCGGCGACAGACGGTGCGTGCCACATGGCACATGGCACCGGCGCGACTGCCGCCGGGCAGGACGAATTCTTTCAGTGCCGGCAACTCGCTGTTGAAGTCATCGAGCCAGTCTTCGAGACGTGTGATGGCCGCGGCATCGATGGTCTGGTAGCCGGGCATGCAGAGTTCGCCGCCGAGGTCGAACAGCTCGTGCTGGATCTGTAACAGGGGGGCACGGACTTCTGGCGGCAGGGGATATGTCAGCAGGAGACCAAGGAAGCTGTTGAGTTCGTCGATGGTGCCATAGGCCTCCACCTGTACGTGGTCCTTGGAGATGCGCGTGCCATCGCCGAGCCCGGTGTCACCCCGGTCGCCGGTGCGCGTGTAGATCTTCGACAGACGGTTGCCCATGGTACCTCGTTACTGACCGTTGCTCACCGGTGGTTGCCGGGAAAGGTGTACAGGAAAGCTCATCAGGGCACGCGCGTCGAGTGCCGCTGCCGGTGGTTTCAGCCCCGCGTGCCGAGGCGATAGATCACCGGGAGATCGACATTATACAACCTGAAGGCGAAACGATCCGCGAATCCTTCGATGCGCTCGACCTGTTCGAGGGCACGCAGGGCGCTGTGATCCAGCAGGCCATGTCCGGAGCTGCGCTTGACGCGGATATGATGGATGCGCCCGTCGGCCGAAACCTCGAAACCCAGCAGCACCGTACCCTGCCAGCCCTTGCGACGCGCCAGCGCCGGGTAGGTGAAATAGCGGGCGATGTCGTGGTTCAGTTGCTGATTGACGAAGACCCGGGCCTGGGCAAGATGTCGTGGCCGTGTCGAGGCGCTCGCAGGGGTGACCCTGTCGGGCGTGGTTTCCGGCGTGGCGGGGGCCTCGGTGGTGGATGACGCGGTGCGGGTCGGCAGTGCGTCGGGGGCACGAGCCGTCTGTGGCGCAGACCTTGCCACTCGCGGCGCGGGTGCGGGTGTCTCGCGGGGCGGCGCGGGTATCTCGGTGCTGCCGTGCGGCGCGCTGACACTCACCGCCAGCGGCGGTGGCTGGTAGTCGCCCCCCCACTGCGGTGCATACCAGCCGGCAAGCAGCATGGCATGGCCGGCCAGGGAAAGGCCGACGAACCAGGGCAGTGAGAGGGCGGGTCGGGTCATGGTCACAGGCGGTAATCGAATCCCAGGAACAGGGTACGACCCGGTGTACGGTAGGCCGATACCAGTTCGTATTTCTGGTTGGAGGCATTGTCCACCCGTGCGCGCAGGGTCAGCTTCGGCGTCATACGCGCGCTGGCATGCAGATTGAGCACGGTCGAGGCCTCGACGATGGTGCTGGCGAAGGTGATGCCGTCGATGTCCGGGCGCTTGCCGGTATGCACCAGGTCACCACCGAAGCTGTAGCGATCGGCGCGGTAGCCCAGTGACATGCTGATGCTGTGGCGTGCGCGACGCAACAGTTGCGTGTGGTTGACCTCGTTCATGGGATCCTGCGCCACGGCTTCGAGATTGAAGCGCATGCGCCCCATTTCGGCCTGGTAGCTCAGCTCGATGCCGTCGATACGTGTCCTGCTGATGTTGTTGTTCTGCGACAGGCCGACGTCATAACTGATCAGATCATCGATATTGTTACGGAACACGCCGAGGCGCAGGCGACGCCCGGGTGCCGGATGATAGACCAGCGCCAGCTCGGTGTTGTTGGACAGTTCGGGCTTGAGGTTCGGGTTACCACCGAAACCGAAACGATCGGTACTGTCCGGGGCACGGAAACCGCTGTTGTTTGCCACGATGAAACGCAGTACCGGACTGAGGTCGTAGCCCAGTTCCACGTTCCAGGTGCCGTATTCCCCGGCGGTTTCATGGTCGGTGTAGCGTCCCCCGATCACGGCGGCAAGCTTGCCGGCACGATAGTTGTCCTGCACGAAGATGGCATTGACCGTCGTGTCTTCATCGAAGGAGGTGCCAAAGGACGAGGCGACGGTGTTTTCTGCGGAAATATACAGGCCGGCGGTGAGCAGGTTGGCGTCACCCAGTTGTACGTCGTTCTGCCAGTCCAGTGCCAGTCGACTGGTATGGGCAAAGTCAGCGCTCTGGTTCTGGTCGAGTTCATCACGGATATTGCTGAACTTCCAGGTGCTCACCCAGTTGTCGGTGGGCGTATGTTCCACGCTCAGGGTACTGGCGCTGTTGAGGAAGTCCTGATCACGCGGCACGTTGGGTGAAGATTCGTACTCGGTGTTGCCACTCGCCTGCCAGTGCGCCACGCCCACCTGTATGCCACCGATGCGTCCGTTGGCAAAGATATTGAACGTGGTGTTGTCGTGACCGCGATCGGTGGTGGAAGTGCGGAACACGGGAATGCCATCGGTAGCGAAGGTGGAGGCCTCGATACCGGCGCTGTAGTCCCCGTTGCGGTACAGGACATTGAGGCCCAGCTCGCGCGTGGCATTGCTGCCGGCGGTGAGGTTGACGCTGGCCTCGCTGGCCGCACCCGTGCGGCGGGTAATGATATTGATGACACCGCCAATGGCCTCGGAGCCATACAAGGTGGAACGTGGCCCCCTGACGATCTCGATGCGCTCGACGTTGTTGAGACGGATATTCTGGAAGGCGCCGCCCCCGATGGTGCCGGGATTGATCTTGACCCCGTCGATCATCAACAGCACGTGGTCGCTCTCGGCACCACGCATGAAGACCGTGGTCACCGTGCCCGGTCCGCCGGTGCGGGCAATGTCGATACCGGCATGGAAGCGCAGCAGTTCGGCGATATCAGCGCCGGGGTTGGCCTCGATGGTCTCGCGATCGATGACGATGAGCGGCGCGAGGGTCTCGTCGGCGGTCTGCGGCGTGCGCGTGGCGGTGACGTAGACCGGTGCGGCCTCGTCGGCCAGCGCGGCGCTGTCGGGGCCCGTGGCCAGCAGGCCGGTAATAATGAGGATCGGTGCGGCAAGTGGCCGCATGGGGATGTTCATGCTTGTTCTCTCCCGTGATGTGTACACACCCGTACGTTGGACAACAGTGTGCGAAGGGAGGACAGGGGAGCAGGAGGGAACAGGGGGTTCCGGCTGCCGGTGCCGCCCTCCGCAGCACGCCAGTTCACCTTCGGGCCGGTCTCCGGACTCACGCGTGGAAACCGGGGGTTTCCGGCCGGCGCCGCCTTCCCATGCCCGGGGGCACAGTGGCGATGGCGCCGGCGCAACGCGTTCACCGTTGCGGGGGCAGTGCCGGGATTGGGCCTCGAGGGGTCCGCACCGGCTTCCCGTTTCACCCCCCTGCGGGGCAGGGGAGAACCTGAAGGGTCATCTTTGTGGCGGCACTCTACGCGCCAGAGGTGGAGGGTGTCAACCGAAGCCGCCGATGGGTGCCGTGCCGGTATGCTGCGGCCTTGTTGCAACTGTTTGAATAACAGGCACTATTTTCAGTGCCGTGCGGCGGGCCTCGGGCCGGCCGGCCACCGGGAAGGTGTAATACACCCCGGTTATTGGCTAGACTGGATACAGGGGTTACCGTGGCAGTCCGGATCCGAAACCGGACCCCCAACGCGTCATAATGTCGACGGGTTCCCGTTCTGCGACAAAAGTCAGGGATTGGCTAACCGATAACAGAGATAGTATCCGGGCATGGATGCTGTCCGCATCGTCGTCCCCGGTCCCCTGATCCGGTACGGGGCCGGACGACAGATCTTCGGAGAGAGCACAGGTATTCAGCATGCGCCGTATCGCGGTACTCAATTCCAAGGGTGGTTGCGGCAAGACCACCATCGCCACCAGCCTGGCCAGCGCCTTTGCCAATCATGGCTATGCCACCGCGCTGCTGGATTTCGATCCCCAGGGCTCGGCCCTGCGCTGGTTGAGCGTGCGCGGCGAGAATCGCGCACCCATCCATGCCGTGGCGGCACACCGGCGCACGGGTTTCAACGAGACGCGCGCCTTCGCCCTGCGCGTGCCGGCGGGTACGGAGCGGGTGGTCATCGACGCCCCGGCGGGCGTGAACGGTGCACAGCTGCGCGAGATCCTGCGCGGCGTGGACACGGTGCTGATCCCGGTGTTGCCGTCGCCCATCGACATCCACGCCGTGTCGCGCTTCATCCAGGATCTGTTGCTCGAAGGCAAGGTTCGCCAGCAGGGGATCCGCCTCGGCGTGGTGGCCAACCGCGTCAAGGAAAACACCCGCGTCTACCAGGCCCTGGAAAAATTCCTCGCCACCCTGCAACTGCCCTTCATCACCCAGCTGCGCGATACCCAGAACTACGTCCATGCCTCCGAGCGCGGCATGGGCATACACGAAATGTGGGATTCCCGCGTGGGCAAGGACAAGGCCCAGTGGGCCACGCTGCTCGACTGGGTGGACACCGACGCGCCCGCCCTGCAACACCACGCCTGAGGCAAACCGAAGCCCCGCGCTTCAACGTCAGGTGTGCGCGGCATCCTGGCGGACGACGAACACGCGCTCGTCTCCCACCTGCGCACAGGCCACCGGGTAGTCATACAGGCGCGTCAGGTTGTCCGCATTCAATACCTCGCGGGTTTCTCCCGCTACCACCTCGCCGTCCCCCATCAGCAACAGGGCATGATCGCAGAAGCGCCATGCCAGCGCCGGGTCGTGCAGACTCATCATCACCGTGCGTTGCTGCGCGTGCGCCAGTTGCGCGAGGGTGGCGAGGATCTGCTGGCGGTGGCGCAGGTCCAGGTGATTGGCCGGTTCGTCCAGCAGCAACACGGCCGGGTCCTGGGTGAGCAGGGTTGCGATGCCGAGACGGCGGCGCTCCCCGCCCGACAGCGTGGCGATGTTGCGTTGTTCGAATTCCGCCAGTCCCACCGTCTTCAGCGCCGCGCGCGCGCGCGCCAGGTCCGCGGGGCCTTCCCATTGCCACAGGGACAGCCACGGGTGGCGGCCGAGCAGGGCGGTGTCCAGCACCGTGGCGGGAAACGGGTCCTGGAAGTCCTGCGTCAGCAGGCCGAGGCGCCGCGCCAGGTCCGGCCGCCGCCACTGCGGCAGGGCGCGTCCATCGAGGTGGATTTCACCCGCCGTGGCGGGACGCAGGCCGGCGAGGGTGTGCAGCAGGGTGGTCTTGCCGCTACCGTTCTGACCCATCAGTGCCCAGCAGGTCCCCGGCGCGAGATCGAGGTCCAGTGCGCGGCACACCTGCACGCCGCCGATGCGCACCGCCAGTTCCAGGGTGACAAGGTGGGCAGGCTCAGTCATGGGCGGGGGCCTCGCGGCGATTGAGCAGGTAGAGGAACAGCGGCACGCCCAGCGCGGCGGTGAGGATCCCTACCGGCAGTTCCTGTGGGGCGAGCACGGTGCGCGCCAGGGTGTCGGCCAGCAGCAGCAGGCTGCCGCCCGCTGCCACGGCCGCCGGCAGCAGCAGGCGGTGATCGTGCAGGCCGGCGAGGCGCAGCAGGTGGGGTACCACCAGGCCGATGAAGCCGATACCGCCGGCCTGCATGACCGCGGCGGCGGTGAGCAGGGCGGCGAGGCCGAACAGCACGGTATGCAGACGCGCGGTGTTGACCCCCAGTGCGCCGGCCTGGATTTCGCCGCGCACGAGAATATTGAGGCTGCGCGACAGGGGCCAGGCGATGGCCAGCCCCGCCAGCAGTATGCCCAGTGCGGGCAGGGGCCGGCTGGCGTAACTCAGGTCACCCATGAGCCAGAACAGCATGCTGCGCAGGGCTTCGTTGGGGCTGGTGGCGAGAATGAAGCTGATCAGGGCGCCCCAGCCGGCGGCAACGATGATGCCGGTGAGCAGCAGGCGCACCGGGTTGAGGTTGCCGCCGTGACGCACGAGGCCGAAGACCAGCAGGGTGGAGAGCAGGGCGCCGCCCAGCGCCGCGCCGGCCAGCAACAGGCCACCGGCACCGACGAGCAGGGCCAGCAGGGCGCCGCTGCCCGCGCCACCGGAGATCCCCAGCACATACGGGTCGGCGAGGGGGTTGCGCAGCAGCACCTGCATGAGGGTGCCGGCCAGCGCCAGCAGGCCACCCACCGCCAGCGCCGCCAGCGCGCGCGGCAGGCGCAGCTCCCACAGGATGCGCGCGGCGAGGCTGTCGTCCGGTGTGGTGAGCAGGGCCAGTACCTGCCGGGGTGAAAGCGGGGTCTCGCCCGCGCCCAGTGCCAGCAGCAGGCAGGCAGCGAGCAGCGCCAGCGTGGCGCCGAGCACCCAGGTGCGCCGCGAGCGGCCGGGACTGTTCATCCGC
>DRKU01000207.1 GCA_011051615.1 Gammaproteobacteria bacterium
CCCTGGAATGACAGTGATCCTCTGTCTTCGTCTCCTTCGCGGTTGAGCTTTTTTCTCCCCGACCCTCGAACCTTGCTCCTCGTCCCTGCCCATGCGGATGACGTATAATAAGTGGTTCCAGCGGCCCATGAAGTCAGGGCCGCGCATCGCCCGAGACCCGATCCCCATGACCACAGCCCCCAATCTCTTTTCCCGGCGCAAGTACTGGGCCCGGCGTTTTGGCACCGCGCCCTTCCTGCCCATGTCGCGTGCCGAGATGGACGTACTCGGCTGGGACAGCTGCGACATCATCCTGGTCACCGGCGACGCCTACGTGGACCACCCCAGTTTCGGTATGGCGCTGGTGGGGCGGCTGCTGGAGGAGCGGGGTTTTCGCGTCGGCATCATCAGCCAGCCCGACTGGACTTCGACGGCGGACTTCGAGGCCCTCGGCCGACCCAATCTGTTCTTCGGTGTCACCGCCGGCAACATGGACTCCATGGTCAATCGCTATACCGCCGATCGGCGCATTCGCTCCGACGACGCCTACACCCCCGGCGGTGTGGGCGGGCGGCGGCCGGACCGCTCGGTGATCGTCTATGCTCAGCGCGTACGCGAGGCCTTTCGCGGCGTGCCGGTGATTGTCGGCGGTATCGAGGCCTCCCTGCGGCGCATCGCCCACTACGACTACTGGGCCGACAAGGTGCGCCGTTCCATTCTGTTCGACGCCAGGGCCGACATGCTGGTGTTCGGCAATGGCGAGCGCCAGGTGGTGGAGCTGGCTCATCGCCTCGCAGCGGGTGAGGCCATCGATCAGATCCGCGACGTGCGTGGCACGGCCTTCGTCATCGACACCCTGCCGGGGGGTCGGGTGGAGGTGGACTCCAGCCGCGTGGATCGTCCCCATAGTTCTGGCGCCGTGGCGCCCCACATCGATCCTTATGCCAGCCAGTCGGCGACCGATTGTGCGCACGCCGGTGAACAGACCGAGCACAAGGTGGTGCAGTTCACGCGCCAATTGAGTGCGGCAGAGAAGGCCAACAGTTATATTCGCCTGCCGTCCTTCGAGCAGGTGAAGGCCGACCCGGTGCTCTATGCCCATGCCTCGCGGGTGCTGCACCTGGAGACCAATCCCGGCAACGCGCGCCCGCTGGTGCAGGCCTGCGGCGGGCGCGATATCTGGCTCAACCCGCCGCCCCTGCCGCTCAGTACGAAGGAAATGGATCGCATCTACGAGCTGCCCTATGCGCGTGCGCCGCACCCGGCCTACGATGGCGAGAAGATCCCGGCCTGGGAGATGATCCGCTTTTCCATCACCATCCAGCGCGGTTGCTTCGGCGGCTGCACCTTCTGTTCCATCACCGAGCACGAAGGGCGCATCATCCAGAACCGTTCGGAGGACTCCATCATCCGCGAGGTGGAGACCATTCGCGACACGGTACCCGGTTTTACCGGCGTGATCTCCGATCTCGGCGGACCGACGGCCAACATGTATCGCCTGCATTGCAGGAGCAAGGAGATCGAAGCGGCCTGTCGCCGCCTGTCCTGTGTCTATCCGGAGATCTGCAAGAACCTCGATACCGATCACCGCCCGCTGATCAATCTCTACCGTCGTGCGCGCAAGCTGCCGGGGATCAAGAAGGTCCTCATCGGTTCCGGTGTGCGCTACGATCTCGCCATCGAATCACCCGAGTACATCGAGGAACTGGTTAGCCATCACGTGGGGGGCTATCTCAAGATCGCACCTGAGCACACCGAGGAAGGCCCGTTGTCGAAGATGATGAAGCCGGGCATGGGCACCTATTACAAGTTCAAGGAGCTGTTCGAGAAGTATTCACACAAGGCCGGGAAGGAGCAGTACCTGATCCCCTATTTCATCGCTGCACACCCGGGTTGTACCGATGAGGACATGCTCAACCTCGCCCTGTGGCTCAAGGCCAACAATTTTCGTCTTGACCAGGTGCAGACCTTCCTGCCCTCGCCCATGGCTACCGCAACGGCCATGTACCACACCGGCCGCAATCCCCTGCGCCGCGTGAGTGCGGTCGGTGAGGTGGTACCAGTGGTGCGCAAGCTCAAACAGCGCCGTCTGCAAAAGGCCTTCCTGCGCTACCATGATCCGAACAACTGGCCCATGCTGCGCGATGCACTGAAACGTATGGGCCGCGCCGATCTCATCGGCAACGGCAAGCGCCACCTGGTACCGGCCTTCCAGCCGCCCGGCACCGGCGATCGTCGCACGCGCCGACCGACAGGCAAGCCGCCGCGCACCGGTGGTCGTACCCCGCCGCGGGCACGCGTGAGGAAGCCCGGCAGCCCGGTGGGGGGCGGCAAGCGACGGGGCAGGTAGCGAGGAGCGAGAAGCAGGTGAGGAAGGTTTCCACCGTGGGTCATTCCTTCCGGGCTCCAACTCTACGCGAGTCGCCCTTCAGGATTGACCCACGGTGAACGTGAGACTGCTCCCATGTAAATGCGCGTAGCTGGGGAATGAGTCTGTAGGAGCGCCGCCCTCGGCGCGATGTAATTGTGTAAGGAGAAGTTTGATGTTCCGTAACATGAAGTCGATGATATTTACCCTCCTCGCCGGCCTGTTGCTGGCCAGCGCCGCCACGGTGCACGATCCCGAATGCGCGTAGCTGGGGAACGAATCAGTAGGAGCGCCGCCCTCGGCGCGATGTAATTGTGTAAGGAGAAGTTTGATGTTCCGTAACATGAAGTCGATGATATTTACCCTCCTCGCAGGCCTGTTGCTGGCCAGCGCCGCCACGGTGCACGATCCCGAATGCGCGTAGCTGGGGAACGAATCAGTAGGAGCGCCGCCCTCGGCGCGATGTAATTGTGTAAGGAGAAAGTTTGATGTTCCGTAACATGAAGTCGATGATGTTTACCCTCCTCGCAGGCCTGTTGTATACCACTGTTGCCGCGGCACACGAACCGAAGCCCGATAATTCCTGGTGGTGGAGTGATGCCTGGTGGAACGATGGTGTGTTGCCGGTACCCGAGAACCATGCCCTGCGCGTGGAGTGGATCAGCTATGACAGCAACGGCGTCGAGGTGCCGGTGATGGTGGTGCGTCCCGACGACGACAAACGCTACCCGGCGGTATTCTTCCAGCATGGACGACGCGGGCTGGGTGATCTGGTGCAGCGTCATGCGCGCCGCGTCGCCGCACGAGGTTTCGTGGTCTTCGCGCCCGATATCTACAAGGCCCATTTCCTCGGCACCCATCCCATCGAACACGACTACGAGCTGGAGAAGGACGTCAATCGCGGCGTTGACGTGCTGCTGGCACGCGATGATATCTCCACCACGCGCGCCTGCATCTACTCGCACACCCGCGGCGGCTACTACAGCCTGAAGGTGGCCACTACCTTCGGCCGGCAGAAGAAGGAACTGGCCTGCTACGTGTCCTATTATCCGCACCTGCAGGACCCCAATGCGCCCGAGCCCATGCAGGTCTACGGCTATGCAAAGGAGATCGACGATCTGACGCTGCCGGTGCTGGTCTTCATCGGTGACGAGGAACAGTATCAGCGCCGTCGTATCATCGAGACGTCGATTAGCGTACTCCGGAAGAAGGGCCGTGACGCACGCCTGATCATCTATCCGGGTGTAGGGCGCGGTTTCGATTTCCGCCCCGAGAACGTACGCACCTTCGCCGACGATCTGGCCGCGAAGGATGCCGTGCGGCGCGCCGCAGTGTTCATGCGCCGACACCTGAAGCCGTATCTACGTTAGCAGGAGGATGCCGGGGTGGTGCGCAAGCCGTCTTAGCCGGTATGGGTAATGGCAGGCGTACCGGGGCGATCTGCTATCATCCGCGTTTGTCATTCTACCGTGGAGCGTTCCCGCCATGTCATACCGCGCGATTCCGAGCCTGATTTTCCTGCTGCTCCTGTCCATGCCGGCACAGGCGCACCCCGAGAGTTTCCACATCATTGTCGATGTTTCGGTCACGGTGCTGGTACAGCTGGTACTGTTTGGCCTGTTCAGCCTCATGTTCCGGGGACGCCAGCGCAATGATTCCCTGTGGCTGGGCCTGTATGGCGCGACGCTGGTGTTCTCCATTCTTGCCACGACCGAAGTACGCCAGCTCTATCCCATGTGGATCGTGCCGGTAGTGATCTATGCATTGATGTTCATCAATTACCTGAAAAGTTCGGCAGCACCTGAGGATGAGGCGAACCAGGCACGTGAGCAGGACGCAGACTGAAGTTGGTCGGCGAGCCCGCTATGCGGGTTTGCGTTGACGGGGGAAGAGGGCGTGTTGGCCGGATGCCGTGGCTCGTACGGTACCGCTGAATCCGGTTAGTGCTCGCCGGGTTCGAGTTCTACGCGGATCTGTTTGATCTGATCGTCGTAGACCACGAAGCTCATGGCGCCCTTGCCCAGGCGTCGTTCGAGGACGACGTGATCGGGACCGACACGGGTGAGGATACCGGTGCGTTCACGGCCGGTCTTGTCCACCACCCAGACTTTCTTTCCGATGTAGTGGCCAGCTTTTTCAAAGCCGATGGTGCGGATCACGGGGCCGCGTGGTGTCAGCGCGCGGCGCCGGTGCTCGGGTAAAACCGGCGGCTTGATGACCGGTTTTGGCTCCGGTTCGGCGGCTGCGACTTCGGGTGTGACCTCGGGTGCAGCCTCGGGCACAACTTCAGGCATGGTCTCCTGCGGGGTGGCCGTGGCGGGTACCGTCCCTGCGGGTGCATCGGGATCCTCGATAACTACTTCGGTCTCGGGCACCGCCCCCGGCAGGGAACCGGGATCCACCGGCGCTTCCCCTTCTTCGGGGATGCCGAACTGGCGGTTGGCTTCCGCGCGACCTTCGGCAAGTTCTTCATCACTGATCAGGCCCTGGCTGTGCATGCGTTCCAGCTGTTCCACCATGGCGTCACGGGCTTCACGCGCGGCTTCGATTTCCGTGATCTCCCCACTGGCCTGGCGCTGGACGATATCGAACATGGCGCCGGCACCACTGGCGTTCCAGATATAGCTGACAGCGAAATACGCCAGCCCCACCGTTGCAACCAGCGAGAGCAGGAAGGGCTTACCGGCCGCCGTCCAGTTGGTCAATGCCATGATGAAGGTGGCGAGGGGGTGAAAGAGGATCACCAGGATCCCCCACACCGTTGCCAGCCGGAAGCCAACGATGATGGACCATATCCAGGCGATCAGGGCGAGCAGCGCGAAGCCCCCCAAAAGCAAGATGTCTGACGTCATGATTCGCGTGTCCTTGTTTCCGTGCCTGCAGCCACTTAGTATCTATTTATATACGCTTGCGCATGCTTTGTCACATGACGGGGTCACCTGTCAGCCATTGAAGGAGGGTCATATTCGTATGTCAGGGGTGCTCGAGTTCCTCGGCTGGCTCACCGGCCTTGCCTGGCCACTGGCCTACGCCCTGACCCTCATCGCCGCCCTGCGTATTCCCCATCTCGATGATCTGTGTGGCACTGATCAAATGGCCAGTGGTACAGGTGACGATACCGATGCTGACGATCCCCTGCCGCTGTTGTCGGTGATCGTCACTGCGCGCAACGAGGCCGCCAGTATTCGTGGCGCGGTGTCCACCATCCTTGCCCAGGACTACCCGGCACTGGAGATTGTACTGGTCAATGATCGTTCCACTGATGGTACCGACAGGATCATCGACGGCATGGCGGCGGGGGATCGCCGCATCGTGCCGGTACACATCGATCACCTGCCCGACGGCTGGCTCGGCAAGGTGCATGCACTGGAGGCGGGTCGGGCTCGCACACACGGTGAGTGGCTGCTGTTCTGCGATGCCGATGTACACATGGCCGCCGGCCTGTTACGCAAGGCGGTGTGCGCCGCCCGCGCACAGGAGGTGGACCACCTGTCCCTGATACCGCGCACCCTGAGCACCAGTTACCTTCAGGAGGTGGTCATGCGGGCCTTCAGCCTGCTGTTTGCGCTGGCCATGCGCCTGTGGTTGCCACGACGCAGTCGCTGGGCGCCGGCCGTGGGGCTTGGCGTCTTCAATATGGTGCGCCGTAGCGCACTGGAAGCGACGCCTGGTCTGGCGTGGTTGCGCATGGAGGTGGCCGACGATCTGGGGCTGGGTCTGTTGATGAAACAGGCGGGTAAACGCAGCCTGCTGGCGCAGGGCAACATGGATCTGGAGGTGGTGTGGTACACCGATCTCGTGGACATGGCGCGGGGGCTGGAGAAGAACATCTTCGGCGTCGCCGCAGGCTGGCGGCTGTGGCGCATGCTGCTGCTGGTCCTGGCACTGTGGGCCTGGGTGCTGGTGCCGGTGCTGGGCCTGTTGTTGCCCGGCTGGTTGCCGTGGCAGGCGGGCGCCATCGCCGTGCTGTCGCAGGCGGTATTCGTGCTCATCCTGCTGGCTTCGGGTGCGCGATTCTGGCGTGCCTGCCTGTTGTTGCCGCTGGGCGTGTTGATCTTCAGCCTGTTCCTGCTGCGCGCGGGGATCGTGTGCCTGTGGCGCGGCGGGATACGCTGGCGCGATACCTTCTATCCGTTGGCCGCACTGCGCGCGGGCCAGCTGGTACGATTGCCCTGAACACGGGTCGGAGCGACGAGGCTCAGGCGGGCAGGGAAAGCTCCATGGAAGTGACCTCGTCGAGGTCTTCTGCTGGTTGGCGATTGGCCGTTTTCTCCGCCCTGACCAGATCCAGCAGCCAGCGATACTGTGGATCCTGTTGCAGGTGGGCCATGTCTTTCAGCAGTGTATCCAGAACCTGATCATCCATTACAACATCCCCCAGGTACTACACGTTTATTCTGCGCCCCTCCCTTATCGAAGCCGGCGCCCTGAAACAATCCCCACCCTCATGGTAGTGGAGACCACCGCGATTTTGCATAGCCGGAAAGTACCACTGCGGTGTTACGGCACCATGACGCCATCTGCCAGAATTCATCCTGTTTGCGTCAGCTTGTCGCCAGATCGCCCCCATAAACTGAAATTTCCATTCAGGTAGCGTTTTATGGGAGCAGGGACATGCACGACTACGATCTCATTGTTGCCGGTGGCGGGTTTGCCGGTCTGCATTGTGCGCAGGCGGCCGCGCGGACAGGTTTGCGCACTGCGGTGCTGGAGCGCAAGACGGAATTTGGTTTGCACCCACACACCACGGGGATCCTGGTGCGCGAGATCGCCGAAACCTGGCCGGTGCCGGCACGGCTGACGCGGCGCATCGAGAAGATCCGTCTCCATGGACCGTCACGGCAATGTCTGGAACTGGCCAGTCCCGGTTATTATTTTCTTGCCACCGACACCGCCGGCCTCCTGCGCTGGCAGGCCGAGCAGGCGCGCCAGGCCGGCGCGCACCTTCTGGCCGGGCATGCCTGCCATGGTGTCCTCACCACCGAGGGCAGCGTGCTGGTCAACACCGGGCGCGGTGGCCGGGGTCTGCGTGGCACCTTTCTTGCCGCCGCCGATGGTGCGCGCTCGCGTATCGCCAGCGAACTGGGCCTCGGTGTCAATCGCCGCTTTCTCTTTGGTGTCGAGGCGGAGTTCCTTCGTACCGGTGATGTGCTGGAGGACTGTTTCCACGTCTTCCTCGATCCCCGTCTGGCACCGGGCTACGTGGCCTGGCTGGTGCCCGGTGTCGATCGTATCCACGTGGGACTCGCCGTGCGCCAGCCTCGGCGACCGCGACTGGATCACGTTCTGCGTCTCGCGGACGAGATCCTGGGCATAAAGCTGGGCGAACCGGACGCCTACCGCGCCGGTCTGATCCCCTGCGGCGGGCGGGTGCGCCCCCTGTCGCGTGGCAACGTCATGCTGCTCGGTGATGCCGCAGGGCTGGTCTCGCCGCTGACCGGAGGTGGCATCCACCCGGCGGTGGAGACCGGTCGGCTGGCCGGTGAGGCCATCGCGGACTACCTCCTGCACGACGGTATCCACCCGGCGGCGGTGCTACGGCGTCGCGCACCGCGTTACACCTTCAAGCGTGGATTGCGGCGGCTCTACGACGTGCTGCCCGGACAGCGCTGGCTGCTGGATACGGCGTTTTCCTCACGCCTGTTTCGCTCCCTGGCCGAAACCGTGTTCTTTCACCACCACGGCCTGTGGTCACCGCGTGCATGGCGCGATATCGCCCGATGCCTGCGTGGCGTGGAACGCGGTGGTTGAAACAAAACTGTCCCTGAATCTCCCCTTGAGAGGGGCTTGGTGCTACCTTTAGGGTACTGGACACGGTGCAATGTCGGTCCTGAGTCAGGCCATGAACAGGGAGGAGAAAAATAATGAGCGGAGCAGACAGGCCGGAAGATCCCCGGCCAGCCAGTTATCTGAGATTCTATGAAAGCAACCGGTTAATCGAGGCAGAGAAAGCGCGTATCGCGAAGCGGCCCGGGCACGATCCCGACTATGTTGCCGGACTGGCCATCTCCGGTGGTGGCATTCGATCCGCAACCTTTTCGCTGGGTGTCATGCAGGCACTGGCGCGCACCGGCTGGATGAAGGCCATGGACTATCTCTCCACGGTCTCCGGTGGTGGTTACAGCGGATCTTCCCTGACCTGGCTGCTTCACTCACAGCCGGCGTCCCGCACACAAAAGGGCGGGACAGCGGAAACGAATTCACCACTCGAGGCCATACAGACCGATGGTTTCGATGTCAGTGAGGAGAGGTTTCCTTTTGGTGTTGGTATAATTCACGGAGACGATGACACACCACGTTCGCGCAAGCGGCGCCAGATGGGTGTCATGCGTCATCTGCTGCAGAACATCAACTATCTGTTCCCGGGTCACGGTCTCAACGTGTTCGCTTTCCTGGCTGTGCTTGGCCGCGGGATCCTGCTCAACCTGCTTACCTACATCCCGCTGGGGCTGTCCCTGATGTTGTTTGCCGCGCTTTTTCTCGGCACCTGCTACGGGCGGGAAGCGGGGGCGGAGAATCTTGCTCTGTTCACCGACTGGGGTATTGGCTTACTGCTGTTTACGGGATTCGTGGGCGTGCTGTATGGCTGGTCGAGTACGCTGGGACACCATGGTGAAGGGGCGATGTACTGGTTGCGACGTCTGTACGCCAAATGCGGTGGCTTCCTGCTGCTGATCGCTGCGCTGTTCATCCTGCTGGGAACCCTGCCCTGGGTGGAACGTCATCTCCAGGACTGGCGCGAGGAAGTGGCATCGAGTCTGACCCTCGGTGGTGTCCTCGGTGCGATCTGGGCATCCATGACCACCAGCGGCAAATCGAAGTTAAAGATCCCGCTTGGTCTCATCGTGCCACTGGCCTCGATGCTGTTGCTCTATGGCCTGTCCCTGCTGCTTTACATTGGAACGAAGGAGATATTTGTTCACGATGGCTGGGGGATGTCGCCGTTCCACTGGGGATTTGTTTTGCTGGGCCTGTCCCTGCTCATCGGCCTGCTCGTCAATATCAACTACATCTCCCTGCATCGCTACTACCGCGATCGCCTCATGGAGCTGTTCATGCCGAACCGAAAGTCGCTGACAAATTGCGAGGCGGGCAAGCCACAGTATGATGCCAACCGGACCTGTATTCAGGATGTGTGTGATTATGACAGCGGTTTCAACGGGCCTTATCACATCATCAATGGCAACATCGTACTGGTGGGATCGGATGTCACCAAGTTCCGCGGGCGCGGGGGTGACAACTTCATCTTCTCGCCGCTCTACTGTGGAAGCAGCGCCACCGGCTGGGCCAACAGCAGTGAATTTCTCGGCGGCAAGATGACCCTGCCTACCGCGATGGCCATTTCGGGTGCGGCGGTCAACCCCAATACCGGTTCGGCCGGCCAGGGGCCGACACGGAACCCCATGTTGTCCATCCTCATGGGGCTGTTGAATCTGCGCCTGGGCTTCTGGGCACAGAATCCGCAGAGCGCACTGTGTGGCAAGAAGGAGAACGGCGAGAGTGCATTGCCGCCGCGACACGAGACTCGTTTGATGCGCCTGCTGTGGCGCATTCAGTGCCTGAAAAAAAGGCCGATCCCCAATCTGCTCATTCCCGGCATGCGTGACCTGCTGCGCTTTCGTTTTCGCGAAACCAGTTACGTGGTGCAACTGACCGACGGTGGGCACTTCGAGAACCTTGCGCTGTACGAACTTATCCGGCGCAAGCTGAAGTGTATCGTGGTGGTGGATGGCGCCGCCGATCCGAAGTTTGGTTTCGCGGATTTCGCCCATCTGGTGGAGATCGCGCGACTTGATTTTGCCGCCACCATCGATATCGATCTTGCACCGCTGGTTCCCCATGAGAAGCAGGCCGCACATGGTATCGACAAGCTGGCCGAACGGGGTTTTACCGTTGGTACGATCCGCTACGGTGACGGTACCACGGGGATCCTGATCTACATCAAGACGACCCTGACGCAGGGACTGCCCGAGGATATCTATGGCTACAAGATCCAGCACGGGGACTTCCCCGATGAATCCACCGGTGACCAGTTCTTCGACGAGCAGCAGTTCGAAGCTTACCGTGAGCTGGGCTTTCAGCTTGGTCTGCGCATGACCGAGGCGATCGAGAGCGGCAAGATTGACGGCCAGGATATCCTGCCGGGTCATGGTCACCTGGTACTGGAACTGCAGGAGCGTCTCGCCAGGGCACGGACGTGACGGCAAGATGAGGGGGGAGGTACGTGACGGGCTCGCCAGCACCCTGTTGCCGGGCCTGATGTTGCGCCGCGACAGTGGCGATGGGCCGAAGCGGGATGAGGCCGCCGATTTTCATACCGCGGTGGCCACCGCCAGACAACGTGAAGACCGGCTTTGCTGTCGGGGATGTGGTGCATGGATCTGCAACGGCCGTGACGCACGCGAGATGGACGGTCGCCATAGCCACCATTTTACCAATCCCCACGGCCTCAGCTTCGAGGTACGCTGTTTCGATACCGCCGCTGGCCTGCACCTGGAGGGCGAAGCCACGGCCGAGTACAGCTGGTTTCCCGGTTACCACTGGTGCGTGGCTGTCTGCGCCACCTGCCTGGGCCATCTTGGCTGGTATTTCGAGTCGGCGGACGACAGTTTCTATGGCATCATCGGACCACGGCTCATTAGTTGCACACCCGATGCACCGACACCACCATGATCATCCCGCTCAGTGAACTGGAAGAAGACGTGCTGACTGCCATCATCGAGCAGTTTGTCCTCCAGGAAGGTACCGACTACGGTAACCAGGAATACTCGCTGGAGGAGAAGGTCGCCCATGTGCGCCGTCAGCTGGAGCGCGGTGAGTCCTTCGTGGTCTACTCCGAAGAGTATGAAAGCGTCAATATCGTGCCGCGACGGCAACTGGAAAATTCGTAGCCGGAACGCCTCAACACGAGGATCGTCAA
>DRKU01000208.1 GCA_011051615.1 Gammaproteobacteria bacterium
CTTCGAGCGCGACTACGCCTCCTGGTATATTAGTCCGTTTTCGTCTCCTTCGTATTATATATCGTTGACCGATTACGGCCATTTTCCTTGGAATAATAGAGTGCCTGGTCGGCGCCTTCGAGCCAGGCCTTGTAGTCGGTGTGGCTGCCGTCTGTTTCGGCGATCCCCAGGCTGATGGTGTAGCGGATCTCCATTTGTTCATATTCGACGGTAATGGCCTCGATCTTCCTGCGTAGCCGCTCGGCGAAGATCAGGGCATCTTTGGCACAGGTGTCGATGAGGATGACGCCAAATTCCTCGCCGCCATAACGTCCGGCGATGTCGGTCTCACGAATCGAATCGCGCAGGGTCGCCGAGGTCTGGCGAATGACTTCATCACCGGCCTGGTGGCCGTAGGTGTCATTGACTTTCTTGAAGTGGTCGATGTCGAACATGATCACTGTGGCGATCTGTCCGGTACGTTTGACGCGCAGGAATTCCCGCTGCAGACATTCTTCCCAGAAACCACGATTGTTGAGTTCAGTAAGGCAGTCGGTGCGACTGAGCTTCTCCAGTTCGTGATTGGCGGCCTGCAGGTCCATTTTGCCGACGGCGGTTTCGGTGACATCATAGACGATGATCCCAATCTGGCGCACGGTGCCGTCGGTGGAGGGCAGGGGGATGATGGTGATGTTCTGATACATTACATCCGTCGAGCCGGTGATGGGGCGGTTGGTATTGAAGCGAAATAGGTAGGGCCGTTGCTCCCAGGTGATGAAGGATCGGGTCTGCATCTTGAAGACCGGCAGAATCTTGCGTTTGAACCAGTCCTGGGGGATCTCATCGAAAAGTTCAAAAAGATTATGGCCGATGACATCCGATGGGTGACGTCCACTGCGATTTTCCATGAAGCGGTTCCATACCTTGATTTCATAGGTATCGTCGATGACGGCCAGGCCCACATTGATGGAGTGGATCATGCCCATCATCCAGTAGATGTCGTTAATGCCGCTGGTACTTGCTTGCATGTTCAGGAATCCAGAAATGAAAGAATTTTAGCCAGCAGGGGCACCGAATCCTCAGTGAACAACAGCAGGATATGGCAATGGATGTTCCGATTTTCGATGGCGATGCCCATTTCCACGGCAAGTGTTCTTTTCCATTTGCTCTGGTTACGTTCAAACAGCTTGTCGATCTTGATGTGCTGACCGAAGATACCCGGATGCCCCTGGCTGAAGTTAAGGTCGAGTTGATCTGAAATCCCTTTCAGGCAGGCACCACACAGCATGGAAGAGATGTCCATCAGGACTTCCACGTCGATGTTGTTCCCGGAGATGTCGTCATAGTGAAGCAGGTTCCTCATGTCCTCGATACTGGAGTCATTGAAGATAACCAGTGCCTCACCGGTGATGCGATCGCCCATGAAACCCTGGCATACGGCGGAGACGGATTCATTGTTGGACACGTCGGTCAGTGCCATCTGTAGCTCACTGACTTCGATCATGTTGACATTGGGTATGGGCATAAGCACAAACTCACCCAGTACCTCAGCGAGCATGCTGGCTGCCTGTCCCATGGCGACGTTTGCGATCTCCTGGAAGGTATCGCGCAGGTTTTCGTCGAATCCGGTATCTTTATTGCCGGCGAGGCGATCCTGGACACGCTTGTCGGCGAGGATCTGCTGAATGGCTTCGGGCCTGACCGGTTTCTTGATGAATTCCAGCGCACCCAGGGCCTTGACACGGTTTTGTGCCTCGGTCTGGATATCGCCCGAGACGACGATGACGGCCGTCTGTATCTGCTGCTCCTGAATGGTTTGCAGCACCTGGTAACCATCCATTTCCGGCATGTTGAGGTCCAGAAACAGGATCTGCCCCTTACCGGCGCGCAGGGCTTCGATTCCTTCTATGCCGTTGCGCGCGTAGGCGATTTCCATGTCCCAGTCGCTGGGCAGGGATTTGGCGATCTGCTTGCGCGCGAAACTGGAGTCGTCGCAGATGAGGATCTGTGTGGTCATATACCTTTTATTGTGTGCTGTCCGACGGGGCGGGGGATTTCCCTGCCGTTCACACCTGTTTAAATCGGCAGCCAGACGCAAAGGTTGAGTGCCTTCGGGACGGCATTCGGGTGCCTGAGGACGTCTGAAAAATGCCGGAAAAACCTGAAAAAACATCAGGATAAACAATCTGCAGGTGAGTTCGACGAGGGCACGGGCCCGCCGGGCGGTCTTGCGAGATGGGGTTGGGCGGGGCGGTCAGCCGTGGCTGACCGCCACCGGATCAGGGAAATGCCGGAATGGTGGGTTCGACACCATGGATGTCGGCTTCGGGGTGATGCTTGCGGATGAGGGCGCTGATTTCCTCGGCCCGCGAGGCCTGCACGTCCACCATCAACAGCACGTGTCCCGCATCGATGTCTTCCTTGAAGGCCTTGAGGCGGGTATTGGGGACATTCACCGCGATCATGCTGGATGACCAGGCGCCGATGATGGCCCCGGCGGCAGCCATCCACAGGACAACGAGGCCGGAGACATTGTATTCGGCGAAAAAGAACATCGTGGTGAGTATGCCCATGACGATCCCCGTCGCGCCACCGATGGTAAAGCCCATCTGGGTGCCATGCACCACATCGGTTTTCTGCAACAGGCCGGCGGCGGGCAGGTCACGCAGATCCAGATCGTCACTGGCAAGGAAATGCATGTGACGTTCTTCTATGCGGGACAACAGCAACTCGTTGTGCACGGTCTGTGCGGTGGCAACATCGGGTAGAACAAAGTACAGCCGTCTTCTCATAACTACCTCCTTAAAACCATGTGGTTTCCGTTGGCAGATTTCTGACTGCTTCACTGTGAGTATAGTCACTGGGAGCAGGGATAAGTTCCCCGATGCCGTGATCCGGGCACTTTATAACCCCACATTCAATGTCTGAATACGTTGCTTATTAGCACATGAAAGGTGGTGTTATTTTAACAACAGCAGCAGCAATATCAGGTTGAGGACAACCATGAGCAGGGAAAAGCCCTTCCAGAACTTGAGGGGATCGCGTTGCGACAGTGGCACGAAACCGCGCTTGAGAAAGGCGGGGTTGGGGTGTTCGAGATCGTGGATGAACTCCGAGAGGGTCGAATAGCGCTGCGCGGGATCGATGCGGACGGCTTTTTCGATGGCGCGATCCACCCATTCAGGGATGGTCTCGTTGCGGGTACGTGCCGGAATGTAACTCTGCTGGCGGTAGTTGCGTGCAGTGATCGGTTTGCGCCAGGGCAGCCCGCCGGTCAACAGCTCGTAGACGATGACCCCAAGGGAATAGATATCCGCACGGTTGCTCGGCGTCTGGCCAAGGATCAGTTCCGGTGCGGTGTAATTGATCGTGCCGAGGATATTCGTATCCTCCAGCGGTGTCTCGATCTCCTCGATGCCGGCGATGCGCGTGGAACCAAAGTCGATGATCTTCAGCGTACCGTCGTTGTCGATGACGATGTTCTCGGGTTTCAGATCCAGGTGGATCATCTCCAGGCGGTGGAAGGCGCGCAGGCCGTTGGCGATCTGCGCGGCAAAGTTGCGTACCTTGTGCAGGGAGGGTTGCGGGTGGTCCTGCTGCCACTGCCGCAGTGTCTGGCCCTCGATGTGCTCGGTGACGTAGTAGATGAACTGGCGCTTGCGGTCGATCTTCAGTGTCCTGAGCACGTGCGGATTATTGATGCGGCGGCCTGCCCATTCCTCGTGCAGGAACTGGTTGATGTAGTCGGGATCGTCCGAGTAATTGACCGAGGGCGCCTTGATGACCACGTCATTGTCATTGATCGTATCGTGGGCCAGGTAAATTTCGGTGCGTTTGTTGGAAAACAACGGGCGCACGATACGAAAGCCATCCAGCACCATGCCGGGATCCAGTGGTGGCGGGAAGGGAAGTTCGGTGAGTTTCTGGTAGAACTCGTTCTGGCTCTCGGCTGGCAGGCTGGTGACGCGCATGAGCTGGCAGGAAAGATTGTCGTCGGAACCGTTGGCCAGCGCTTTTTCCGCCAGTTGTCGGCAGGCCTGCTCCAGATCGTCGGGATGCGACTCTACCGTCTTCCTGATCTGTTCATCGCTGAGAAAATCGTAGATACCGTCGGTGACGGCGATGAAACAGTCTCCCGCTTCGACGATCTCGCGCCGGTAGTCGATATCCAGTGTCAGATCGATGCCCAGTGCGCGCGTCAGGTAGGACTTGTTTTCCGAGACATAGACGCGGTGATCGTTGGTCAGCAACTCCAGCGTACCCTCGCGTAGACGATAGATACGCGTATCGCCAACGTGGAAGATATGTGCGGAATTGGATTTCAGCACCACGATGCTGATGGTGGTCACCAGGCCGTTGTGCGTGTTGTGCACGCGAATGCCCTGTCCGAACAGCCAGCGGTTGAGGGCACTGAGGATCTTGTGCACCGAGGTGCGCGCGGTCCACGACTCGGGCGTGGAGTAGTAATCGCTGAGAAAGCCGCGCACGCAGGCCTCACTGGCATCGCGTCCGGCCTCGCTGGCGCTCATGCCGTCGGCCAGTACCGCAGCGATGCCCTTGGTGGTGAGCAGGGGTTCTTCGGGAATGTGGACGCCACAGGCGTCTTCATTCACCGGTTTGGTCCCGGCCGTACTGTACTGGCCGTAGTGGATAGCAAGTGGCATGGGCAAGCGTGGTTATCGAGCCAGTAGCTAACTTACATCAATCATCTGCACGGTGCCATCCGGCATGATCTCGGCAGTCTGGCCGCGCGGTTCTTCGAGGAAGATCAGTACCAGCACCAGCACCAGGCTGGCCACCGCGCCGATGAAGAGAAAGAACTGATCGTAGCTGACCAGCGAGTTCATGGTCAGGAACAGCACGCCACCGACATTGCCGAAGGCGCCGACCATGCCGGCGATCTGTCCGGTCATGCGCCGCTGTACCAGTGGCACCATGGCGTAGACCGCGCCCGAGCCGGCCTTGGAAAAGATCCCGCCGATGATGGTGATGAACACCACCAGGCCTACCGGCCAGGACGGGTTCACCAGGCCCAGCACCAGGAAACTGGCCGCCACGCCGGCGAACACTACGCCGAGGGTGCGTTTGCGGCCGAACCTGTCACTCAGCCAGCCGCCGCCGGGGCGCGCCACCAGGTTGATGAAGGGATAGATGCCGGCCAGCAGGGCGGCGGTGACCTTGGGCACGTCGAACCAGTTGACGTAGAACATGGCCAGCATGGAGACCACCGCCAGCTCGGTGCCGAAGGTGGCCAGGTAGGCAAGGTCGAGGATCGCCACCTGTTTGAACTTGTAACGGTGGATCTCCGGCACCGGCGTCTTCAGTACATGGCCGTTGATGTGCCAGATCTTCCAGACCTGTAACAGGTAGATGGCGGCCAGCGCGGCGTAGATGATCCAGCTCGCGCTGTTGCTGATCAGTCCCATGTTGGCGGGTGAGAGTTTCCAGGTCAGCAGGCCGAGGGCCAGCAGCAGCGGAATGTTCATCAGCATGTAGAGGACGAAATCAGTGCCGTTGGTGACTTCCATGGCACCGGACTTCTTCGGCTTGAAGTAGGTCGAGCCCTTGGGCGTGTTGCTGACACTGAAGTAGTAGACGATGCCATAGGCGATGGCGGCGGCACTGGTGAGGGTAATGGCCCAGCGCCAGCCGTCGTCACCGCCGACACTGGCGGCGATAAAGGGCAGGCTGGCGGCGGCACCGGCGGCGCCGAAGTTGCCCCAGCCGCCGTAGATCCCCTGTGCCAGTCCGGTCTCACGCGCGGGAAACCATTCGCCGATCATGCGGATGCCGACGACGAATCCCGCACCGATAAAGCCGGAGAGAAAGCGCAGCAGGGCCAGTTGTTCATAGGAGTCGGCCCAGGCGAAGGCAATGCTGACGGCGCCACCGAGGGTGAGGATGCTGGTATACATGACGCGTGGGCCCAGCTTGTCCACCAGCATGCCGACGATGATGCGCGCCGGGATGGTCATGGCGACGTTGAGGATCAGCAGTACCTTGGCCTGCTGATCACTCAGGTCAAGCGCTTCACGGATGAACGGCATGATGGGGCCGAGCCCCAGCCACACCACGAAGCTCATGAAGAAGGCAAGCCAGGTGAGATGCAGGATGCGGTATTTGCCGTGAAAGGACAGCAGGTTGAATTTGGCCTCATTGCGCATTGCTCAATCCTTGTCTTGATAAAGCGGTGAAATGTCTTTGTTGCCCGCCCACAGCAATTCGTGTGCCAATATTAACAAACGCTTATAAAACGGGGCCTGCAGCAATATCCCGTCCGCACCGACGCTGCGCGGTAGTGGTTGGCTGCACGCTTGGGGTGCAGCCGTGGACCCATCCCGCGCCGGTCCGGATCATTGCGGTGCAGGCCGGGCCCGGTGGGCCTTTTCCGCCTAAGCGCCTGTTTTTTCGGGTTAAAAAATGTTCGCCTCCCATTGAGGCGCGAGTGGCGGTTGTGCACCCATCTGGTGCGGTTTTCGAGCACCATAATGGTGCGTATTTGGGGGTGACCGTAAAGACAGTAGTAAAAACAACCAGTTAAAGTTGTGTTTCAGGGAATTCTAATATTGGCACGCAAGTTGCTCTAAGCCGGGCAGAGAACGACGAACCCTGGCAGGAGAACCCTGGATGAAAGAGAAACTCGTAGTGATCGGCAATGGCATGGCGGGCATTCGAACCGTCGAAGAGCTGTTGAAGATCGCCCCCGACCTGTATGACATCACCGTGTTTGGCGCCGAGCCCTACGGCAACTACAACCGCATCATGCTCTCGCCGGTACTGGCCGGTGAAAAGACCATCGACGACATCATGCTCAACGACGAGCAGTGGTATGCCGACAATGGCATCACCCTGCACAAGGGCAAGGAAGTGGTGGAGATCGACCGCGTCAAACGCCGCGTGATCGCCGCCGACGGCACCACCGAATCCTATGATCGCCTGCTGCTCGCCACCGGTTCCCTGCCGTTCATCCTGCCGGTACCGGGCAACGACCTCGACGGTGTCATCGGCTTCCGCGACATCCAGGACGTGGACAAGATGCTCGAAGCGGCCAAAGACAAGAAGCACGCCGTGGTCATCGGCGGTGGCCTGCTGGGCCTCGAAGCGGCCAATGGCCTCAAGGAGCAGGGTATGAGTGTCACCGTCGTGCACCTCATGGACACCCTCATGGAACGCCAGCTGGACAAGCCGGCCGCGGAAATGCTCAGGCAATCGCTCGAAGAGCGTGGCCTGCATTTCCTCATGGGGGCGGAAACCGAATCCATCGTTGGCAAGGACAGTGTCGAGAAGATCCACTTCAAGGATGGTTCGGAGATCTATGCCGACCTGGTGGTCATGGCCGTGGGTATTCGGCCCAACATCGAACTGGCGAAGAAGGCGGGCATCCACTGCGAGCGCGGCATTGTCGTCAACGATACCCTGCAGACCTTCGACGCGCGGGTCTATGCCGTCGGTGAATGCGTGCAGCATCGTGGAGTGACCTACGGTCTCGTCGCACCGCTGTTCGAAATGGCCAAGGTATGCGCCAATCACCTGGCCCAGTATGGCATTGGCCGCTACGAAGGCTCGGTGACGTCCACCAAGCTCAAGGTCACCGGTATCGACCTGTTCTCGGCTGGTGATTTCCTCGGTGATGAAAACACCGAGGAGCTGGTCTTCCAGGATGCCGCGCGCGGTGTCTACCGCAAGATCGTCGTGCAGGACAACCGCATCCGGGGCACGGTCATGTACGGCGATACCATCGACGGCACCTGGTATTTTGATCTCATGCGCGACGAGACCGACATCACCGACTTCCGAGACAGCATCCTCTTCGGTCAGGCGCACCTGGGCGATTCCGGGCATGGCGATGACAACCGTGTCGCGGCCATGACTGACAGTGCCGAGATCTGCGGCTGTAATGGCGTGTGCAAGGGTGACATCGTCAGGGCCATCACCGAAAAGAAACTCTTCACGCTCGAAGACGTGCGTGCGCACACCAAGGCGTCGAGTTCCTGCGGCTCCTGCACCGGCCTGGTCGAGGCCCTGCTGGCGCATACCGTCGGTGGTGACTATTCCACTGCGCCACACCTCAAACCCCTGTGCGCCTGTACCGAGCACACCCATGATGAGATCCGTGCGACGATAAAGAAGCAGGAACTCAAATCGGTGCGCGCGGTAATGGACTTCATGGAATGGAAGACTCCGGACGGGTGCAGCAAGTGCCGCCCGGCACTCAACTACTATGTGCTGTGTGCCTTCCCCGAGGCCCACACCGACCATGCCCAGTCACGTTTCATCAATGAGCGCGTACATGCCAACATCCAGAAGGACGGCACCTATTCGGTGATCCCGCGCATGTGGGGCGGTGGCACCACACCGCAGGAACTGCGCGCCATCGCCGAGGTAGCGGAGAAGTACAAGGTCAGGACCGTGCACGTCACCGGCGGCCAGCGTATCGCCCTCTATGGCCTGAAGAAGGAAGAACTGCCCGCCATCTGGGACGAGCTCAACAAGGCAGGGCTGGTCTCGGGCCATGCTTACGGCAAGGCCCTGCGCACGGTCAAGACCTGCGTCGGCAAGGAGTGGTGCCGCTTCGGCACGCAGGACTCCACCCAGCTCGGCATCGACCTGGAGAAACTCACCTGGGGTTCGTGGACGCCGCACAAGTTCAAGATGGCGGCATCGGGCTGTCCGCGTAACTGTGCCGAGGCCACCATCAAGGACTTTGGTGTGGTGTGCGTTGATTCCGGCTATGAGCTGCACGTGGGCGGCAACGGCGGCGTCAAGGTGCGTGCCACCGACCTGCTGTGTAACGTCGCCACCGCCGAAGAAGTGCTGGAGTATGCCGCGGCCTTCATGCAGCTCTACCGCGAGGACGCGCATTATCTCGAGCGCACCGCACCGTGGGTGGAGCGCGTCGGCCTGACCTATATCAAGGAGAAGATCGTCGAGGACGACAAGGCGCGCAAGGAATACGCCGAACGCTTCCGCGACTCGCAGAAGTACGCACAGATCGATCCCTGGGCCGAGCGCGCCGAGGGTGCCGACAAACATGAATTTACGCCGCTGAAAGTCATCGGCTGAGCGAGGAGAGTTTTCATGCAAGCAACTACCAAGGCTTCTGCACAGGGTAACTGGGTCGAAGTGGGCAAGGTCGATGACATTCCCCAGCTCGGTGCCCGCGTGGTCAACACCCCCGATGGTGATATCGCCATCTTTCGTACCGCCGAGGACGAGATCTTCGCCCTGCGCGACAAGTGCCCCCACA
>DRKU01000209.1 GCA_011051615.1 Gammaproteobacteria bacterium
AGGACGCATGCTGGACTATTCGGGCATGAGCTATGAAAAGATCGAAAAGAACCGCGGCCTGCAATGGCCCTGCCGCGAGGGCGACGAAACCGGTGCGCCGAGACTCTATACAGGTGGCAGGTTCCAGCACCCGGACGGACGCGCGAAGCTCATTCCGCTGCCCTTCGAGGACAACAACGAGCGGCCCGACGAGGAGTACCCGCTGTGGCTAAACAGTGGGCGTGTGGTGGAGCATTTTCACACCCGTACGCGCACGGGCAAGATCGGCAACCTCAACAAGTTCAGCCCGACGCCCTACATGGAGATGAATCCTGATGCAGCGCGCAAGCTGGGTGTCGAGCACGGCAAGTATGCACGCCTGGTGTCACGCCGTGGCGACGCGGTGGTGCTGGTGCAACTGACCCAGCGCGTGCCGCCCGACATGGTCTTCGTGCCGTTCCATTTCCACGAGTGCGTCAACCGGGTGTCGCTGGGCCTGCTCGATCCCCATTCACGCCAGCCGGCCTTCAAGCAATGTGCGGTGCGGGTCGAGGCCATCGAGGATCAGACCGCGGCGGCGGTGCGCAACCGGGCGGCGCGGACATTTTAGTCAGTATGGTGGTTTTGTGCAGGAGCGCCGCCTCGGCGCGATCTGGGTATTCCGGGTATGTATTCTCGCGCCGAGGCAGCGCTCCTGCGATTTAGTGCAACATCACGAAATTCCATCGAACTGGATAATCAAGCCTGACAGGTAAGGAACACGGCAAAATGTACAAGGTACGTGACGACGAACCGGCATACGCCTTCATCCCCGACAAGGCGGCGCCGGAGAAAAACCGCTACGGCAAACCCATTCAGCTGGTGGATGAGGACGATCCCCTCGCCGGCAGGAGCCTGAACATCAACGGCGATCCGGCAGTGGGTAACAACCCGGATCGTTACAAGCAGCACGGCTTCTATTTCAACGCCGACAATTGCATCGCCTGCCACGCCTGCGAGTCGGCGTGCAGCGAGAAAAACGACCTGCCGCCGCACCTGGCCTACCGTGCCGTGGGTTACGTCGAAGGCGGCACCTGGCCGGCCTATCGGCGCATGAACATCTCCATGGCCTGCAATCACTGCGACAACCCCGTGTGCCTCAAGGGTTGTCCCACGCGCGCCTACACCAAGTTCGCCGAGTACGGCGCGGTGCTGCAGGACCCGGACATCTGTTTCGGTTGCGGCTACTGCACCTGGGTGTGTCCCTACAATGCGCCGCAACTGGACCCCGTCAAGGGTCAGGTGCAAAAGTGCAACATGTGCGTGGATCGCCTGGAAGTGGGCCTCAAACCCGCCTGTGCCGCCGCCTGCCTCGCCGGTGCACTGGACTTCGGTGTCGTCGAGACGACGCCCGAGAACCGCGACCAGTTGAAGACGCAGATCCCCGGGTTCCCGACGCCCGAGATCACCCATCCCAATGTCCGTTTCCAGCAGACGAAGACCTTGCCACGCGAGATGCTGCGCACCGACGCCATGCCCCTGCAATACGTCAAGGACGAACCCGGTCCGGGTGAACACCGGGTACGGGTGCGGGCGGAGAAGACGGCACGTGAATGGAATCTGCGCAAGCTGCGCTCGCGTGAAGATCCGCTGGTGATCTTCACGCTGATCACCCAGGCCGTGGTGGGCGCCTTCCTGCTCATGTTTCTCGGCCCCTTGTTCGGTCTCGCGGTGCTGTCACTCGAGACGCACCCGGTGACCTACGCGGCGCTGTTGTTCGGCCTGCTCGGGCTGGAGACCTTCGCCCTGGCTCTGTCCACCCTGCATCTCGGCAAGCCCCATCGCTTCTATCGCGCCTTCAACAACCTGCGTTATTCGCCGGTGAGCCGCGAGGTGGCGGGGATCGCCGTGTTCTACAACCTGCTCGGTGTCTACACGGTGCTGGTGAGCTTCCCCCAACTGCTGGGCTGGCTGGCGCCGGAGACGGCAGCGACGCTGACGCAGGTCGTCGGCTGGCTCGCGCTGCTCGCCGGGTCCGTGGCCCTGTATTTCATGCACGCCATCTATCGTATCCCGGCGCGGCCTTTCTGGAATCACTGGCAGGTGCTGACCAGTTTCTATGGCAACATGTTCGCCCTCGGTGCGGTAACCGTCGGCCTGGTTTATGGCATGGTGATGGCCTGGCTGGGACAGGCAACGCCTGGTCTGTTCACCGTGCTCGGTGTATTGCTTGCCACCGGGCTGGCGATGGAGGGCATCGGTCTCATCTTTCACGCGCGCGATCTGGAACGTGAAGGTGGCGAAGGCGCGGCCTCCCATTACATTCAGCGTACGCGCTATGGACGGACCTGGCTGGCGCGCAACACGGTACTCGTTGCTACCATGGTGCTGGCGTTAGTGTTTGCTGCCCTTTCACCACAAGGCTGGTTGATGGCCAGTCTGTGGTTCCTGATGTCGCTGTTGGTGGTTGTCACGGCGCTGGTGGGACGCGCGCTGTTCTATGTGCTGGTGGTGCCCACCACCATGCCGGGTGCGTTCTTCTGGCGCAACAGCGGCTTCCGCGAACACGCCGACGAGGCGGGCCTGGCCGAGATGCCCCAGGTGGGGGTGGTGCCCGAGTCGCACTGAGCACGGGTAAACTGCTCCGACGAACGGTTCCATATAGAAACCAGTTTGTGCCCGGGATTTGTACGCCACCGGGTACGTCTTTCCATGACATGCTGTAAATTCGTCCCTGTACGCTCGACAGCCCGCGGCCGCTTCGGACATCCTGCCCTCTCGCGGCATTCGTACGTCCATGTATGTCATCCTTGCGGCTGACGGTCACGTCAGGACATATCCGGTGGCGTATCACTGTATCCAGGTTGGCCTGAAATTCGGAGCGGTTTTATAAAATGTTATCCTGTTGAGACAGCATGATGGCTAGTCGAGTACACCCGCGTACGCCATATCCGCTGTTACTCTTGACCATTTTGGCTTTGATGCGACACACACGCACATGAGAAACCTGCAACAGGCCGTCTTCGATGCTGTCTATGGGTCGGCGTTACAACGTCGTCGCCGCCGCATGGCGGCGCTGGTGCTCTATGCGCGCCATTTCCTCAACGGCCTCATGCTCACCTGGCCGTTCTTCGTCCTGCTTGGTGTGGGCCTGTTCCACGCCGACGATCTGCTGTTTTACCTGTTGCTCGCCTTCCTCGTGCCCGGGCTCAGCGGCTGGCTGTGGATCTACGGCAAGGGCGCGCGACGCGACTACAACCGAAAGGTGAAGGGAAAGATCCTCGAAAAGGGTTTTCTGCGCCGCTTGCTGTAGAGCACGCCGCCTGTCAGGTGCGGGCGGTGCGTGCGTGGAACAGGCGATAGAGCGTAGGGATGAGGAACAGGGAGACGAGCATGGAGAAGCTCAGTCCCCAGACGATGACCACCGCAAGTGGTTGTAACAGCTCCGAACCCTCACCCAGTGCGAGCGCCAGCGGCAGCATGCCAAAGACGGTGGTAAGCGTGGTCATGAGGATGGGCCGCAGGCGCAGGCGTGCCGCCGTTCTGATGGCGCCGTCTACATCCTGACCCTGTTCACGCTCGATGCTGATCTGTTCCACCAGCACGATAGCGTTGTTGACCACGATACCGGCGAGCATGATGAGGCCGAGCCACACCGGCATGGTGATGGGCAGGCCGGCCACGTAGATCCCCACGGCTACGCCGATGAAGGCGAAGGGCACGCCAAGGAGAATGATCACCGGGTTGCGCAGGGACTCGTACTGCACCGCCATGACGACGGAGACCAGGAACAGGGCCAGTAACATGACCACCAGGCTGGCGGCTTCGCCCTGTTGCAGTTCCTTGAAGCCGGAGGCGTCATAGAGGGTGTATCCTTCCGGCAGAATGTAGTCGGCCAGCGCCACATCGATGGCGTCCTTGATCTCATCCAGCGAGGCCTCGGCATCGAAACTGCCCGAGATCTCTACGATACGACGCTGCCCGTCGCGCTTGATCTGTGAAGGCGACGGCTCCATGACCAGGCGCGCCACTTCGTGCAGGCGTACCGGGCGACCTTCGTGGTGGGAAATGAGCAGGTTTTCGAGATCCTCCGGCGCGCGCATCTGGCTGCGCTTGAGGCGCAGGCGCACGTTATAGTCGCGGTCACCCTCCTGGTACTCGGAGACGATGACGCCGTCGAGGGCGGCGCGCACGGCCTTGCCGATCTGCTGTACGCTGACGCCCAGGTCGGCGGCACGTGGCCGGTCGATACGCACGACCAGTTCTTCGCGGTTGTTCTCGTAACTGTGTTCCAGGTTGCTGAGCAGTGGCACGCTCTGAAGTCGTGCGACGAGTTCATCACCGATCTTCGTCAGGGTGGCGAGGTTCGGTCCCTGCACGCGCAGGCTGAGGTCGTTGTCGCCTCGGCTGAAGCGGATGCCACGCAGATGGCGCACGCTGCCACGGATGATGATCCCGGCAAGATTCAGTGCGCGCAGTTTCTTCTCCATTTTCTTGCGCCAGGCGTCACTGCTGATATCGCGTTCATCCGCGGGTACCAGCTGTACACGCATGGCACCGTAGTTGCTGTCGAAGTACTCACTGCGTCCGAAGACGAAACCGCCGGACATGGTAAATACCGATTCCACTTCCGGCTGTTCGGCAAGCACTTTCT
This sequence comes from Gammaproteobacteria bacterium, assembly GCA_011051615.1. GTDB lineage: Bacteria > Pseudomonadota > Gammaproteobacteria > CAMYNG01 > CAMYNG01 > HyVt-448. Next base: position 4,613 of record DRKU01000209.1, read on the forward strand.
CCAGGATGCGGATCTGGCGATCCATGTCGTCCACCTGGATGCCCGGATCGCCGGTGGCCTTGAAGTACAGCCGTCCGTCGTCCATGTTGGGCATGAAAGCGGCGCGACTGTTTGCAAACAGTACGACGGCGAGCACCAGCAAGGGCAGCAGGATCGCCAGAGGCAGCCACTTGCGTCGCTGGAGCAGGTAGTCGAGCAGTTTCTGGTAGCGAAGGCTGAGGGCATCGACAAGTGCATCGATCTTCTGGCGCAGAGGGGATATGCCGTTGTCGTGGATCATGGCGCTGTAGCTGGGCACCAGAGTAATGGCCACCAGCAGCGAGGCGAGGATGGCAGCGGAGATGGTATAGATCAGTTCACTGAACAGCAGGCCCTGCAGGCCACCGATGAACAGGAACGGTACCACCGCGGCGAGGTTGGTGGCGGTGGAAGCGACGATGGCGCTGGTGACTTCGCCGGCGGCGTTGACCGGTGCCTCGGTGATGCCTTCGCCCAGTTGTTGATGCCGGGTGATGTTCTCCATCATGACGATGGTGCTGTCCACCAGCATGCCAATCCCCAGTGCCAGCCCGCCCAGTGTCATGATATTGAGAGTGAGATCACCCACGCCCATGATGGCAAAGGTTACCAGCACCGCCAGCGGAATGGCGAGGCCGATGATCAGGGTGCGTCGGATGTTGCCAAGGAACAGGTAGACCACCACCATGGCGAGGATGGCGCCGGTGATCGCTGCCAGCGAGGCATTGCCGATGGCATGGCGAATGTAGCGCGACTGGTCGTCGGTGGCGGTAATGGTCACGTCGGCAGGAATAAGGCCGCGTTCGCGCAGCAGGGCGAGGCGCGCAAAGACGCGATCCACCACGTCCACGGTATTGGCCTGCGGCTGTTTCTGGATGGAGAGCTTGACGCCGGTGACGCCATTGAGCCGGATGCGCAGGCGCACATCTTCGTGGCGGTCGATGACGGTTGCCACATCACGGATATAGACCGGGGTCTCGTTGCGTGCACGTGGTTCGACGAACAGGGGCAGGTTGGCGATCTCCTCGATGCTAGTGAAGCGACCGGCGGTACGACTGGCCAGTTCGCGGCCCGCCACGGTGATGCGCCCACCGGGCAGATCGACGTTTTCACTGCTTACGGCGCTGGCAACATCGTCGATGGTCAGGCCGCGCGCGGCAAGACGATCCTGATCGACCAGGATCTGGATCTCCCGCTTTGGCGCACCACCCACTTCGGCGGCGGCCACGCCCTGCAGGTTGAGAAACCAGCGCGAAAAATCATAGTCCACCCAGTCGCGCAAGGTCACGGCATCACGCTGCGGCGAGCTGACGACGAACTCCAGGATCGGGATCTGCGAGGGATCCTTTTTGTAGATCACCGGGGGTTCGATGGTAGTGGGCAGGAAGCGCTTGGCGCGATCCAGTCGGCTGGAGGCATCGCGCAGGGCAATATTGATGTCGGTGCCATAGGGGAAGGTCAGGTTGACGCGCGTAACACCTTCCTCGGTGGAGGACTCCACGGCAATGGCATCCTCGGTGATCGCCAGTTGTTCTTCCAGCTGGCGCGTGACGCGCTCTTCCATGATCTTCGCCGGCACGCCGGGATCATTGACGCGTATGCCGATGCCCGGATAGATCAGGCGGGGCAGGAGATCGACACCGAGGCGTTCCAGCGCCACCATGCCGAGCACCACCACGGTCAGGGCCAGCATGGTGACGGCGATGGGGCGTCGGATGGACCAGGCGGCCAGGCCACTTCGGCGGAAACGTTGTTGCATGGGTCGTCCTGCCTCGCTGCTGCGATGCTCAGTGTGCGCCGTTGCCACCATTTTCAGGTGGAACGGCGGTGGGTGTCACCACGCGTACCACGGCGCCATCGGTGAGATTCTGAAAGCCGCGCGTCACCACGCGATCACCTTCGTCGAGGCCCTCGAGGACTTCGATGAGATCTCCGAAGCGATGGCCGCTCTGGATGCGTACGCGCTGGACCGTCAGCCTGTCCTCGCCGCTGATGCGAAAGACGTATTCCCCCTGGCTGTCCAGGCGCAGGGCGGCGAGGGGGATCACGCGTCGCTCCGAGGCACGGCCACGGATCTCCAGGCGTGCCAGTTGCCCGGGCGCGGCGCCGTCGGGCTGGGGATCCAGCACTACTTCGACGATGCCCTTGCGCGTACTGGGATCCACCGTGGGGTGGATGCGTGTAATACGACCCGGGTGGCGTGCATCCCCCAGTGCATCGATGCGCACGCTGACCGTATCGCCCACACGCAGCTCGTTGATCAGCAGTTCGGAGATGGCCACGCGGATGCGCAGGCTGTCGGGGTCGAGCAGGGTGAGAACATGGGTATGGATGGGCACCACGTCACCGGGTTCGCGCAGGCGCTCACTGATGATGCCGGCAAATTCGGCGCGGATGACGGTACGTTTGAGGCGCGTATCAAGCAGTGCTTCTTCGGCGCGAGCCAGTTCCAGGTTGGTGCGTGCCTGGGCCAGCTGCTCGTCGCTGGCGAGCTTCTTGCGGCTGAGCTTCTCCAGGCGCCGCAGGTCCAGCTCGGCCTGGCGGCGGGAGGCAACGGCCTTTTGCAGCATGGCGCGCAGGAGGGCATCGTCGAGGCGGATGAGGACGTCACCCTGCTTGACACGGTCGCCCTCGCGCACGGTGATGGCGAGGATGCGGCCCTCTTCCTGGTTGATGATCTTGATCCGGCGTGAGGCCTCCAGCGAGCCGGTTACCACCACGTGCGATTCCAGTTGCTGACGGGTGACGCTGGCGGCCTCCACGGGCTTGCCACCGCGAGCGCCGCGCGGGCCGCCACGCTCCTGGCCACAGGCGGCCAGCAGCGACAGCGCCAGCACCAGTACCGCGAGCAGGGCGGGTGATACGCCTCCCTGCAATACCCCTGTTTTTCTTGTGTTTACTACGGCCATGGTCTCCCCATCGACAGCCTGCCTGACTATTCTGCCTGTGCCACCTGCCGGGGGGCAAGTCCCTGACAAAACGACGGTTTTTTGAGTCTGGTACAATAGCGACCCATGCACTTCAAGAGTCCCTACACCGAGTCCCCGCACGGCAACCGTCGCGATCTGGCCAACCTGAGGCGGATGTTACCTTATATATGGGCCTACCGGGGACGGGTGCTGCTGGCGCTGGGCATGCTGGTCCTCTCCAAGCTGGCCATCGTCGGTATCCCGCTGGTGCTGAAGGAGATCGTCGATGCGCTGGATCTGCCGGCCGATGCACGCGGCAACCTGGCGGTGGCCCTGCCGCTTGGCCTGTTGCTGGGCTATGGCGCCCTGCGCCTGGCGGGTTCCCTGTTCAATGAACTGCGCGACGCCATATTTGCACGCGTGCGCTACCACGCCATGCGCCGCCTGTCGCTGCAGGTACTCGACCACCTGCATCGCCTGTCGCTGCGTTTTCACCTGGAACGCAAGACGGGTAACATCGTCAGCGATCTGGAACGCGGTACCAACAGTATCAGTTCCATCCTGAACTACCTGGTCTTCAACATCCTGCCGACCATGGCGGAATTCGTTCTCGTTGCCGTCATTCTGTTTTCCATCTACGAGCCGCGCTTCGCGGTGGCGACCTTTGCGACGGTGGTGATCTATATTGCTTTCACGCTGACAGTCACCGAGTGGCGCATGCATTTTCGCCACACCATGAACCGCCTCGACTCCGAGGCCAACGGTCAGGCGGTGGATGGCCTGCTCAACTACGAAACGGTCAAGTATTTCAACAACGAAAAACTCGAACAGCAGCGTTATGACCAGACGCTCAAGCAATGGGAAGACGCGGCGGTCAAGAGCCAGACCTCCATGTCATTGCTCAACTTCGGGCAGGGCGCCATCATTGCCGTCGGTGTCACGGTAATCATGGTCTTTGCCGCCCAGGGTGTCATCGCGGGTACGCTGACGCTGGGTGACCTGGTGCTGGTCAATGCCATGATGTTGCAGTTGTTCATGCCGCTGAACTTTCTCGGCATCATCTATCGCATGCTCAAGTACACCCTTGCCGATATGGATCGGGTGCTCAAGCTGCTCGATACCCGTCCCGAGATCGAGGACGCACCGGATGCCACGGAACTGGTGGTCAGCAACGGTGAGGTTTGCTTCGAGCAGGTCAACTTTTCCTATCAGCCCGAGCGCCAGGTATTGCACGACGTGAGCTTTACCATCCCCGCTGGTCACAAACTGGCGGTCGTGGGGCCATCGGGCTCGGGCAAGTCCACCCTGGCGCGCCTGCTGTTTCGTTTCTATGAGCTCGACAGCGGGCGTATCACCATCGACGGGCAGGATATTCGTGGCGTGACGCAACAGAGCCTGCGCCGCCAGATCGGTATCGTGCCGCAGGATACCGTCCTGTTCAACGAGACTATCCGCTACAACCTGCAATATGCACGTCCGGAGGCCACGCACGAGGAAATCGAACGTGCCGCACAACTGGCCGACATCCATGACTTCATCGTCTCCCTGCCGGACGGATACGACACGGTCGTCGGTGAGCGTGGCCTGAAACTCTCCGGCGGCGAGAAGCAGCGTGTCGCCATTGCCCGCGTGATCCTCAAGAATCCGCGTATCCTGATCTTCGATGAGGCTACCTCGAGCCTGGACTCGGGTACCGAGCGGGCGATTCTCGGCGCCCTCAAGAAGGTCGCCGCTGATCACACCACGCTGGTGATCGCGCACCGCCTTTCCACCATCGTCGATGCCGAGCGCATCCTGGTGCTGGAGGCGGGGCGCATCGTGGAGCAGGGTACCCACGAGGAGTTGCTGGCGGCGGATGGTCACTATGCCAACCTGTGGCGCCTGCAACAGAAGGAACGCCATGAGGAACCCCTGGCAGAGGAAGTCATCGTGCCGAGCTGATTATTCCTTTTGGGGTGGGGATCGGGCCGGTTGCCACTGTTATAGTGCCGTGCGGATCGGAATTTTACATTTTCAGTCGTGAACTTTTTCGGAGTATTCAACAACCATGCGCCCATCGAGTCTGTTTACTGTTCTTCAAAGGGAATTTGCCAGCACCAGTGCCGGGCACCATACGCCGGTCATGATCTGGGGGCCGCCTGGCGTCGGCAAGTCCCAGATCATCGCCCAGGTGGGCAAGCGTCACGATGTGCCAGTGATCGATATTCGTCTGTCGCAGATGGAACCCAGCGACCTGCGCGGTATCCCGTTTCGCGAGGGGGAGCGCGTGGAGTGGGCCGTGCCGGCCATGTTGCCCGACGCCGAGCGTCATGGCCCGGAAGGTATCCTGTTTCTCGATGAGATCACCTCGGCACCGCCCAGCGTCTCGGCGGCGGCCTACCAGTTGATCCTCGACCGCCGCCTTGGTGAGTACGAGGTGCCGGAAGGCTGGGCCATCTTTGCCGCCGGCAACCGTCAGGGTGACCGCGGCGTGACCTATACCATGCCCTCGCCGCTGGCCAACCGCTTCGCCCATTTCGAATTCGAGATCAACCTGGACGACTGGGTGGCCTGGGCTTACCAGAACGGCATCGATGATCGCGTTATCGCCTTCCTGCGCTTCCGGCCTGACCTGTTGTTTGAATTTGACCCGGCACACAACCCGGTGGCCTTCCCGTCACCGCGTTCCTGGGAGTTTGCCCATCGCGCCCTGCAGAAGTTCGATGCCCAGCATGAGTTGTTACTGGGCTCCTTGCAGGCCTGTGTCGGCGAGGCGGCCGGGGTGGAACTGTATGCCTTCGTACAGAATCTGGACAAGATGCCGGATCTTGATGCCATTACGCGTGGCGAGGAGGTGCCGGTGCCTGATGAGATCGATCTGCAATATGCCGTTGCCTCCGCGCTGGTGGGCCGTGCCATCAAGGCCAGCGGTAGTGACGATGCCGTCCAGGTGCAGGGCAACATTCTCAACTATGCTTCCCGGTTCCCGCAACGCGAGATGGGCGTGATGATGGTCTCCGACATGCACCGCGCCATCGGCGAGGACCTGTTTGCCATCCCCGAGTTTTCCCAGTGGGCCAACGCGGTGGCGGATCTCATGCTCTATGAGGGGTAAGAGAACGAGGAAACATGTCATGTTTGTAATAGCATTGTGGGGAGCCTTCGACAGGACCGTCGGCCGCAGGACGATGCACATGGATGTGCAAGTGTCACGAGAGGGCAGGATGCCCGAAGCGACTGCGGCCGTCGAGCTGGCAGGGATGCCGATGTTTGCGTATCCCGGAGAAGGCTACCGACAATGCTATTTTGATTCCCATTTTTATCGGTACCAATGACCGACAAAGACATCGAAACCCGCCTGTCCGCGGCCCGCACGCGGCTCATCATCGAGAAACCCTTCCTCGGTGCGCTGGTATTGCGTCTGCCCATGATTGCCGCCAGCCCCGAGTGGTGCAAGACTACTGCCACCGATGCGCGTGCCTTCTATTACAACCCCGAATACATCGGTGCGCTGGACCTGAACCAGACCCAGTTCATTCTTGCCCACGAGGCATTGCACTGCGCCCTGTCCCATTTTGCGCGCCGTGGCACGCGTGACAAGCATCGCTGGGATGTGGCCTGTGACTTTGCCATCAATCCCATCCTTATCGAAGATGGCCTGACGCCGCCGCCGGGCGCGTTGTATGAAAAGAGTTTCGAAGGCATGACCGCCGACGAGATCTATCCATGTATCGACGAGAATCCCAAGGAAGAGCCGCTCGATCAACACCTCTATGATCAGGAGCGCGACAACCAGGGTCGTAGCAACCAGTCCGGTGGCGGCAAGGGAAAGCGTCCAAAGGACAACAGGCCGCAGGAGGGCAAGCAGGACGATCGGGATCGCCAGCCGGATCAGCCCGACAATGAGCGCGAGGATCAACCCCCGCCGCAGCAGGACGGCACCGATCCTCAACAACCCGATCAACAGAAAGGACAACAGCCGGGCGACACAAATGGCGACCGGCCGCAGGGTGCCGGTCAGCCCGAGCCGTTGAGTCCGGCGGAGCGCGACCAGTTGCGCGTGCAGTGGCAGCAACGCCTGGCCGGCGCGGCGCAACAGGCCATGCAGGCGGGCAAACTGGGTGTCGGCATGGCACGCATGATCGACTTCCTGCTGGAGCCGGAACTACCGTGGCGCGTGTTACTGGCACGTTATCTCACTTCGGTGGCGCGTGACGACTACAATTACACGCGTCCCAGCACGCGACGCGGTGATCCGGCGGTATTTCCCAGCCTGCGCAGTGCGCAGGTGGACATGGTCGTGATCGTGGATGTGTCCGGCTCGGTTTCGGAAAAGGAGATCAGCCAGTTCGTTGCGGAGATCGACACCATCAAGGGGCAGATCCGCGCGCGCATTGTATTTCATGCCTGTGATGCCGATCTGGTGGGCGAAGGGCCGTGGGAGTTCGAGCCCTGGGAAGAGTTCACCATGCCCACGCAGATCCAGGGTGGTGGCGGCACTTCGTTCCGTCCTCCGTTCGAGTGGGTGGAGCAGCGGGACCGGGCGCCCGATCTGCTGGTGTATTTCACCGATGCCGAGGGCGACTTTCCCGACTACCCACCCAATTACCCGGTTATCTGGCTCATCAAGGGCAAGGGCAGGGTGCCCTGGGGAGAGCGCATTCAGCTCAACTGAGCCGACGGCCCGGGTGCCCTGCATGGATGGCGTTTGTCAACAAAATTTCCTCAGTCATTATGTGGCCGCGTGGTTCGCATTTCTTGCCACGATATGTTTAGAATAACCGTCAACCCCAACGGGCAACAGGAGTGTCCCGATGTCGACGGCTGCCGTATCCGGAGCGGACTCCGGTACAGGGTTTGATGAAATGGATGTGGAACAGGACTACGCACGGATCCGTCAGCAGACCGAATCTCTGTGCGAACCCCTTGCTATCGAGGATTTCTGCATCCAGACTACGCCGGAGGTCAGTCCCACCAAGTGGCACCTGGCGCACGTATCCTGGTTTTTCGAGGCCATGCTCCTCGAGCCGTATCTCAAGGGTTACCAGAGTTACCATCCGCGTTATGCCTATCTCTTCAACTCCTATTACGACACCATCGGCAGCATGCATCCGCGTCCTCGGCGCGGTCACCTCTCCCGCCCCACGGTAGAGGAGATCTACCAGTACCGCGCCTGGGTAGACCAGCACATGGCGGAACTGCTGGCCGATTCCTCCCATGCCGAGCGGGATGCGATCCTCATGCGCGCCACCATCGGCCTGCATCATGAGCAACAGCACCAGGAACTGCTGCTCACCGATATCAAACACGTGCTGGCAGCCAATCCGCTGAAACCCTCCTACAGCAACTTGCCTCAGCCCGAGGGCAAGGCGGGCTGCGCCGAGTGGATCGAGTTCGAAGGTGGTCTCAAGGAGATCGGCGCCAGCGGGGATAGCTTCGCCTACGACAACGAGCTGCCGCGCCACTCGGTCTACCTGGCGCCCTACCGCCTGGCCTCGCGGCTGGTAACCAATGGTGAGTACCTGGAGTTCATGGATGCGGGTGGTTACGAGCAGCCCGAACACTGGCTGGCCGACGGCTGGAAGACCATCAATCAGGAAAAGTGGATGGCTCCTCTCTACTGGCAACACGAGGATGGCCAGTGGCAGTACATGACCCTTGCGGGCCCGCGCCCCGTGGACGAGTACGGCCCGGTGTGCCACCTGAGTTACTACGAGGCCGATGCCTTTGCGCGCTGGGCCGGCAAGCGACTGCCAACGGAATGGGAATGGGAAGCCGCCGCGGGTGACCAGTTCATCCTCGGCAACCTGCGCGAGACCGGCTACCTGCATCCCGCACCGGCCGATGATCCCGCCGTGTCGCATTCCGGGCGGCTGGTGCAGATGTATGGCGACGTGTGGGAATGGACCCAGAGCCCCTATACACCTTATCCCGGATTCAGGCCGCTGAGTGGTGCGCTGGGGGAATACAACGGCAAGTTCATGTGCAACCAGATGGTATTGCGCGGTGGCTCCTGTGTGACCGCCGAGGATCATCTGCGCGCCACCTATCGAAACTTCTTTTATCCCCATGAACGGTGGCAGTTCATGGGGATGCGACTGGCGGAGGACATGGAATGAAGGCAGCGGTACTCGAGGACGACATTGAATTTCACGATTTTCATCCGCCTGCCGATGATTTTCATGCCGAGGTCATTGCGGGGCTGAAACGCTCGCCCCCCGCCATTTCGCCCAAGTTCTTCTACGACCAGCAGGGCTCGCGCCTGTTCGATGCCATCTGCGGTTGCCATGAATATTACCCGACGCGTACCGAGTCGCGGATCCTGCGTGATCACTGCGAGGACATCGCCGCGCTGGTGGGGCAGGGCAGCCTGCTCATCGAACCCGGAGCGGGCAGCACCGAAAAGGTCCGTTTGCTGCTCGATGCCCTGCGCCCCCACATCTTCATGCCCATGGATATTTCCCGCGACCATCTGCGTGCCGCCGCGCGTGGCCTGGCGGAGGATTTTGACTGGCTGACGGTGTGTGCCGCCTGCGTGGACTTTACCCTGCCACTGCAACTGCCCGTGGATCCGCCCGGCCTGCGCAAGGTGGTGTTCTTCCCCGGTTCCAGCATCGGCAACTTCGAACCCGAGGCCGCGGTGGAGTTTCTTGCCAACCTGAGAAACATGGTGGGTGACAGCGGCGGTCTGATCATCGGTGTCGATCTGAAGAAATCGCCTGACGTGCTGCACGCGGCCTACAACGACCGTCTCGGCATTACCGCGGCTTTCAATCTCAACCTCCTGCATCGCATCAACCGCGAGCTGGGGGCGGACTTCGATGTCACGGCCTTTGCCCACAACGCCTTCTACAATGACGCGATCGGTCGCGTGGAGATGCACCTGCAATGCCAGCGCGATACCACCGTGCGCATCGGTGGCGAAGTGCTGGAATTCAACGTCGGCAACAGCATCCATACCGAGAACTCCTACAAGTACCACGTGGAGGAATTCCAGCAACTGGCCGCCGAGGCCGGCTTTGCGGCACGCGCCTGCTGGACCGACGACGACCGACTCTTCAGCGTGCACTACTTCGACGCCGCCTGAGCGGAGGCACATGTACGGACAAAAAAAAGCGGGTGCCGGGGGAGTGGCACTCGCAGACCGAGACTGTAGGAGCGGTGCCTCGCCGCGATAGCACTGGCTGATAAAAAAAGCGGGTGCCGGGGGAGTGGCACTCGCAGACCGAGACTGCAGGAGCGGCGCCTCGCCGCGATAGCACTGGCTGATAAAAAAAGCGGGTGCCGGGGGAGTGGCACCCGCAGAACGAGGTAGAGAGTATGTCTGGACAACGTTGAGGAGGAGATCGTAGAAAAATCCAGACATCTGTAATCTTGCATCAAGCGTGCCAGCCCTGGCCGAGCCCCGATTTCCGACCAAACTTCTCCTGTTTCAACAGCTTAGCGATGATGCACCGGTACCCAACTGCATCCCCCTGTCGGAAACCCGCCGCCGTGGCCTCACCGGCCCCGGCAGGGTGCTGCCGGGTGGCGGGATCCGGTCGCTGCGCGGCGAGGCCGGGAAGGGGGTAAACTGTACCCATGGAAACGGCCATGAACTTCAATGTCGCTCCCCTGCCACAGATCCGCTTCGGTGGCGGGCGGCTGGCGGAGCTGCCTGACGTCACCCGGGCGTGGGGTTGCCGCGTGCTGCTCATTACCGGTGCGCGCGCCTTTCGCGCCACCCCGGCGTGGCAGACACTCACCGAGGCCCTGGCCGACTGCCACCTGCATGACATGGTGGTGGACGGCGAGCCGAGTCCGCAACTGGTGGACGCGGCCGTGGCGCGTTTTCGGGATGCCAATATCGACGTGGTAGTGGGGATCGGGGGTGGCAGCGTACTCGATGCGGCCAAGGCCATCGCCGGCCTGCTGCCCTTCGGCAACTCGGTGCTGGATCACCTGGAGGGAGTGGGGCGGGGATTGCCCTATACCGGCCCGGCGCTGCCTTTCATCGCCGTGCCCACCACTGCGGGTACCGGCAGCGAGGCCACCCGCAATGCCGTGCTGAGCGTGCAGGGGGAACAGGGCTACAAGAAATCCTTCCGTCACGACACGCTGGTGCCGCGCGTGGCACTGGTGGACCCGGAGCTGTTGCACAGCTGCCCACCGGCGCGGATCGCCGCCAACGGCATGGATGCCCTTACCCAGTTGCTCGAATCCTTCGTCTCCACGCGCGCCAGCCCCTTTACCGATGCCCTGGCGCGCGATGCCCTGCAGCGTGTCGCGCGGGGCTTCGAGGCCGCCTGGCGGGGCGGTGACAGCGAAGATGCCGCGCGGGGCAGGGAGGCCATGGCCTATGGCGCGCTGATCTCTGGCATCACGCTTGCCCAGGCCGGTCTTGGCTCGGTGCATGGCCTGGCCTCGCCACTGGGTGCGTACTTTCCCATCCCCCACGGTGAGGCCTGTGGCACGCTGGTTGCGGCGGCGACGCACGCCAATATCCGTCTGTTGCACACGCGCGAGCCGGACAGCATCGCCCTGCACAAGTACGCCGAGGCCGGGCGTATCCTCAGCGGGCAACATGGCCTGAGTGACGAGGAGGCACAGGACGCACTGGTGGCAAAACTCCATGCCTGGACGGAGATGATGGACATCCCGCGCCTGGGAAATTTCGGTATCACCGAGCAGGATATCCCGCGCATCGTTGCCGACAGTCGCGGCAACAGTATGCAGACCAACCCCATCGTCATGACCGACGACGAGATCGCGCAACTGGTGCGTAGCCGGCTCTGATAAGGGTGCGCCCGATCCCCCGCTATTCGCTGTCTTCCTGGGCCAGCCAGCGGCGCAGTTCCTGTTCAGCCTTTTCCAGTTCGTGGGTATTTAGCAGACCGCGGGAGAGTGCCACGGCAACGGCGCGGGTGCGCAGGTTGAGGGTTTCGGTGGCGGGTGAGGGCAGGCCGTCGAGATGATCCACTTCCAGCTTGCTGTACATGGAGCGCAGGCGGCTCTGGACGCCACGGCGTGACAGGAAGCGCCGTCGTGCAATGGCGTTGTCGGTCAGACCGAGGGCAATGTCGAGCAGGACTTCGTATTCGGCATCGGTCACCGAGGTGTCGGTGCGGTTGAGGCGGGCCTGTACCGGGCGCACGGCGGGATCGATCCAGCACTGACATTCTTCGAAGACCGCCTGTATGGCGCGGGCAATGTTTTCGCGTGCGTTGTCCTTCAGCACATAGCCATAGACGGTTTCCGGCGGGATGATCCGTGCAATGGAACGCAGGTAGATCTCATCGCTGAACTGCGACCAGAAGACGATGCGCGCCGCGGGATGACGTTCCCAGATCTGGCGCGCCAGGTCTACGCCACCGACTCCGGGCATCTGCAGATCGGTTACTACCCAGGGGTCGCTGTCCAACCTGGCATCGCTATCCCATTCGGCCAGTTGTGCGAGCGCAGTTTCACCATCGACGGCTTCGCGGATCTCACAGTCTGGCAGGACTTCGCGAAGAAAGTCCCGGTCGCGTGGGTTGTCCTCGGCGAGCAGGATGGGTTGACCATTCATGGCATTTTTTCCTCTGAAGGTTCTGTTTTCAGGCGCAGCGTCAACAGGACGCAGGTGCCACTGCTGAAGCGTGAGTGTTGCCACCGGATGTCGGCGCCCATGAGTGCAGCCCGCTCACGCATGTTGGCCAGGCCATAGCCATTGTCGACATTGTCGGCGTCGAAGTCGAAGCCGGTGCCATTGTCCTCGATACGAAGCAGCAGGGTGGCATCGTCGCGTCGCAGGGTGACTTCGATGCGGCTTGCGCGTGCATGCTTGAGGGCATTGTTGATGGCCTCGATGGCGATGCGGTACAGGTTGATCTTCTGCGAGGCACTGAGCAGTTGTTCACCGGGGTCGCTGAGGCTGGCATAGATCTCGCAGTTTTCCGGCAGCGATGCTTTGAGCTTGTTGAGGTGACCCTCGAGGGTGGCGCGTAAGCCCAGCAGCTCGATGGACTGGGGGTGCAGGTCATCGATGATATTGCGAATGCTGGCCATGACATTGTCCAGCTCGGTGACCAGCGCTCTGTTCTCCCCACTTGCCTTGTCCGTGATGGCGCGCTTGATGGCGGTCAGATCAGCCAGGATCTGATCGTGCATGTCCATGGCGATACGCCGACGCTCGGCCTCGGCGCCTTCGAGGACCTTGCTGCTGGAGACGCTATGGACCAGCTTGCGCGCCATGTTGGTGAAGCAGCCCGCAAGATCATCCAGCTCGTCCACGTGCGGACGACTTTCCACCGGCGGGGCGGTGTTTCCTTCGCACAGGGCCTGCGCCACGTTGTAGAGGTTTCCGATACGGCGCTTGAAGATGCGGCGCGTGTGCACGGTAAGGGCAATGGTGAGCACGATGCACAGCAGCAGTACGGCCAGCGACACGTAGGTAAGTTGCTCGATGATGCTCTGCAGGTTGTCGTAGTAGTCCGTATAGGCAGCGCGCTTGTTGGAGCGCCAGGTCTGGTAGAGGTTCTCAAGCTGGGGCAGGGCACGATCCAGCTCAGTGACCACCGCGGCCGGGTCGAGGTTGTCGGTATAACGTACGGCGGCCTCCACGGCGATCATCTGTTCGCGCGTGGATTCCGTCATCTTGTTGACGCACTGTGGGTAGAGGATGTTGTCGGAAAAGATGCGCGACTGTTCCAGGTAGTCGAAATGCAGATCATCCACATCGGCCCCGTTGGGCGCGGTGAGCTTGTGCGCCAGCAGGGAGAGCCGGTTGCCGGCGGCGATGGCCACGTAGAGGCGATCGGTAATGCGTGACCACTGGCGGATGGACTCGTTTTCGTCTCGGATGATGCCCACCTGGTGGAGGGTGTAGGCGACGAGGCCGAACAGCAGGATCACCACCACGATGGGGGCGATGGAGATGTGGGTTCTGATCGTAAGTGGGCGCACGGGGATCCGGAGAAGGTGTCGCTGACCGAGGTTGAAACTGCTGAATCTGAACTAAACTGCTGAATCCAAACTATAGTGTAACCCGGCGGGCCTCACAATGGAGCTTGCTATTAAACGCCAGTGGCCGGGGAATGCCACTGTGCTTAAGCACAGGGCGGCCCGGGCACGAATCATGAGGCCCGCACCTGGCGGGCCAGCCAGGTCAGGCGCATGAGCCACAGCAGGATCGGCGGGATCAGCAGCCATTGCATGAAAGGTGTGCCGCCGATCTCGACCCCCGGTACGATGGGCATCAGCTCGGTATAACCCCAGGTGCCCTTGATGCGCACGTTCACAAGTTCGCTGTAGACGGTGTAACCCAGCCCCAGCGCGGTAAACAACAGGCCACAGGGCCACACGCGCGCATTGCGAAACCAGGCACGATTGCGCACCAGCAACGCGACCAGTTCATAGAGCGCGAGCAGGATGAGCAGATCGCCCAGCGTGCAATGGGCCAGGCCGTAGAGGATGTAACCCCAGTCGTTCTGGTGCCAGACGTCGTAGAGCGGGAACTGGGCGATCTCCCATAGCAGCTCCAGCGGCAGGGCCAGCAGCAACAGCCAGGTCTCTGGCCAGGCGCGCCAGCGGTAGAACCAGCCTCGGAACATGCCGGTTTGTTCGCCACGGGGTGGCGACACGCCGCTGTCCCGAGGCGCCCGGCACAGGAGCCTGATCAGTACCACCAGAAACAGGACCGCCAGCGTCCAGAAGAATCCCATTTCCAGCAATTCGGAGCCGCTCATGGGCCAGGGCATGGTCATGTGGTCGCGCATGGTCAGCAGTCGGTCACGGTGAGGTGAACCCCGGGGTGGAGTTGCGGGCAGTGGATAAGCAAGAATTCGGCCAAAGGCTATACTTCGGGTTTCCGGTCAGCGTAACTACGTGTGATTATACACAACCGTGAATTCAACTTGTAAGTGCAAGTCAACCGGTTTGGTTGGAGGTATGACCCGCAGGTGGGTCGGTTTGTGAGTAGTGATCCGATTGGGTTGGCAGGCGGGCTTAATACTTATTCAGTATGTTCGTTCCGATCCCATTGGGTATAGAGATCCAACAGGGCTTCAGGTCTCTGCGGTATTTAACAAGA
>DRKU01000210.1 GCA_011051615.1 Gammaproteobacteria bacterium
CAAGGGCGGCGTTGGCAAGACCAACGTCTCGGTCAATCTCGCCATGGCCATGAGTAATGCCGGAAAGGATGTGCTGATAATGGATGCCGATCTTGGTCTCGCCAATATCGATGTGCTGCTGGGTATTCAGCCACGCGCCAATCTGCACGATGTCTTCAATGGTGACGCGACCCTGGAAGAAGTCGTGGTCGATGGTCCCGCCGGTCTGAAGATTATCCCTGCCTCTTCGGGGGTGCAGGAAATGGCAGAACTCTCACCGGCGCAACATGTGGGCCTCATTCGCGCCTTCAGTGAGCTGTCCTTCAATGTCGATGTCCTGCTTGTGGACACCGCAGCGGGGATCTCGGACAGCGTGGTCAGTTTCACCCGCGCCGCGCAGGAAGTCATTATCGTGGTATGCGATGAGCCGGCCTCGATCACCGATGCCTATGCGCTGATCAAACTGCTCAACCGCGAGCATGGCGTGTTCCGTTTTCATGTGCTGGCCAACATGGTGAGCAGTGCCCAGGAAGCGCGCGAGGTGTACGAAAAGATCACCCGCGTCACCGATCGTTTTCTCGACGTGGCGCTGGACTTCATGGGCCATGTGCCACGTGACGAATACCTGATCAAGGCGGTACGCAAGCAGCGTGCCGTAGTCGAGGCCTTTCCTCGCAGCCGTGCCGCCACGGCGTTTCGTAACCTGGCGGAAAAAACCAACAAGTGGCCCCTGCCGAAAGCGGCCGGCGGTCATCTCGAATTCTTTGTAGAGCGTTTAGTACAGGGGAACCTGCCTGATGCGGAGGTGATGCCATGAATGGCTTGGCAATGTATGCCACGGCTCAGCCGGCATTCTATGACGATATCGTGACACAGCATGCACCGCTGGTGAAGCGTATAGCATGCCATTTGATCAACCGCCTGCCGGCCAGTGTGCAACTCGAAGACCTGATCCAGGCCGGCATGATTGGCCTGCTCGAGGCCTCGCGCAATTACGACGAGGGGCAGGGTGCCAGTTTCGAAACTTATGCGGGTATTCGCATCCGCGGTTCCATGCTCGATGAGATCCGCAAGAACGACTGGGCACCGCGATCGGTACATCGCAAGTCGCGCATGGTGGCCGAGGCCGTGCGTGAGATCGAAAACCTGCACGGTCGCGATGCGCGCGACCACGAGATCGCCGAGGCGCTGGATATCACCCTCGAGGAATACTACGCTATCCTGCAGGACGCCAGTTCCAACAAGATCCTCAGCTTCGAGGACATGGGCAATGGTGAGGATTCCATGCTCGACAACATGTCCGACAACGCCCCCGGTGTGCTCGACGGCATGCATCGTGACGATCTGCGCCGCCTGCTGGCCGAGGCCATTGCCGGCCTGCCGGAACGTGAACGCCTGGTCATGGCCCTCTATTACGACGAGGAGCTCAACCTGCGCGAGATCGGTGCCGTCATGGGCGTCAGCGAATCACGCGTCAGCCAGATCCACAGCCAGGCGGTGATCCGTCTCCAGGCCCGCATGGCCAACCGCGAGAGCTGAACACCGGCCGTTTCCCACCCCGCCACAAGCCCCTGTTTTTGCAAAAAAACCTGTTTCGCAGCAGGGAATTGTTCCATCCCGCGCGCCGACATCGCGCTTTTCCATTTTTCTTAAGAGATTCGGGCACCTGCCGATAAGGAGGTTGGGCCGAGTCCCACCCGGAACCGTGTGTTTGTGCGCGTCGTCGGCGCCATGGCACCAGAAAGCCAGCTCGAACGGAGGAAGCTTGTGGACACGAACATGAAAATTCTCATTGTGGACGATTTTTCCACCATGAGGAGAATCATCAAGAACCTGCTGCGTGACCTGGGGTTTACCAATACCCAGGAGGCCGATGATGGCCAGACGGCTCTGCCGATGTTGCAGACAGGGGATTTTGATTTTCTGGTTACCGACTGGAATATGCCCGGCATGCAGGGTATCGATCTGCTCAAGGCGGTGCGCGCCGACGCCAAGCTCAAGGACCTTCCCGTTCTGATGGTAACCGCCGAGCAGAAACGTGAGCAGATCGTCGAGGCCGCCCAGGCCGGTGTCAACGGTTACATCGTCAAACCCTTCACGGCTCAGACCCTGAAGGAAAAGCTCGACAAGATCTTCGAGCGGATCGAAGGCTAGTTGTAATACCGGAAATATATGGCGATGGATAAAGAACAAAAAACGGTGGTGGGTTCCTCCAGCCTCGAATTTGCCAGAAAGCTGGTCCGGGAGATCGAAAATGGCAACGAGGCAGGCGTGGAAGCGATGATCGATGAGCTGGCCAATTTGCGTGAGTCGAGCCTGTTCATCGAAGTGGGCAAGCTGACGCGCCAGTTACACGACGCTATGAACAGTTTTCAACTCGACGCGCGCCTGGCAAATATTGCGGACAAGGAGTTTCCCGATGCCCGCGAGCGTCTCAACTATGTCATTGCCATGACCGACAAGGCGGCGAATACCACGCTCAATGCCATCGAGGACTCGATCCCGCTGTGCGAAGAACTGGAAAAGAGTGCCGAGTCCATGGCCAGTGACTGGCAGCGTTTTACCAGCCGGCAGATGAGTGCTGACGAGTTCCGCAAGCTGTCGCCGCGTATCGGCAGTTTCTTTGCCCGAAACAGGGAACAGGTGGGACGCATCAAGAACAATCTTACCGAGGTGCTCATGGCGCAGGATTTTCAGGATTTGACCGGGCAGGTGATCAAGAAGGTCATAACCCTGGTGGAAGACGTGGAGTCCAACCTGGTATCGCTCATCAAGCTCGCCGGCGCCCCTGGCCTGGAGCGCCGCGGTGAAGAAAAGGAAGCGCAGGGCGGGAAGAGTATCAAGGCCGAGGGTCCGGTGGTACCGGGTGTCGATGACGTGGTGTCCGATGTGGTTTCCGGGCAGGACGAAGTCGATGACCTGCTCTCCAGTCTGGGTTTTTAGGTGGTTTACGCTCACTGACAGGTAGTTGAGAAGTGGATGACGAATTACTACAGGATTTCCTGATCGAAGCGGGCGAGATCCTCGAGCAGCTCAACGAGCAACTGGTTGATCTCGAGAACAGTCCGGACGACATGGACCTGCTCAATGCCGTGTTTCGGGGTTTCCATACCATCAAGGGTGGTGCGGGCTTCCTCAACGTGGAGCCCATGGTCGTCGTGTGCCACCGCGCCGAAGATGTCTTCAACCTGTTGCGCAATGGCGAACGCCAGGTGGATGCCACGCTCATGGATACGATCCTGCCGGTGCTCGACGTGCTCAATGCGCAGTTCGAGGCCCTGCGTGCCGAGGAAGAACCGGAGGCCGCCGACCCGGCCCTGATCGAAGGCCTGGAGCGCATCATTGCCGGTGAAGATGCCGCCCCCGCAGAGGATGATACCGAGCCTGCCCCGGCCGAGGCGGCAGCGGAGCCGGCACCGGCCGACGAAGCGCCAGCTGCCGATGCGGCTTCCGGTGGTGACAGCGACAGCATTACCGATGAGGAATTCGAGGCCCTGCTCGATGCGCTGGAGAAACCCGATACCGCCAGCATCGCCGAGAACTCTCCCGCCACTGACAGCTCGTCCGCTGCCAGCGATGAGATCAGCGAAGACGAATTCGAGGCCCTGCTCGACGAGTTGCACGGCAAGGGCAAGTTCGAGCCCGACAAGGTCGTTGGCAGCACTGAGAACACCTCCCAGACGAGCCCTGCGGCAGAAGCACCCGCGTCACCCGCCGCCGGTGGTGACAGCGACGAGATCAGCGAAGAGGAATTCGAGGCCCTGCTCGACGAGCTGCATGGCAAGGGCAAGTTTGAGCCCGACAAGGTCGTCGGCACCGAGAGCGCCGCCCCGGCGAACCCGGCAGGTGAGGCGCCCGCGGCGAAGAAACCTGCCGCAGAGAAAGCCCCGGCTACGAAAGCAGCAGCGAAGAAAGCTACGGCGAAGAAGCCAGCTGCGAAGAAGCCGGCGGCGAAAAAGGACGCACCGAAGGAAGCAAAGAAACCTGCTGCCGGTGCCGAGGCCAAACCGGCGGCGAAGGGTGACAAGAAGGACAAGCCCGCCGTTCAGGGTGAGACGACGGTGCGCGTGGACACCAGCCGTCTCGATGACATCATGAACCTGGTGGGTGAACTGGTGCTGGTGCGCAATCGCATTGCGCGTCTTGGCAGCAGCGCCGAAGACGAAGAAATGCTCAAGGCCGTCGCCAACCTGGATGTTGTCACTGCCGACCTGCAACTGTCGGTGATGAAGACGCGCATGCAGCCCATCAAAAAGGTCTTTGGCCGTTTTCCGCGCGTGGTGCGGGATATGGCTCGCAGCCTGAAAAAAGAGATCAAGCTGGAACTCATGGGTGAAGACACCGATCTGGACAAGAACCTGGTGGAAGCACTATCCGATCCCCTGGTTCACCTGGTGCGCAATGCCGTGGACCATGGTATCGAAGTGCCGGACGAACGCGAGGCGGCGGGCAAGCCGCGTACCGGGCACGTGGTGCTCGCCGCGGCACAGGAAGGCGATCACATCCTTCTGACCATCGAGGACGATGGCAAGGGCATGGATGCCGAGGTACTGCGCCGCAAGGCAGTGGAAAAGGGCCTCATGGATGCCGAGGCCGCAGCACGACTGGACGACAAGGACTGTTACAACCTGATATTTATGCCCGGTTTCTCCACCAAGGACGAGATCTCCGATATCTCCGGGCGTGGCGTCGGGATGGACGTAGTCAAGACCCGCATCGCACAGCTCAACGGCACGGTGGAAATCGATTCCGTGTTGGGCAAGGGCAGTCGCCTGAGCATCAAGGTGCCACTCACGCTGGCCATCATGCCGACCCTGATGGTGAAACTGGAAAACCAGTTATTTGCCCTGCCGCTGGTCAACGTCAGCGAGATCTTCCATCTCGATCTGACCCAGACCAACGTGGTCGATGGTCAACTGGTGGTACTGGTGCGTGAAAAGACCTTGCCGCTGTTCTCGCTCACTCAGTGGCTGATAAAGAACCGCAGTTCGGACGAACTGCCGAAGGAAGGACACGTGGTGGTCGTGCATATCGGCAACCAGCGCGTGGGCTTCATCGTCGATGAACTCATCGGCCAGGAAGAAGTAGTGATCAAGCCACTGGGTGAAATGTTGCACGGCACCCAGGGTCTGGCCGGTGCGACCATCACGGGTGATGGCGCCATTGCCATCATTCTCGATGTGCCTGGCCTGCTACGCGCATATGGCAGGCGCTTCTAGTACAGGAAACGGTTAAACGGAAATAATGCATGGATGCCGGGTACCTGCCCGGTGTTGAGGAAGGAGTACTATGACGGTCAAGGTTCTGGTGGTCGATGACTCGGGTTTCTTTCGGCGTCGTGTCAGCGAAATGCTCGAGAGCGATCCGCAGATCGAGGTCATTGGTACCGCAGAGAACGGTCAGCAGGCCATCGACCAGGTGGCGGCACTGAAACCCGATGTGGTTACCATGGACATCGAGATGCCGGTCATGGACGGCATCACCGCAGTGCGCAAGATCATGGCCAGTACGCCGACGCCGGTGATCATGTTCTCCTCCCTGACTACAGACGGTGCGCGTGCCACGCTCGATGCACTGGATGCCGGTGCCGTGGATTTTCTGCCCAAGCGCTTCGAAGACATCTCCAAGGATCGCGAGGAAGCCAGGCGCACCCTGTGCCAGCGCGTGCGCCAGCTTGGCCTCGGCGGCGTACCGCGGCCCGCTCCGGCACCGAGCGCCGCACCGGCCGCGGCGCCGACTGCTGCACCGGGCAGCGCAACCGCAACGAAACCTGCCGCCGCGCCCCCACTGGCGACGCGCTCTTCCTCCTCGCCGTTCAAGCTGGTGGTCATTGGTACCTCCACTGGTGGTCCGGTGGCCCTGCAGGCCGTGCTCACTGCATTGCCCGCGGATTTCCCGTTGCCCATCCTGCTGGTGCAGCACATGCCGGAATCGTTTACGCCCGCTTTTGCCGCGCGCCTCGATGCCCTGTGCAAGATCAAGGTGCGCCATGCGGCGGACGGTGATGAACCTCAGCCAGGTACGGCCTATCTCGCCCCGGGTGGTCACCAGATGCACGTGGAGAAGAACGGCGGCAAGCTGGTGATCCACGTCAGCGATGGACGCCCCGACATGACCTACAAGCCCTGCGTCGATCTGACTTTCGGCTCGGTGGCGCGCGTGTACCCGGACTCGGTGCTGGCGGTGGTACTCACCGGCATGGGGGCCGATGGACGTGAAGGTGCACGCATGCTGCACAAGGGTGGCTCGGAGATCTGGGCACAGGACGAGGCTACCAGTGTGGTCTACGGTATGCCCGCCGCGGTTGCCGAGGCGGGCCTGACGCGCAAGATCCTGCCCCTGTCGGAGATCGGTCCCGCACTTGCCAGGAGCGTCTGAGTCATGGACATCCTCAGTGTTCTTGGCCTGGTCTTCGGACTCACTGCCATCCTGCTTGGGCAGTTTCTCGAAGGCGGTCACGCCGACACGCTAGTCAATGGCCCGGCCATGCTTATCGTCTTCGGCGGCACCGTGGGGGCGGTCATGTTGCAATCCCCCATGACGGTCTTTCTGCGTGCCCTGCGTATCGTCGCATGGGCCTTCGTGCCACCGAAGCTCGATGCCGCCGCCACTATCCAGAAGATCGTTGGCTGGAGCAACATTGCGCGCAAGGAAGGTCTGCTCGGCCTGGAAAGCATCGAAGAAGACGAAGACAATCCCTTTGCGCGCAAGGGACTGCAACTACTCATCGACGGCAGTGAACCCGAAGCGATCCGCCAGATCCTCGACGTGGACATCGGTACGCGTGAAGAATTCGATCTGGCCGCGGCACGCGTGTACGAGAGCATGGGCGGCTACAGCCCCACCATCGGTATCATCGGTGCCGTCATGGGCCTGATCCATGTCATGGGCAATCTCTCCGATCCCAGTCGTCTTGGCAGTGGTATCGCGGTGGCTTTCGTCGCCACCATCTACGGGGTTGGCGCCGCCAATCTCCTCTTTCTGCCGCTGGCCAACAAGCTGCGCAACGTCGTGCATGACGAAACACGTTACCGTGACATGATCGTTGAGGGTGTGGCCTCCATCGCCGAAGGCGAGAATCCGCGCAACATCGAAACCAAGTTGCTTGGTTACCTGCGGTAACTGCCCATGGCCCGCCGCAGACGCGCAGAACACCATGAGAACCACGAGCGCTGGCTGGTGTCCTACGCGGACTTCATTACCCTGTTGTTTGCCTTTTTCGTCGTCATGTACTCCATCTCCTCCATCAATGAAGGCAAGTATCGCGTGCTGTCCGATACCCTGGTGGCAGCCTTCAAGACACCGCCCAAGTCGCCGCAACCCATCAACGTGGGCAAGACCGCCGAGCCGTCCGGTGCCGTGGGAAAGAGCGCCGAGCCTGCGCATATTCAGTTGCCCCCCAAACCCGCGGTGCCCACCGAGGCGCGCATGGCGGAGATCTCCGAACGCGTCACCCAGGCCCTGGCGCCGCTCATCGATCAGAACCTGGTCAAGGTGACGCGCAACAAGCTGTGGGTGAAGATCGAGATGGACAACCGTCTGCTGTTCGAAGTGGCCAGTGCCGAGCTCAATTCACAGGCGATCCCGGCGCTGGAGAAGCTGGCGCATGAACTGGCTACATTGCCCAACTATATCGAGGTCGAGGGTCACACCGACAACATTCCCATTCGCAACACCATCTACCCGTCCAACTGGGAGCTGTCGGCGGCGCGCGCGGCCAGCGTGGTGCGCCTGTTCATGGATGCCGGTGTTGCCCCCGAGCGTCTCGCCGCCATCGGTTTCGGCGAGTTTCGCCCGCTGGCTGACAACGGCAGTGCCACGGGGCGGCGACGCAATCGTCGCGTCGCCATTGTCATCCTCGCCGACCGCAATGCACGGCGTATGAATATCATCGATCCCGACATGGGCCAGGAAGCCGCCCCGACGGGAACCGACGCGGCTGCCGGCGCGGCGGGGGGCTAGCCATGCACGTGTGGGCGGTGGCCAACCAGAAGGGTGGAGTGGGCAAGACTACCACCGCGGTGACGCTTGCCGGTCATCTGGTGGGGCGTGGTCTGCGCACCCTGCTGGTGGATCTGGATCCCCACGGTTCCATGTCGGTGTACTTCGGCCACGATCCCGACACCATCGAACAGAGCGTCTATGCCCTGTTCGAAATGAACCGCGATGAGCTGGCGCGCCTGCCGCCGGGCATCATTCGCCGCACCGCCCACGAAGGGCTCGATCTGCTGCCGGCGGCCACCGCCCTGGCGACGCTGGATCGCCAGCTGGGCAGCCAGGAGGGCAAGGGCCTGGTACTGGCAAATGCCCTGGCCGGGCTGGATCAGCAATATGATTTCGTCCTGCTGGACTGTCCCCCCTTGCTGGGGATCCTGATGGTCAACGCCCTGGCGGCCTGCGAGAACCTGCTCATTCCGGTGCAGACGGAGTTTCTCGCCCTCAAGGGCCTCGAACGCATGGTGCGCACGCTGGCGATGATCACCCGCGCGCGCAAGCAGCCGCTGCCATACACCATCGTCCCGACACTGTTCGATCGCCGTACGCGCGCTTCCATCGAGAGCCTGCGCGCCCTGCGCGAACAGCATGGCGAACACGTGTGGCGCGCGGTGATCCCGGTCGACACGCGTTTTCGCGAGGCCTCGCGCAAGGGCGTGCCGCTGTCGTTGTGGCAGCCCGCGTCGCGGGGCGCACGCGCCTATGCCGAGTTGCTCGACAGCCTGCTGGGTGAGGATCGCGAGCCGCGCCTGAGCCTGGTGAAATAGAGAGAGTCGCCGCCCATGAGCAAGAAAGACACCGCCACCGTCGTCGACCAGAAACTGGCCCTCGGCCTGTTTCTCGATGCCCTGTTGCGCGAGCCGGAAGTGGAGACGGTCACCGAAACGGAGACCGAAGTGGCCGAGGCGCGTCCCGCGGAGGTCGTCCACGAGATGCCCGCCGAGACACCCGTCGAGATCCCGGAGGAGACGCCTGCCGAGATCGCGGTCCCCGTTGCCGAGGAGGCCGCACCCACGGCGATACTGGCACCGGACTACCGTCCCCCCGAGTGGGCCGACGCCCCGTTTCAGGCCCTGCTGTTCCATGCCGGTGGCCTGACTCTGGCGGTGCCGCTCATCGAGCTGGCCGGGGTGCTGGAATGGCCCGAGGAACTCACTGCCATGCCCGGCCACGCGGATTTCTACCTGGGTCTGGCGCGTTATCTGGAAAACAACGTGCCGGTGGTGGATACCGCACGCCTGGTGCTGCCCGACAAGGTCCTGGTGCGCCTGCCTGCCGATCCGCTGGAGCGGGTGACGCGCATTGTGCTCATCGACGAGGGACGCTGGGGTCTGGCCTGTGACAGCGTCGGCGAGGTCATCACCCTGCAGCCGGGCGCGGTGCGCTGGCGTGAGACCCGTCCCAGCCGCCCGTGGATCGCGGGGACGCTGGTGGACGAGATGTGCGCCCTGCTGGACAGCGCGGTCTTCGCCGCGCGGCTCGGTGAGGGCTTCGATTAGCGGACCTGGGTCGTGCCGGCGGCGGGAATGGTACAGAACGTGCATCATCAGGGGCTGACGGCGCCCGGTGTCGAACCTTTGACGACACAAATTGTGTGGAAATAGCGCTTTGAAGGAGACATGAACATGAGCAGTGCAGCTGAGGCAGGGCATGATCCGGTAACCCAGTGGGTGACCTTCTTTCTCGAGAACGAAAAGTACGGCATCAACGTGATGCGCGTGCAGGAAGTCCTGCGCATGACCGAGATCGCGCCGGTACCCGGTGCGCCGGACTTCGTGCTGGGCATCATCAACCTGCGCGGCAACGTGGTCACCGTCATCGACACGCGCAAGCGCTTTGCCCTGCCGGAGAAGGAAGCCGACGACAACACGCGCATCGTCATCATCGAAACCGAGAACCAGGTGGTGGGGATCCTCGTCGACAGCGTCGCGGAAGTGGTGGACCTGTCGGAAGACGAGATCGAGACCGCCCCCAATGTCGGCAACGACGAAAGCTCCAAGTACATCCGCGGTGTCAGCAGTCGCGGTGATCAACTGTTGATCCTCGTCGATGTCAACAAGTTGCTCAACGAGGAAGAATGGGAGGAGGTCGCCGCCCTCTAGCGCCGGCGTCCACCTGCGGAACGTAACGTGCCATGGCCGAGATCGGAAGCACCAATCCGCCGGGCCCGACGTGGCCCATTCGACCCGTCAGGGACAGTCGGCAGCCGCCCCGGCGGCAGCCGAAGAAGGAGCAGGAAGAAAAGGACAAACCTGCCAGACGGGACGAGGATGATGACAAGCCCCATATCGATGAATACGCCTGAGCGCCGGGAGGCCGCATGACCCCAGTGAGCGAACTCTTCTCCAGCCCCCTGATGTTGCCCGCCGCCAGCGGCCTGATGTTGCTGTTTGCCGGCTGGTTCCTGATGCTCGCCCTGCGCTATCGCCGCCGCCAGGACAAACAGCTCGCCCACCTGCATCGTGATTTCCGTGCCCTTACCGCCGCGGCGCGCGGTGTCGGGCAGCGCGTGCTGGAAATCGAGCGCCGCCAGCGCAACCTGGCCGAACGCCAGGACCAGCTCGATCTCTATGATGCCGCCAACCAGTCCTACGACCAGGCCATCAGCCTGGTGCACCAGGGCATGGGTGTGACGGAACTGGTGAAGAATTGCGGACTCAGTGAAGGTGAGGCCGAACTGATCTATCTCCTGCACCGCCTCGATCGCACGGCCTGAGGGTGGCGTTCAGGGTTGCCAGTTGTCCGGCACCTTGCCAC
>DRKU01000211.1 GCA_011051615.1 Gammaproteobacteria bacterium
CGCTCGACAGCCGCAGTCGCTCCGGGCGTGGCCCAGGCCAGCTTCTCGACCTCCCGGTCTCACCTTCTCCTGCCCTCTCGCGACACTAGTGCTTCCTGCACGTCGTCCCTGCGGTTGACGGTCCGTAAACGCCGCCCCGGTGAGAGCCTGATGTCTGTAAACCGTAGTGGAATTTGGAACACGTATTTAGGTCAGTGGCGAGAGGCGAGTAGCGAGTAACGAGGCGGGGATCGTCACGTCGTCGATCAGCGTTGAGTGATGTCGCTCGCGCCCTGTTCGGGGCCAGGGAATCCATCAGGGCTTTGCCGCCGCAGGCACCCCAACCCGGCCAGGAGGAGTTCGGACCACCCTGAGCGGGAGCCTGCAAGCGCAATTTGAGAATTGACCCTCGTAACTCGCTCCGCGTTCCTGTCTTCAGGGACACGCCGCCGGGGGATTCAGGCCAAAACATTCCTGCTTGTAGATGATGCGATCATCGCCGCGCCAGGTGCCGAAGGTGGCGCGTACCGTGGGCGGGTTGTTATCGTGATTGCCGTCATTGTCCCAGTCGAACATCAGGAATGGCACGCCAGCGGCGCTGACATCCACATCCGTATAGCCGGCGACATTGGGCGCCGAGAAACGCAGGCCAGCATCGCCGTTACCGAACTGGCTTCCTGCAACGATGCCATTGCCATCGGTCAACGTAGCCGTGGTGGTATTGCCCGCCGTGATCTGAATATCCCCATCCGTCTGGCCCGATTCCACGTTGTTGAACAGGGTCAGATCACTCACTGCCAGCGTGGTGCAGTTGTCGCCGCCGTTGAGCACGAAACCGTTGTTGATGTCGCTGAAATACTGTGCCTGGACCGGCATGGCAAGGGGAAGAAATTCCGAGCCGTAGGCATTCTCCGCGAACAGTCGGCCAAAACGGATGGCGGTGTTGCCCAACGCCTGGTGCGTTGCAGGAGGTGATCCAGCAAGACTGAGATCCAGATCCGTGGCGAGCAGGGTCACGCCATCGCTGTCCGTCGGCAGCGCGCCGACGCTCAGGGGATCGAAAGGACCATCGGGAACGGTCTGACGGGCAAGCTGGAACTGGCCAGCGACCAATGCGCTGCCGTTATTAAAGGCGCCGCTGGTGGCGGCACCCAGGCGCGCGGTGAGATTGCTGCTGCCGTCGGTAGCGCCAAAATTGAAGTTCGTCATTACCGACGGGTCGAGCAGGGCAAAGGCGCCGCTGTAGTTCTGTGTGACCACGTTGCCGCCATTCAGGGCGGTGAGCGTGAAATCGATGCCAAAGTTTTCGTCCATGTAGGTGAAACCATCACTACACCCGGCGATATCGCGGCGATTGGTGAGAGCGCTGCCGCTGATGCTGAAGTGATCGGGCGAAAAGCGGCCAATGTAAGCACTGGTACCACCGTTGAGCGTCAGCCCAAAATATGGACTGGCGGGATTGCTGACCACCGGTGGTGTCGCGGTGAAGGTAAATACACCCACTTCACTGACCGACTGTGAAACGGTGACTTCACCCGCGGCGGTGATATTGGCGCTGGTCACGGCGATGGAGCCCTCGGCAATATTGGGCGCGGTATTGTCATGGGTGAGAACAATGCCATTGAGCTGGAAGTTGGGCGTGACGCTGTTGTCGGCACAGGCCGCGCGCACGGTAAGGTCGAAGTTCTGGCTGGCCTTGCGGAACAGGCTGCATGCCACGTCATTACTGGCGCAGGCGCTGGCCGGATCCGGCGCAAAGACGTAGAAGTGGTCGGGAATAGTGACGAAACTGTCGCTACCTGTCATGACCAGCCCGGCCTCCGCCCCCGTGCCGGTAAAGGTGGCGGTCACCGCGATATCGCCGGCATCGTTGTAGCGCACCGTGATCGGCGCCTCGCCGTTGACATCGAAATCAAGCGGTACGGTGGCGGGTAGCGTGTAGTCGGTGCCCGCACTGTTTACGACGGGGCTGATGGTACCACTGGACGGATTGACCCAGGCATGGCTGAAGGCCACCGGTACCCCGCTGCGATTGGAGAAGGCCGGTACGCATTGTTGCGTGGTGATGTCCTTGCGTACCGCGCGCACCAGTACCTGGGGCGAGGCCTGGCAACTGGTCTGTGGCGTGGTGACGTCGAAGACGAAACCGCTGTCGAAGAATTCCAGCGTGCAACTGGTGTCCCCGGCGCCGCTGTTGGCGCACACCGTGGCACCGGTTGCCACGGGATTGGTGGCCTGTGCGTCAAGGGTGACGATGCCCGGGGTGGTACGGCGCAACTGGAACGTGGTGGTGCCATTGAGGATGGTCTGGCTGTCGCCACCCACCCAGCCGGGAGGGGAAAGGGTCACGTCCACCGGGTTGGTGAAAAGAGTAGAGCAATCCGCCGTGGCGCAGGCCAGCACCGTAACGTTCTCCGGCTGACAGGTAAGTGCACTGCCATCATGTTGTATGAGCAGGTGATCGAGGCCACCCGCGGTACACGGATGCGTGAGCGTCATCTCGTTCTGGATCTCGGCGCGCGTACGCACCACGTTGTAGATACGCACCTCGTCGATACTGCCATTGGCGGAGTTGCCCGTCATACCACCGACGATGTAGGTGCTGCGATTATCCCCCAGGTACAGGCTGTTCAGTTCGCCGATTATGCCGGTGGTATTGCCGGGGACGTTGTATTGCCGGGGACTTCCGCCATTGACGAAGATCTGCATGCGCCGCGTGCTCAGGTCCCAGGTGATTGCCAGATGCACCCATGTACCGGCAGCAAAACTGAAGCGGGACGAATCGAAACGGAAATCACGATCGGCAGAGTCCTCGAGGCCAAAACGCAGGCGCCCGTTGTCGCGCAGGGCAAGGAAGAAATACTTGTTGTCACTGCCGGCGCGCGAGGCATCGAGCAGCATGCGATCGCCACCACGACGCCAGTTTGCGTTGCTCTTGTACCACAGCGTAATGGTACCGACGCTGCCCACGGTATCGTCGATGTCCACGCCGGTATCCACGGCCTGGTAGATATTACGACTGCTGTTGGCCGGGATCTCGCCATAGCGGCAGGTGCCGGGGTTACCGGCCACGACCGGTGCGACGTCATTGGTGTCCACGTTCGTGCCCACGGCCTGGCCATTGTTGCCGTTACCGCTGCCATCGATGACCTCTCCGGCGGCACCGGTCCAGGCGGTTTCATCCAGGGCGTACCAGGCGATCAGGTTGCCGCCGGCGCCACCACATACCGGGCAGGTGCGCGGTATGGGATCGGGGTTTTTGAAGTAGTCGTCGATCTCCTCGCCGGTGAGCGCACGATTGAAGACCTTGAATTCATCGATGAGGCCGTCGAAGTTACGCCCGGAAAAACCCTGGTCGGCACCGATCTGCAGTGGCCCGTTGAACAGGCGCAGGGCCTCATTGCGGTTGCTGCTGCCACGCTGGCGGCCGTTGATGTAAATACGTTGAAATCCCCCACTTTGCGAGTAGACGATCGCCACGTGGTACCAGTTGCCGGCACTCAGGGTGCTGGAGCTGGTCAGGGTATGTACCGTGCCGCCGGCATCGTTCCACCACCAGTAGATGCGTCCGGCAGAATTGATATGGAACTCGTAGTTCCAGTCATTGGAGCCAATGGTCATGAGGCCACTGTTGGGCAGGGTATCGGGCCGGATCCAGGTCATGACCGTCAGCTCATCGCTGATATTGAGCAAGGCATTGTTGGCAATATCGATGTAGTCGGCATCGTTGCCTGGCAGGGTCGCGGCGCCGCAGATCTGGCCCACACCGCGGGCAAGGGTGCCCATGACCGTGCCGTCGACGTTATTACCGCTGCTATCGGCCACCGCGCTGCCGCTGGTCCAGGTACAGTCGTCCAGCCGCCACCAGCCGCGCAGGCCAATCACCGCGCTGACTTCGGCCTGGCTGAGCTCATGGTTGTAGACGCGGATATCGTCGAGGCGGCCCTCGGTATAGTCGGTCTCGGGCTGCTGGAAGGGGTTGTTGTCCGAGTCGCCACCGATGAGCCAGATACCGGGATCGAAACTGACGGTCGTACTATGGTTGACGCTATAGGCCAGCTCCGCGTCGATATACACGTTGAGGGTCGTCGGCGTTACGGTCACCGTAATGTGGTACCAGCGATCATCGGTGAGACGGATGCCGGTACAGAATTTGGGGTCGCCGCAGGCGCCACCTTCGGTGGTGTTGGTGTCCTCCAGTTCGACGAACAATTGATCCTGCGCGCGATCGTAGCCAAGGAAGAAATCGTTGCGCCGGTTGGTGCGCACATGCTCGATATAGGTGTCGAGATTGTCAATGTCCCTGAGCCGGACCCACAGGGCCACGGAAAAGGTGCTGCCGGGATTGAAATCGGCGACGCTGATGTAGTCGTTGTTGCCATCGAATCTCAGACCCTGGTTGATGGCAGCGTTGGCAAACGAGGGGTTTTCATTACCACCCGGGAAACTCGCGTTGTTACCATTGCCCGAGACATCGTTGAGATTGTTGTCCAGCGGCAGGTGCATGAGCAGCGCGGCGGGGGCCACTGGCGCCAGTGCCAGCAGGAGGACCAGGCCCAGCGCCTGCCACAGCAGGCGCTGGCGAGGACAGGAGTGTCGGTGGATACAATCAACGGTCATGGTGAACGCGC
The DNA here is from genome assembly GCA_011051615.1 of Gammaproteobacteria bacterium. Taxonomy (GTDB): domain Bacteria; phylum Pseudomonadota; class Gammaproteobacteria; order CAMYNG01; family CAMYNG01; genus HyVt-448. The sequence continues at coordinate 4,611 of DRKU01000211.1, forward strand.
CCCGATTTTCAAGGTTCGTGAAGCGACTGCCTCGCTGGCTACGCAGCTGGCCGTGCTGGTCAGGGTATACATATCGTGGTTGTCGAAACTTACCGGCCCGGCACAGCTTACGGTGACAGTGCAGCCGTTGAGATTGCCGGCGCCAAAGGTGAGGTTCAGGGTACCGCATACTGCGCCCCCCCCATTGAGGGGAAACAGTTGCGCCATGGCGTTCTGCCCCCCGGCCTCGGCGGCTTCCCAGGCGCGCAGGGAAAGGATCTCGTAGCCCACTGCCACCTGCGAGGTGGCGGTCAGGCGTACCAGCCCGGCGCTGACGATACCGAGGATGACGATGATCACCAGCATGGCGGGCAGGCTCAGGCCCCGCTGGCAGCGGATCGTTCTGCCTCGCTCAGGGAACATTGGCCACCTCCACTTCGTGATACAGGCGTACCCAGTTGGCATTGCCCCGCGCATCGTTGCGCATGAAGCGAAAATCCAGTGCTACCACGCTGTTGCGTACCAGGCTGGCAGACTGGTAGCGGAAGGCCGCGGTAAAGGGGATGTCAGGATCTGTGGTCTGGATCTCCGTGGCCAGCACCTGGGCGCTACCTGCCGGTGGCGGTACCGGTTGCACGGCCTGCAGGCCGTAGTTGGCGTAACGCAGCAACTGGTTGCCAAGTACGCAGAAGCTCACTGGCTGCGTGGCGATATACAGGCGGCGTACCGGTGAATGGCGCAGAAAACGATGGCTGGCACCCGCCTGCACACGTGTAACCCCGGCAGGCAGCGCAGTGCCGGTATCGATGGTCTGAAAACCGACCAGCGGCCCGGGGTTGGTCCCCTGGTAGGGATCACCGGCACCGCTGCCCGGGCCATAGGGGTAGATGAGCAGGTAATAGTTCGTCCCCGCTACGGGGGTGAAGCTCAGATCGAAGACGTCCCAGCGATCGCTGGCCGCGCTGATGTTGAGGATCGGTGCGGGTATGGAGGCGGTGCTGGTCGCGGCGTAGGTGACAGCCTGGTCCTGGTAGCTGGCCGAGGCCACCAGCGGCAGAAACTCGATGCAGTTGCCTGAGACCCGAATGGTGTTGGGTGCTGCATTGCGCAGTTCTCGATTGACACGTTCTACCGCCAGACGGCCACTGCGCGCCAGTTGGTCATAGATGGAGGTCGTGACATAACCCGACACCGTATCGCCCAGGAAGCGTGTGGTGAGTCCGGCGATGATGCCGATGATGACGATCACCACGATCAGCTCCAGCAGGGAGAAGCCGCCATGACATTTGCCGACAGAATCTCCCCCGTAGGAGCGCCGCCCCGGCGCGATTGAATCAGGTCGGGTCGTCGCTGGACGACAAACGCAAACCTTGCGCCGGGATAAAAATGAAATGCCCGGGTTTCTCCTCATCAGAAATTCACCCGGTAGCCGCTGAACTGGAAGTC
>DRKU01000212.1 GCA_011051615.1 Gammaproteobacteria bacterium
CCAAGCAACGTTAGCGCCAGTGTAACGCTGCAATAGGTGGATTCATGTCCTTTCGAAAACAGTTTGCCATCGCGATTTTTTTCGCTTTATCGCTTTCATCAGTGGCATGTAGCAACGGGGCGAATCCCTCACGCCAGGTGACCAATCCCCCCGCGGTCGCCGAGCCTGAACGAGTACCGGGCCAGTACATTATCAAGCTCGCCGATGGCGCGACGCTGAATTCCGCGCTGAAATATTTTGAACCCTACGAAGTCAAAAAGTCGCAATGGCTCATGCAGGACTATTTTCTGATTGAGGTAACCCGGGATCCCGGTGTGGCGAGGATGCTGGAAATTGGCAGGCATGCCGAAGAAATCCTCAACATTGAACCCAATCTCATCGCGCACACCATGCCTGCACAATAGATTCCGGTTAACGGTTCAATCTATCTCAAGAAATGCCCGCACTTCCGCTTCCATGGCCATGGTGTCATGGAAGCCCAGCGCGATGAGCTCGCGGCAGTACTCGCGCTCGAACAACAGGTAGCTGAGCAGGTCTGAACCCTCGCCACGGTAGGCACCGATACCGCGCAGCAGGATCTTCACGGGCAATGGCAGCAGCTTGCTGAATGGCTGTGCCATGAGGCCAAGGTCCTCACTGGGTGAAACCTGAAGGCTCTCGACGCGACGCAGGGTTAGTCCGCCATGTTCGATGCGTTCGTTCTCCGGGATGAGTTCGACGGTACGATTGATACGCTCGAGGCGCTCGAGATCCGATTCCAGGCTATCGAGAAAAATACTGTTGAGGGCATGACCGGCGATCTGCGCCAGTGTCGGCGGCGACGTGCTTACCACCCGTTCCCCGGTATTTTCATCTTCCTTACGGTTGCCAATCACGAAGATCCGATCGGCGCCCAGGTGTATGGGTGCACTGAGCGGGGATATCTGCCGCATGGAGCCGTCACCGAAATACTCGCGATGCACTCGCACGGCCTCGAAGATCAGCGGAATGGCAGAGGAGGCCATGAGGTGCTTGTAGGTGATATGGGCACGTGAGCCAACGCGCCGCACGCGTCGCCAGGGTATTACCTCTTCCGCCGCCTCGAAAAAGGTTACCGACTGGCCGGACTGGTAACCCGAGGCCGTGACACTGAAGGCATGTAGCACGCCTTTTTCCACCAGGCCCTCGATGGCGTCCATCTTGATATAACGTTTGAGCAGGCGGTTGAGGGGACGGCGATCGAGCAGGTAAACCGGGCCACGCTGCATGTAACCGCCCAGTAACATCGTCAGGATCCAGTGCAGGCCGGTCCTGGCGATCCCCAGCGCGTCGGAGCGAAACACCTGGTTGACGTGGAAATTTCGCCATACCGCATCCAGTCGCCTGACTGCCTTCTTGTAATCATCTGCCACGGTGGCGATGGAAGCGGCATTGATAGCGCCCGCGGAAGTGCCACAGATGATCCGGAAAGGGCTTGGTGCGCCGGCGGGCAGCATGCGCGCCACGGCCTTGAGTACACCGACCTGGTAGGCGGCGCGCGCACCACCACCCATCATCAGTATGGCTATCCGCGGCCGCCTGTTTTTTTCTGTACCCTGAGCCATGGCTGTTTGATATTGTTATTGGTCCCTGAATACAGACACTGCGCTGACCGCGTCGTTCCGTGACCAGCCCGCTCATGCTGTACGCTACTAATAATAGAATAAAACAACCCACGCAGTATAATCCTGCGACGCATTTTCTGAATACGAGGTCGACATGAACAATCTGGTTGAAGTGGCTCGCCTGTCCGACATCCGCCCCGGACAGATGTTGCGTGTTGTGCATGGTGGCCATGCCTATCTGCTCGCCAATGTCGATGGTGAGATCCTTGCCGCCGACGATACCTGCACCCATGAGGATGCACCTCTCTCCATCGGCGCCCTGCATGGGGACTGCGTTACCTGCTCGCTACACGGCGCAATCTTCAATCTGCGCAGCGGCGCACCGGTAGAGGAACCCGCCACCGAACCCTTGCAGACCTATGCAGTAGAACTCAGGGACGGGACGATCTGTATCGCCCTGCCGGATGCGGGGTGACGCTGCCCGACTGGCGTGAAGCCGACGACTACGCGCCGCTGGCAAAACTCACTCCGGCACACTGGGCATGGGAATTCCTGCGCCGTAATGTGGCCTACCGGGAAGACTATGCCTGGTTCATCACCACCTGGCGGGCACTGGAGCATGACTACGGCCGACCGCCACACCGGGACTTTCACCGCTGGCGCCAGGATCCACGGGCATGGCGTGAGGCACCCGGTGGGGAAGAGCCCGGCGAGGGTGAGCCCCTGCTTATCGAATGCTGGATGGGTGAGCGCTGGGGCCTGGGTCGCTTTCCCCCGGACCCCGCCCTGCCGGCGGACCAGTTACCCGATCCCCCTGTGTGGCGGGAATTGCCGTCGGTAGTCGAGGAACTGCCCCACGATGACAACCAGGCGACGGCATTTCATGTATCGCTGAGATTCGATACCCGCGCACCACTGGAAGCGCAGGTAGAAGCTGCGCGTCGTCTGCTCGCTGCCCGCCTGCATCGGCTGCGGCGTGAAGGCAGACTCGAACCCGCCACGGGTGCACAACAGATCCGCGTCCTGACAGCTTACCTGCGCCTGCTCGATGCGATTGATGAAGGCGCCTCACCCGGCGAGGCCATGGCGCTACTGGGCGATGAAGACGCAGCATTACCGGCGGATGCCGATGTCATGCTGGTGCGCGCCCGTGCGCTGCGCGACGCTGAGTACCGTTTCCTCGCTCATTCATGAAAATCGGCGTGGGTGCCCGTTTCGCGTCGTTGTCCTGAACCTAATCCTGATAGAACAGCTCGTACTGTTTGCGGCGCGCCGCGGTACGCACCAGGTCGAGGATCAGGGTGGTCAGCTCACTGTCCTGCGCACTGGAAAAAGCAACGATGACATCGGTGCCATGTTCCTTCTCCTCGCA